>CALRTF020000290.1:0-4884 GCA_943370985.1 Paenacidovorax caeni
CGAACGAATACGATGCCTGTATGGAAGCTCCAACGCCAGAAAACCCCGACGATCCTCTGGAAGTCATGCTCCGTCGCTCCGACGAATTGCACGAAGCCCTTCTGAATCTGCTCGACGGCGCCGAGTTCGATCCGTCACCTCGCGGTGAGGCGGCCTACGCCATGTGTTCCGTTGCGCTTGAGCATGGCCTCAGCCTGCGCGCCTTGATGGCGATGAGACTGCCCACGTCGGCGGTCGGCCTGATGCGGCTTCAGTTCGAAGCCTTGACCCGCGCAATGTGGCTGCAATATGCGGCCAGTGATCTGGCCATCGAAAAGCTCAGCGCACCGCTGACCATCGAGAGCGAGAAGGCCGCGAAGAATCTCCCCTCTGCCAGCGAGATGATCGAGCAGATCGGCAAGCGTGTCGGACCCAGCGTGCCCGCGGCCGCGCACCAGATGCTGGCGCATTTCAAGGACGTGTCCTGGCATGCCATGAATTCCTTCGTGCATGGCGGCATCCACCCGCTGCGCCGCCAGGCCGAGGGGTTCCCGGTCCACCTGGCCCTGCAGATCCTGCGCAACTCCAACGGTTTGCTCACGATGACAGCCATGGCCCTGGCGGTCCTGACGTGGGACGAGGCCCTCACCAAGCCGATGAGCAAGATCCAGCCTGCGTTTGCCGACTGTCTGCCCGACCTGCTGAAGTAGCGGACCCTCAGAAGAAAGGCGCCCCGCCGGAGGCGGGGCGCCGGGCGACCATCAGTCGCCCTTGCTGCGCGACCAGATCAGGTTGTGCGCGCCGTTTTCGCCTTCAACCAGGCGGGCGTAGATGGTCGCCGGGAACGACGGATCATCCAAGGTCACCGACAAGTAGGGCCGCTCCGCGCGGCTGACCTTCTTCCAGGCCGCGCCGATCTCGAAGTTGCCGGCGACGATGCGGTAGTCCGGGGCGTTTTCGCTGTCCTTGTCGTTGGGCACGATCTTGACCTTGACGTTGAGCGTCAAAGTGCGAACCGTGCCGGCGTAGCTGTCGTTCTGTGCGGTGAAGGTGCCGATGTTGGCCATGGTGAAGTCCTTTTGAAGTTAACCAGGTCGCGCCCATCGCGGCCTTGGCGTGATCCGATCGGTGAGGGTCCGGGCGCGCCGCACCAAAGGCCGAAGCACAGCGAAGGACCGGGAAGCCCGAGAAATTTGCCTCGCGAGGAAGACCGCCGGTCGGGGAAATTTGTCGGGGTGGACGGTTGCGGCGAACAAGCCCGAGGCGGCAGCGCCGCCGTGCCCTCGCCAGGATTCACGACAGATGCAAGGCCGCTGTGGGGGTGATCCTGCACGCAAAGGACGGATGACTCTTTGCACCATCTCCGTTTCGACAGCGTTCCGCACACGTCCAAGATGCGCGACGTCCACGGCAGTCAGCAACGACACATGAAAGCGCTCGCCCTGCATCAGTGCCGGCCACCGAGTGGGCGCCTCACCCTGGCCTGGAATCCACTCGGGGCGGCTTGCCGCTGACTGGCCGTCGTTGCCGAAGAGCGCCCGCTCCCCCAATGCAAGACGGTGAAAACAAGCATCGACTGCAGCAAGTGGAGACGCGACCCGCGCGCCGCAGGCTCGGGGCGCCTGACCTTCAGCGTCCACCGCATTGCAACGCCAGCACTTTGGCGGCGATGTGCGACTCCATCGGGCCGCGCGGTGCCGCCACCAGCGTGACGGTGGCTTCGCACACGATTTCGTGCGCATCGTGGGCCTGGACCCGAAAGGTCGCGCTTCGATCTCCCAGCCGCTCGAGCCATCCCCGCAGACGCACAGGGGAGCCCGGCGGGATCGGCCCAAGATGGTCAATGCGGATGGTGCGGCCGACCACGACTTCGCTAGCTGCGTCGACGTGCTGCTGCATCTCCCGGATGCAGATGGATTCGATCACGGCGACAAGGTAGCCGGTGGCTAGGCATTCGATCAGGCGCTCCGCATACTCGCTTCCGTGAGGAAGCCGCGCAAAGAGTGACTTCGCCGTTTGGTCTGCCGGAACG
This sequence comes from Paenacidovorax caeni, assembly GCA_943370985.1. Lineage (GTDB taxonomy): Bacteria > Pseudomonadota > Gammaproteobacteria > Burkholderiales > Burkholderiaceae_C > Polaromonas > Polaromonas caeni_A. Next base: position 2,012 of record CALRTF020000290.1, read on the forward strand.
ATATAGGACTCTTCAAAGAAAATTTCGCTGACGCCTTGATGGTTCATGGGACTCTGGAGTTAGGTTGTCGAATTCCGGTCGCCGCAGCGGTAACCGGTGCTCTTCGATGCTCTTGCGTCCAGTGCGCAATCCCAACCCGGCACAGCGAACACTGTCGTAGTGGGCGCAGCGCAGTGCGGACGTGGAGGTGTCCAGACGTCAAAACGCGCGCGGCAGACTTGCCGCGCGCGTCGCGCCGATTTCTCAGTCCCCGGCCTTGCGGCCAGGGACTCATGGGATCAGGCCGCCGCGTGCTCACCCTCCACTTCGGCGTCAGCTTTCGGCCCTGCGGCGCCAACCGTGGATGCGCCCTGAGCAAGGAACATCACAGGCAGCCAGCCCGTGCCCGCCGCCAGCCGCCCGGCCTCGCTGGCGATCTCCGCCTTCTTGAGTTTGCCGAGCCGGTTCACTTCATCGGCCGCGAAGGCCTGCACTCCTTCCAAGGCCTTGGCCTTGGAAACGTGATCGAAGTAGCCCGCTGCGGTCGGTATCCACCAAGCATGCATGTCCAGCCCCACGGCCTGCGCCAGCGCAGCAGCCGGGGTTTCGTCCTCACGCGAAGCGATGGCCGTCACCGTAAAGCCCACGCACACCGCCATCAGCGACAGCAATTCCTGCTGTGGCATCGCCAGCAACTCGGCGAACAGCGCATCCGGGTCGTGGGGCAGGCGTTCAGCCCAAGCCTCCCGCACCTGCCGCATGCCCACCGCAGCTGGTGCCTCGGCCACGTCCGGGGCGTACAGCTCCAGCCGGTCCTGCGGATTGGCGGCGATATTGATGGGCGAACCGTAGTGCGCGTCATAGATGACGCGCAATGCAAGCCGATGCACCACGGCGACCAAGGCCACCTGCGGGTGCCGAGCCACTTCCGCCTGAAGGGCGGCGGTGCGATGGGCACTCAGGCGTTTGACCAGCTTCTCCGAAATAGTCACTTTGGCTTCCTGCTGCCCACTGCCGCCCTCGGCTTCGTCATCCGCACTGTGCCCATCGCGTTCCTGCTCCCGCAACGCCTTGGCCTGTTCCTCGCGCAGCAGCCCGCGATGTACGATCACGCCGCCCATGTGGTCGAGCGACACCACGGCCCCCGCCGTCGCCATCGTGCGAGGCGGATAGACCACCAGCGTGCGCTCGATGGCTTCGAGTTCGTTGCCCAGCGTGTCCATCTCGTCCTGCGCGGCCTGCGCCTGCTCGTCCGTCATGTCCTCGTTCTCGTCGTCCAGGCGGTCTTGCAGCTTGCCTTGCTGCGCTTCGAGCTTGGCGATGCGCTTGGCCTCGGCCTTGCTCGGCTCGCGCCGCTTGCTGCGCATGCGCTGGAACTGGTGCAGGTCGGCGTAAGTGGCACGCGGGGCCACGTCCACCCAACCCCAGCCCTCGGCCTGTACCTGCTCGGCCACCGGCGCGAGCCTGTCCTTCGCCAGCGACTCCAGCAAGGCCGCGTCCGTGAGAAAGATACCGTTCTGTTCATCCGCGAACAGGTCGCGCCGCACAGCGCCACCAGCCTGTTCGTAGGCCTGCGCCCCCACGAACTTCGCCAACGCGTCACGGTTCGCATCGATTTCTTCATGCGTGAGGTGATCGCGCAGCGCCTCCGGGCTGCGCTGCCACTGCGGCGACTCATAGAACGCCGCTTCCTGCGCCGCGTGATCGTCGGTGATGGCAAGCGCCATCAACTGCTCCAGCGTGACGGCGTCACCCCGGTAGTCGGCCAGCAGGCGTGACGAGACGTTGGCGAGCTTCAACCGCCGTTGCACCACCAAGGGCGTGACCCCAAAGTCGGCGGCAATGTCCTCGATGGGTCGGCCCTCGGCCACCAGATCGGCAAAGGCCTCGAACTGGTCTGCGGGGTGCATGGCTTCGCGCTGCACGTTCTCGGTCAGGCTGACGGTGCGCGCCGTCGCATCAGATCCCAGCAGGCAGGCCACCTCGAAGTCCTTGGCGAGCTTGCGCCGCTTGACCAGCAGCTTGAGCGCGGCAAGGCGACGACGCCCGGCCACGACCTCGTAATGCTCACCATCGGCGGCCAGCACCACGTTGAGGTTTTGCAGCAGGCCGACGCGGGCAATGCTCGCGGCGAGTTCGGGAATCGACGTACCGCCGCTCTTGCGCACATTGCGGCTGGAAGGTCGCAGCTTGGACAGCGGAATCAGCAGCAGTTCCTGCGCAGCCGTGACGGCTGCGACAGCAGCGGCGATGGCGGTGGTTTCGTGAAGGGTAGCGGTGTTCATATTGAAATCTCCTGTCCCTTACCGGGACGTTAAAAGTGAAAAGGGAAGAAAAGAGGAGGTGTTCAAGGTGTCGGTGTCTGCATGCGCGGCTCTCCTGTGGTTTCCCACACCAGCCGGATTCCAAGATTCGGAGCCCGGTGTTGGCTTCGGTGGGTTCGGCGCAGTGACCTGGGCTGGTCGCCGTTGCCGCCGTCTTTCCTGAGTTCATCGCCCGCGAAAAACCGGGCCGGCGGGGACGGGCCGTCAAGGAAACAAGCGCAGGGGGTTGGGGCGGCCCGCAGCCTCCGGCGAGGACACGGCCCTGCGCGCCTTGACGGCCGGGCACCGGCGGCTACGGTCGCGGGATCAGCGATGAAGGCGGGGGAAAGACGGAAACGCGGCCAACGGCCAGAGAAGCGACGAACCCACGGCCGCGCGGTGAGCGCCAGCGCGTGCCGCAGGGCACGCCTAGCTGAAGGTGAACAAGCGCGCAGCGCGCATCGGCAACATGTGCTGGCCGATCAGGCGTTGCCTGGTCGGCGGTATCCAGGGGCGCCAAGCCTGCGCGGCGGGGATTGGCTCCAGCCAGTCCCCTGGAGGGCAAGCGCAGCGCGCAGCGCCGCGGTGCGA
>CALRTF020000291.1:0-4782 GCA_943370985.1 Paenacidovorax caeni
TGTGCTGGCGCATCTGCACAAACTCGTGCCACTCGCCCATGTTCCAGGCCACGTAGAGCAGGATGCCGGCCAGCACCGCCAGCGGCACATGGATGGCCAGCGGCGCGGCGGCCAGCACGATCACGACCAGCATCAGCGCGTGCACCAGCCCGGCCACCGGCGAGCTGGCACCGGATCGCACATTGGTCACGGTGCGGGCGATCGTGCCGGTGGCCGGCATGCCGCCGAAAAACGGCACGACAAAATTGGCCACGCCCTGCGCCATCAGCTCCTGGTTGGGGTCGTGTTTGGGCAGGCCCGAGAGCTGGTCGGCCACACGCGCGCACAGCAGCGACTCGACCGCGCCCAGCATGGCGATGGTAATGGTGGGCGCCACCAGCAGGCGCACCGTGTCCCATGAAAAGTCCGGCAGTGCAAACGGCGGCAGTGCGCGCGGGATGCCGCCGAAACGCGAGCCTATGGTTTCGACCGGCAGGCCCAGGACATAGGCAAAGGCGGTCAGGGTCACCAGCGCCACGATAGGCCCCGGCACCCGCGCGGCAGCACGCGTGGCGCGCACCAGTTGCACGCCTTCGACCGCCTGCACCACCTTGACCAGGCGCGCGGCCAGGCCCTTGCCGGCGGCATCACGCGGCGCAAACAGCTTGGGCCACAGGATCAGCCCCAGGAAACACGCCGCCCCCAGGCCCAGCGCGTGGGCGTTGAGCGAGCCGAGGTTCAGGCTGATGGCCTTGATCTGCGAGAAAAAGTCCGCCGGCATTTTGGTGATCGACAGGCCCAGCAGCTCCTTGAGTTGCGACAGCGCGATCAGCACCGCGATGCCGTTGGTGAAACCGACCACGATGCTGACCGGCACATAACGCACCAGCGTGCCCAGCTTGAGCAGGCCCAGCAAAAACAGCAGCACGCCGGCGCAGGCGGTGGAGATCAGCAGGTTGGGCAGGCCGTAGCGCTCGACAATGCCGTAGACGATCACGATGAAGGCACCAGCCGGCCCGCCGATCTGCACGGCCGAGCCGCCCAGCAGCGAGATCAGCCCGCCGGCGATGATGGCGGTCCAGATACCGGCCTGCGGCGACAGGCCGGAGGCAATCGCAAACGCCATGGCCAGCGGCAGCGCCACAATGCCGACGGTCAGGCCTGCGCCGACATCCTTGCCGAAGCGCTCACGCGTGTAGCCTTTCAGGGCGGACAGCAGGCGGGGGCGGAAGGGGGCCAGGTAAGCGGGCAGATTCATCGGAAAATGCAGATTGTCTGCGCCCTGCATCCTGCGATTGCGGGATGGTCAGGCGGCAAGCCCCTTGGTAAAGTGCGGTGTGGCCCTGGAGGTCACGACCGGATTTTCATGTTGTTGATGCCTATCTTAAGCCGCTGCCCTGCTTTTCATGCACCTTTTTCCCCATCGGCTGATCCCGGCTTTTCCCTGTCCTGAACTGCGCGGCGCCATGGCCGGCCGCTGGCGTGCCCTGTGGTGGCACGTGCTGGCAGCGGCGCTGCTGGTGCTGGCCGGGCCGACCCAGGCCTCACACACGGGTACACAGGCGAGCTGGCCATGGACAGGCCCGCAGGGCGATGGCCTGGTCGTGACGGATGTCTCGGGCCAGCAGACGCCCCGTGAGGTGTGGCAGCGCTTCGAGCGCGGCGAGGGCAGGGCGGCCCAGCCCGACCGCATCATGCCGACCGGCGGCGCGGCCTCGGTGTGGTACCAGCTCAGCCTGCCGGCGGTGACGGTTCCGACCTCGCGGGTGCTGGCTGTGCCACATCCCGGCATGAACCGGGTCGAGTTGCACCGGCCCGCTGCGGGCGGCGACTGGCATGCGGAATATTCCGGCGACTCGATTGCGGTGGCGCGCTGGCCGCTGCGCTATTTGCACCCGGCTTTCGAGTTTGTGCAGCAGCCCGATGAGGCCCGCCCGACCTACCTGCGGGTGCAGCACAGCCACCCCATCAATGTGCGCTGGACCTTGTGGAACACGCGCGACTTCCAGGAGTCCAGCAAACACTGGCACCTCCTGCTGGGCGCCTGCATCGGGCTGGTGGCGCTGGTGATTGTGCTGTGCCTGGTCAACGCCTGGACCTGGCGCGACTCCATCCATGCCTGGTATGCGGCCTATGTCGCCGTGGTCGCCGTCGGCCAGTTGTCGCTGACCGGTCTGGCGGGTGAGTACTTCTGGCCGCACAACCCCTGGTGGAACGATGTGGCCTCCGGGGTCTTGCCGCTGGCCGGGGCGGCGCTGGGCCACCTGTTCATGCGCGAGCTGGTGGTCGAGCGCGGCGCGCGCTGGGCCACTTATCTGATGCTGGCGCTGGCCGCGGCGGGCGCAGCGCTGGCTCTGGGCCTGATTTTTCTGGGGCGCGATCCTTTTTACGAGGTGACCGGCCCGTATTACCTCGCCAGCTGCGGCGTTTACCTCGGCGTCGCGCTCTGGTACGCCTGGCGCATTCCCCGCGTGGGCCTGTGGCTGCTGGCTGGTATCCTGGCCATGCTGGCCGGCGCGTTTTTGCCCATCCTGCGCAACATGCAGCTCATACCCATGTCCTTCTGGACGCAGCATGGTGCGCAGATCGGCGCAGCGGTCCAGATCCCGCTGCTGCTGATTGCGCTGTACCTGCGCAGCCGCGAACGGCGCGACAACCAGGTGCGGGTGGGTGCGCTGTCGCGGGTGGATCCGCTGACCGGCGCGGCCAACCACCGCGTGATGCTGGATCGGCTGGAGCACCTGCTGCACCACCAGCAGCGCGACCCCGACACCGGCGTGGTGCTGCGTGTGCGTATCGCCAACATCCAGGAGATTCGCGCCGATTACGGCCTGCAGGTGGCGCAAACCGCGCTGGTGCATGCCGGTGCCTGCATCACGCACGTGATCCGCGAAGGCGACACCGTGGCGCGGCATCGCGACGGGGACTTTGTGGTGATTCTCGAGGGCCACTTCACGCGCGACCAGGTCTCGGAGATCGGCCAGCGGCTGATTGCGCGCGGGCTGGCGCCCAGCGAGATCCTGCCGCCCGCCACGGTGCTGCAACTGAAGGTGGCCGTCGCGGCCAAGCCGTTCAGGGCCCAGGGCGTGGCGCTGCTGCTGCAGGCCCTGGAGGCGGCGGTCAGCGAACTGGCGGCGCGTCCGGGCAAGGCCTTGCGCTTCGTCGCCTAGCGGACCCGCATGCCGGGCAAAGCGCCGGCCACCGGCTCCAGCACATAAATGCCGGGCTGGGTCTTGTCGTCGGCATGGCTGGCGGCCAGCACCATGCCTTCGCTGATGCCGAACTTCATCTTGCGCGGCGCCAGGTTGGCAACCATGACCGTGTGTTTGCCGATCAGATCCTCGGGCTTGTAGGCCGAGGCGATGCCGCTGAAAACGTTGCGCATCTTTCCTTCACCCACGTCCAGCGTCAGCCGCAGCAGCTTGGTCGAGCCTTCGACGGCTTCGCAGTTGACGATTCTGGCAATGCGCAGGTCGATCTTGCTGAAGTCGTCGATGCTGATGGTGGGGGCCAGTTCCTCGCCGCCGGGCAAGCCTGCATCTGCTATCGAATCAGTAGCGGATGACGCTTGTTCCACGGGGGCTGGAGGCTCAAACAATGCATCAAGCTGCTTGATGTCGACGCGCTGCATCAGGTGCTGGTAGTCGCCGATCAGGTGGCCGCCGCCCAGGCGAGTGCCGGCATCGGCAAAAGCCAGTGGCGCGGTTTTCAGGAAGCCCTCGACCTGCGCAGCCAGCGCCGGCAGCACCGGCTTGAGATAGATGGTGAGCAGGCGGAAAGCCTCGATACACACCGTGCAGACATCCTGCAGGCGGGCCTCCATGCCTTCCTTCTTCGCCAGCTCCCAGGGCTTGTTCTGGTCCACATAGGCGTTGACCCGGTCGGCCAGCAGCATGACTTCGCGCAGGGCCTTGGCAAACTCCCGGCTGTCGTACAGCGCCGCAATCGCGTCCTTTTGCGCTGCCAGGACCGACAGCAGCGCGTCGCCATCGGCCGACACCTCGCCCAGCTTGCCGCCGAAGCGTTTGGCAATGAAGCCTGCAGCGCGGCTGGCGATGTTGATGTATTTGCCGACCAGGTCGCTGTTGACCCGCGCCATGAAGTCATCGGCATTGAAGTCGATGTCTTCATTGCGCGCATTGAGCTTGGCGGCCAGGTAATAACGCAGCCATTCGGGGTTCATGCCCAGGCTCAGGTACTTGAGCGGATCCAGGCCGGTGCCGCGGCTTTTGCTCATCTTCTCGCCGTTGTTGACGGTCAGGAAGCCGTGCACAAACACGTTGTCGGGCGTCTTGCGGCCGCTGAAATGCAGCATGGCCGGCCAGAACAGCGTGTGGAAGGTGACGATGTCCTTGCCGATGAAGTGAATCTGCTCGGTGGCCGGGTCGGCGAGGTAGGCGTCTATGTCCAGCCCCAGCTTGCCGAACAGGTTCTTCAGCGACGCCAGGTAGCCCACCGGCGCGTCGAGCCAGACGTAGAAGTACTTGCCCGGTGCGTCGGGGATCTCGATGCCGAAGTAGGGCGCGTCGCGGCTGATGTCCCAGTCACCCAGGCCCGCCTTGCCGTCCTCGTCACGCTTGAACCACTCGCGCACCTTGTTCGCCACCTCGGGCTGCAGGCGGCCGTCCTGGGTCCAGCTTTCGAGGAACTCGACGCAGCGCGGATCGGACAGCTTGAAGAAGAAGTGCTCGCTGCTGCGCAGCACCGGCGTGGCGCCGGTGAGCGCCGAGACCGGGTTCTTTAGGTCGGTGGGCGCATAGACCGCGCCGCAGACCTCGCAGTTGTCGCCGTACTGGTCCTTTG
>CALRTF020000292.1:0-4774 GCA_943370985.1 Paenacidovorax caeni
CCTTGAGCAGCGAGAGCGGGTCCCAGGCCAGCACCACGCCGGTGGCCAGCACCTGCAGGCCGTCCTGCTGCAGTGACAGTGTCTGCACCTGGCCGCCGGCGCGCAGCGAACCCGAGACACCTTCAGCCGTGACCGGCTGGGTGCGGGTGGCCCAGCGCAGCGCGGTCGCCAGCGAACCATCGGTACCCGACCACCACCACAGGCTGGACAGGGCCAGCAGCAGCACCAGCAGCAAGGCCAGCACCGAGGCGGCGAGTACCCTGGGCCAGCGGCGGCGCGGCTTGGCAAGCACAGGCGTGTCAGGTGAAGCGGTGGGTGCGGTCATCAGAAAACAAATCCCACACTCATGTGCAGCCGGAATTTTTTCGGCTGCACGCCGTAAGCCAGGTCGATTTGCAGCGGACCGATGGGGCTGCGCCAGCGCACGCCTGTGCCTATGCCGACCTTGGGTTTGAGGTCCTGCGGCCGCTCGGCGACCGAGCCGGCATCGATGAAAAAGGTGTTCTCCCACTCGGTGGGCAGGCCGTTTTTGAGCATGGGGCGCTGCCACTCCACGCTGCCGACCGCCATGTAGCGGCCCGGCCCGGTCACGCCGTTGGCGCGTGTGATGCCGATGTCGCGGTAGCCGTAGCCGCGCACCGTGCTGTCGCCGCCGGTGCGAAACAGCAGGGTGCCGGGGATACGCGCCGAGTCGGCCGCGACGACCGCGGCGGCTTCGGCGCGCAGGGCGATGCGCCCGCGTGTCAGCGACTTGATACCGAGCCAGCGCGCGGCGCTGCGCAGAAAGGGCTTGCGATCGGTGCCCAGTGTCATGCCGCCGCCCAGCTCGGCGCCCAGCCCGTAACCTCGGCTGGGAAAGGGCGTGCTGTCGAAATAACGCCCGGTCCAGACGTAGTTGCCGCTGATGGCCGAGCCGTCACCGCTGTCGCTGTCTGAAATGGTGCTGCCCGGCAGCGCCTGCACGCTGGCCCGGTCGTACTGCAGGTAGACGTTGCGGTCGATGCGGTCGCCGGCCTGCGACTGGCCGAAGCGCAGGCGCTGGGCCCGCGTCACCAGCTCATCGTCGTCCAGGCGTTCGGCCCGTCCCAGAAAGCCCCAGCGCCAGCCGTCGTCATTGGGGATGGCTGTCCATTCAGTTTGCGCAAACGGCGATTTGCGTTCGAGTTGCAGCTTGGTTACCGCGCGCCAGCCGATGCCGGGCACGCGGTGGTGGGTGTGTTCGACCGAAGCGCGCGGGCCGGCGTCAGTGGTGAGGCCCACGCCCAGAATGACTTTTTGCAGCTTGGCCTCGCGTACCGTGACCTGTACCGGCGCGGCCTCGGGGTCACTGTCCGGGTCGACCAGGATGGTGGCCGAGTCGAAGTAGCCGCTGGAGGCCAGGCGCTGCTGGGCTTCCAGCAGCCGGTTCTGGTCGTAGACCGAGCCGGGGTCCAGCCGCGCCAGGCGCGGCACCAGCAGCGGGTCATAACGCTGGATGCCGCTGACCTGCATGGGCCCGAGCCGGTACAGCGGACCGGAGTCCAGCGTCAGCGACAGGTCGGCACTGGCAGCCGGCGCATCGATGTCGGCCAGGCTGGTGGCCAGCCGGCCGGCCGGGTAACGCCGCGCCACCAGATCGCGCAGGGCCTGGGTCTTGGCGCCGTCCCAGCCATCCTGGGTAAAACGCTGGCCCGGCGGCAGGCGCCAGTTGCGGCGTATGCCTTCTCGCTGGCTCGCGGCGTCCGCATCGGGCGACTGCGCGATGTCGCCGGAAAATTCGATCGCGACCGCGCGGGTGCGGGTCAGCTCGCCGGGATCGACCGCGACCACGATGTTGGGCCGCTGCGAGGCGGTGCCTTCACGGACGACGCTGATGCGCGGGCTGAAATAACCGAGGGTGCCGACCAGGTTGCGCACATTGCGTTCGGCCAGCACCACCAGGCGCGCCAGTTCGGCATCGTCGAGATCGGTCACCGCGCGATAACGCTGCAGCTCGAGATGGCGCTCCAGCAGGGCGCGTACGTCGGGCGGCGCCTTGACCTCGATGTCGAAGGCGGTGACCTCGGGCTGGGCCTGGGTGGGGCCGACGGCGCCCGCGGGCGTGTCCGGCGGCGCCACACTGGCCGGCGGCGGCGCGGGCACGCTGGTCTGGGTCACGGGCGCGGGGCTGGTGGCCGACGGCGGGGGCGGTGTGTTGTCGGACGGCGCAGAAGGCGCGGCGGGCGCTACAGGCTGGGCCGCTGCGTTGCAGGCCAGCAGGAGGGCGATGGCGGCGGCCGGCAAATTCCTGGCCGCCCTCCAGGCGAGGCAGGAATGGGTCACGTTTCCAGTTTACTTGAGCGCCTCTATGCGCCCGTGTAGGAGAAAAGCGCTTGGAGTGGCCTCTTGCCTGGAGTTGCCCCTTATTTGGACAACAGCCGCATCGCCTCTTCAAGGCCTTTGATGGTCAGGGGGTACATGCGCTGGTTCACCAGTTGCTGGATCACGCTGATGCTCTGCCGGTACTGCCAGACGCCTTGCGGCTCGGGGTTGATCCAGACGAATTTGGGGAAGGCATTGGTCAGCCGCTGCATCCACTCGGCACCGGCTTCCTCGTTGTTGTATTCGACACTGCCGCCCGGTTGCAATATTTCGTAAGGGCTCATGGTTGCATCGCCGACAAAGATCAGTTTGTAGTCCTTGTTGTACTTGCGGATGATGTCCCAGGTCGCGAATTTCTCGCTGAAGCGGCGCCGGTTGTTCTTCCACATGAAGTCGTAGACGCAGTTGTGGAAGTAATAAAACTCGATGTGCTTGAACTCGGTCTTGGTGGCCGAGAACAGCTCCTCGACGCGGCTGATGTGTTCGTCCATGGTGCCGCCCACGTCCATCAGCAGCAGCACCTTCACGTTGTTGTGGCGCTCCGGCACCATCTTGATGTCCAGCCAGCCGGCATTGGCCGCGGTGGAGCGTATGGTGTCGTCGAGGTCCAGCTCTTCCACATGGCCTTCGCGCGCGAACTTGCGCAGGCGGCGCAGCGCCACCTTGATGTTGCGCGTGCCCAGTTCCTGGGTGTCGTCGTAGTCCTTGTAGGCACGCTGGTCCCAGACCTTCACCGCGCTTTTGTTGCGGCTTTTTTCCTGGCCTATGCGTATGCCCTGGGGGTTGAAGCCGTTGGCGCCGAAGGGCGAGGTGCCACCCGTGCCTATCCATTTGCTGCCGCCTTCGTGACGCTCTTTCTGTTCTTCGAAACGCTTCTTCAACGTTTCCATCAATTCATCCCAGCCCATCTTCTCGATGGCAGCCTTTTCTTCCGGGCTCAGGTTGAGTTCGAGGTTCTTGCGCAGCCACTCGAGCGGAATGTCCTTGGTGAAGTCGGCGATCATCTCCACACCCTTGAAGTACGCCGCGAAGGCGCGGTCGAACTTGTCGTAGTGCTTTTCGTCCTTCACCAGCACGGTGCGGGCGAGGTAATAGAAGTCGTCGATCTTGTACGCGCCTTCGCCGATTTCGCCGTCCGCTTCCTTGCCGCTGTTGGGCCCGACCACGCCGGCCTGCAAGGCCTCGAGCAGCATCAGGTATTCCTTGACCGACACCGGCAGCTTGGCCGAACGCAGGGTGTAGAAGAAGTCGATCAGCATTTACAGCCTTTCTGGCAGAAGAATTTGGGGCATGCCACCTCGTTGTCGATCCGAACAGTCGAATCGTTGCAACTGTAAAACCGGGTGTTGGATCCCGGGACTACCTCCACCCCGCGTTCGAGATCATCACTGGATAGGCCTCCACTAAGTTTTTTCGAAGCAGAGTAACGCAAGTAATCCCGGCACAACTCGGGATGCTCCGCACTTATTGTCCAGGCCCTGGCCGTGTTGTTGTAAACGGTGACCAGCCTGGGCACGTAATTGTCGCTGTTTCGCTTGTCTTCCCATTGAAAAAAGGAGGGCGCATTTTTCAGGAAAATCTGTTTGGCTTTCGGCGCCCGCGTCAATGTTTCTCGGGGAACCCTGAATTTGATTTCCTCTTCTTCAAGTAAACCGGTGCCCTGAAGGCGATAGTCCTTGAGCTGTACAGGGTGCTGCAGAACGGGGCGACAGGCTTGCGCGGAGGAGGGTGAGATCAGTCTTGACATTTGCCGGACGTATATTGCCTTCCTGTCTTTTTGCTCGGGATTGCCGAGGCCGTTGGAGACAACCAGGTAGCGCTGCACTTGCGCTTCGCCTGACTCCTGATGCCCGTCTTCGACAAACAACTCGAGAACATTCCCTTTTCTGTAACCTGCCATCCGTCCCGTGTACACCTTGTGGCAGCTGTTGCCCCCGCATTGGGAATACGACCCGCAAACGAATGGGCCGTTTTGCACCAGTTGCAATTGGCTCGTCGTGTCGAATTTTGAACCCTCGAAGCAATGCCGTACCGGTGCACTACCCATGATTCCTGCGTCTTCAAACGCCTTTGGATTGCAGGCTGAAGGGATGAGGTAGGTTCCAGTCACGTCGGGCAAGGCACTCCTGTCCTGACCCCAGGTGTTCACTGCAATCAGCGGGAACAGAATGCACAACAGGGTATGTCGAATGTGATTCAACATGCTCAAGCCCCAGATTCAGTCGCGTGGTTTGTCCAGCATGTACAGCAACTGCGCCTTCACTTCCGGCCACTCGCCCGAACGCAGGCTGTACATCACCGTGTCGCGAATCGTGCCGTCGCGGCGCAGCGCGTGGCCGCGGATCACGCCGTCTTTTCTGGCGCCCAGGCGCTCGATGGCGCGCTGCGAGGCGTGGTTGAAGTTGTCGGTGCGCCAGCCGACGACATGGCAGCC
>CALRTF020000293.1:0-4751 GCA_943370985.1 Paenacidovorax caeni
TGGGCGGGCTGGAGGCAGCGGCCGAACTGGCCGACGAGTGGCCGGCCGACCACCCCTTTCCGGCGCTGGTGTTTGTCACGGCCTACGACCAGTACGCGGTGCAGGCCTTCGAGGCCCAGGCGGCCGACTACCTGCTCAAGCCGGTGCAAGCGGCCCGCCTGAAAAAAACAGTGTCAAAAGTGCAGTCCGCCCTCGCCGGACGGGGGCTGGCAGCTATCAATTCAGGAGCAGAGGCCAACCCCGCCCTGGACCTGGCGCTGGGCCAGCTGAGGCAGTTGCTGGCGGCCGGCCGGGCGGCGCCTGTCACTCCGCTCAAGGTGATCCAGGCCAGCGTGGGCAGCAGCATCCGCCTGGTGCCGGTCGCCGAGGTGCTGTATTTCGAGGCCGCCGACAAATACATCCGCGTGCTGACCGCCGGCCACGAGTACCTGATACGCACGCCGCTCAAGGAACTGCTGCCGCAACTGGACCCGCAGGTGTTCTGGCAGATTCACCGCGGCACCGTGGTGCAGGCCGAAGCCATCGACAGCGTGCACCGCGACGAGGCCGGCAAGCTCTCGCTGACCCTGCGCGGCCGGCCGGAAACCCTCGTGGTCAGCCGGCTGTACAGTCAGCAGTTCCGGGCCATGTAGCCCATCCTCCAGACACCATGACAGAACCCGCCCTAGCCACCACCATCCTCGACTTCTGGCTGGGCGAGGGCTACGCCTCCGGCTGGCCCAGCCACGACATGGGCAAGCAGTGGTTCGGCGGCACCCCCGAGCTGGACCGGCAGATCGCTGACCGCTTCGGTGACCAGGTCGCGCAGGCGCTGGCCGGCGGCCTGCGCGAGTGGGAAGCCGCGCCGCTCGATCGCCTGGCGCTGGTGATCCTGCTCGACCAGTTTCCGCGCAACATCCACCGCAGCAAGGCCGAAGCCTTTGCCGGCGACGAGCGCGCCCAGCAACTGGTGAGCGACGGCCTGGCGCAAGGCATGGACAGGCAGCTGCCCTGGGTCGGCCGGACGTTTTTCTACATGCCGCTGATGCATGCCGAAGATCTTGCGATGCAGGAAGAAGGTGTGCGGCGCTTCCGGCAGCTGGCCAGCGAGGTGCCCGCCGACCTGCGCGTGACCGTGAACAGCAGCCTGCGCTTTGCCGAGCAGCACCGCGACATCATCGCCCGCCTGGGCCGCTTTCCCTACCGCAACAATGCGCTGGGCCGCACCAACACCGCGCTGGAGTTCGAGTTCCTCAAAGACGGCCCGCGCTTCGGGCAGTGACCTCTGCGTGTGATCCCTTCGCTGCGGCTGCAGCCGTTCAGCGCAAGGGGATCGGGCCTGCCGCAGCCGGCAACACCTGCCGCTTGAGCACACGGCCGACATGGGCCAGCACCTGTGTGTTGCCCTGCTCAAGCGCCAGCTGACCGTTGACATACACACACCGGATGCCTTCCGAGCGTGCGATCGGCTGCTCGTAAGTGGCGGTGTCCCTGACCGTCGCGGGGTCGAACACCACCACATCGGCATGCCAGCCGGCCTGGAGCTGCCCGCGCTCGTGCAGGCGGAAGTTGCGGGCTGACAGGCCGGTCATTTTGTGGATGGCCGTCTCCAGCGAAAACAGCTGCTGCTCGCGCCAGTAACGCGCCAGCACCCGGGGAAAAGCGCCCCAGAGCCGGGGGTGCGGATGTTTGTCATGCGGCAGGCCGTCCGACCCGATCATGCTCAAGGGGTGCGCAATGACGCGCCGCACATCGTCTTCATCCATCTGGAAATAACAGGCCCCGCCCGGCTGCAGGCGGCGGCAGACCGTTTTCTGGTCGACGCCCCACTCGTCGGCAATCGAGGCCAGGGTGCGCCCCATCATCTCCGGATGCGGGCTGGACCAGCTCACGAGCACGTCGATGATGCCGTCCACCAGGTCCTCGCGCAACACGGTCGAGCCGGCCACATAGGGATAAACGTCCATCGAGATGTCCTGCCGCTTCGCCAGCTCGCTGATCAGCGGCAGGGTTTCACGGGTGCGGCCCCAGTTCGCCGGCCCCGCGCACTTGTGGTGCGAGATGATCAGCGGCACGCCGGCATCGAAGGCGCAGTCGCTGGCTTCGTGCATGGCTTCCAGGATGTCGGCCATCTCCGAGCGCATGTGGGTGGCGTACACGCCGCCGTGCCGGGCCACGACGCGCGCCAGCGCCGTGACCTCTGCCGCCGGCGCCGGCATGGCCTCGGCGTAGAACAGGCCCGAGGACATGCCAATCGCGCCTTCCGTCATGCACTGGTCCAGCAAGCGGCACATGGCCCCGGTTTCCGCCGCGGTGGCGGGACGGGCGAGATCGTCCATGCAGGCAAAGCGCAGCGTGGTGTGGCCAATCAGTGGCGCCACGTTGAGGGCCGGCGCCGCGTCCGCCACAGCCTGCGCATAACTGGCCACCGACGGGTAGCTGAACGAGTTGCCCAGCAGCGTGAGCGCACCTGTGGGCTCAGCGGCCACGAAAGGCGCCACCGACAGGCCGCAGTTGCCGGTCACCACCGTGGTGATGCCCTGCGACAGCTTGGGAAACATGTCCGGCGCGTTGAGGACGATGGCGTCGTCGTGGGTATGCACATCGATGAAGCCAGGCGCGATGGCCAGGCCGGTGCAGTCGCGCACAGCCACGTCCTTGAGCGACAGGCCGGCCGGCAGCTTGTGACGCAGATCGGCGCCCATCGCGAGGATGCGATCGCCCTGCAGCAGCACGTCGCCGGTCCAGGCGGGCCTGCCGCTGCCGTCGACGATGCGTCCGTTCTCCAGCAGGATCGCGCGCATCATGAGGCCTTCCCGTCGCTGCCCTTGGCCGCCTTGCCCCAGTCCAGCCGCGGATGCTGGTGCATGTCCACGCCGCGCGTTTCCAGCGTGTGCTGGATATTGGACAGGCGATGGACCGCCTTGTCGCCCAGGCGCTGGGCCACCAGCACGGTGAGGATTTCGATGACCGTGAGATGGGCGAGATAGGCTTCGGGTCCCACCGGCATCACGGGATCGGGCGCCACTTCGACGCTGAGCACGATGTCGGACATCGCGGCCAGCTGCGAGCCGGGCTGGGTCAGGCCAATGATGGTCGCGCCCTGCGAGCGGGCCACGTCCACCGCTTCGAGCAACGACGGCATGCCGCCGACGTAGGTGATGGCCATCACCACACCGCGCGGTCCGATGGTGGCGGCAGAAATCAGTTGCAGGTGCGGGTCCAGGTAGGCGTTGGAGGCCAGTCCCAGCCGGTACAGACGAGCCTGAAGGTCCGAGGCCATGAAGTTGGAGGTGACACCCACGCCGTAGCAGTCCACGCGCGAGCCCTGCACCATCGCATCGGCCGCAGCCTGCACGGCCTTGGCGTCGAGTTGCGCCTGCACGCTGTTGATCACCGCCGCCGCGCCGCGCGTGACCTTGGCGATCACCTGCTCGATGTCGTCGTCGATACGCACACGCCGGTTCAGCGGCGAGCCGCCCACCGCCAGTTCCTGCGCGAGCGCGAGCTTGAATTCGCGCAGCCCCGGGTAACCCAGGTCGCGGCAGGTACGCATGATGGTAGGCACCGAGCTGTTGGCGCGCTGGGCCAGCGTCTCGAAGGTCTCGTCCAGCACACGCTGCGGGTCCTCCAGGATCAGGGCCAGCACGGCACGCCGCGCGGTCGGCGCCCGGTCCATGGTCTCGGCGATTTTTTCGAGGAAGCGGGGGGTCATGCAATCTTTCCGGGATGTCAGAAACAGGTGACGATGGCGTCACACACGGTGTAGTCAGCGTCCACCACCGGCATCCAGCGCCATTTGTCGAAGGTGGTACACGGATGCGAGATGCCCAGCACCACCAGGTCACCCACACGCAGCGCCTGGTGCGCTTCACCGGTGCCGCGCAGGTAGGCATGCTGGTCGTTCAGGCCGCTGATTTTCCAGTCGGCCGGCGCCGCAGAGACCTCATGGCTGCCCGCAGCGCAATAGCCGGCCGGGATGGGCAGCTCCAGGTCGTAAGAGATGTCACGTTTGCCCACCGAGAGAATGGCCAGGCCGGGCTCGGGGCAGGACTGGACAGCGGCCCACACCTCCATGGCCGCGTGCAGGCCATGGCCGCACCCCATGCGCGCCGCCACCGCGTTCATCATGCGGTGATAGCTGCCGTGGTCGTGTGTGACATAACACCCGGAGCGCAACAGGCCCTGGACCGGCCGCGAGAGTTCCAGTTTCAGCTGGTCGGCCACCAGGTCGAAGATGGCCGAGCCGCCGGCAGTCAGCAGGACCTCGTCGGCTTCGAACAGGTCCCCTGTGTCGCAGGCCAGCGCGATGTCGCGCACACGCGTCATCAGCGCCTGGGCGTAGGCCGTGTCGGCCGCCGACTGGCCGGTGGCGCCCAGGCCTTCGTAACATTCGATGCCCACCAGCCGCGTGGCCGCGCTGGCGCGCAGGCGCCGGGCCAGGTCCAGCGCCTGCTCGTGCGAGCGGCAGCCGGTACGGCCGCCATCCACACCGATTTCCAGCAGCACCTCGTGCGGTTGCGCGCCGGTGCCTGTGGCGTGCCAGGCCTCGATCAGCGCAAGCTGATCCAGTGAGTCGACGAGGAAAACGACGCGCAGGCCGGGCCGGTCCCGCTTCAGATCGTTGATCCCCTGCAGGTCAATCGCGCGGAACACCTGGTTGGCGATGATGCAGCGGGTGGCGCCCGCGGCCACGCCGGCGCGCAACTGCCCGACCGTCGCAAAGGTCAGCCCCCACGCGCCGGCGGCCAGCTGGCGCTGGAACAACTGCG
>CALRTF020000294.1:0-4729 GCA_943370985.1 Paenacidovorax caeni
GGCCGGGGGTTGCCCGGCGGCAACTCACTTTTCTTTGTCTCGCCAAAGAAAAGTAAGCAAAAGAAAGGCGACCCTGCTGTCTGCGTCCCTCCGCTTCGCTGCGGGCAACCTTCGGTGCTCGGTCCGGCCGGGGTCGAGCTCGACTCGCTTCGCTCAAAATCGCTCGCCCTGATCCGTCCGGACCTCCGCTCCTCGGCGCATACAGAAGGGTGAAAAAAAACCAATGCGGGGAAAATTCCGGAGTCCTTGAATCGCGCAGCGCTTCAAGGACGGGAATCCCAACGACCGGTCATGTTTGCACGCGAGAGCAGCGCACGCGGCCAGATGAGGCTCCCTTCTCTCGCCCAGCGGGGCGAGGGAAGGGCGGGGGGTTGGGAGTGGGGAGTTGAAACTACTGCCCCCAGCGAACAGGGGACGCAGCGTGATGCAAGTAGTCATGGATCCCGGATAAGTCCGGGATGATCGTCAAGCCGCGCTGAGTGCTATGAATTCAATAGCTGTCCGCGCAGCTCGGACGGGGGCTGGAGGCCGATTTGATCATCAAGTCGGCGGTTAGCCAATCGGCGTCCGGCTTTTCGCCTCTTTGACGGCAGACAGAAAATCCTCCAGCACGGCGGCATCGTCAATCGTGTCCGAACCGGGCTGGTGAAACTCGGGGTGCCATTGCAGCGCGGCGATATAACTCTTGGCCGGGTCCTTGCGGCGTATCGCCTCGACGATGCCGTCATCGACGCTGAAGGCTTCGGCGACAAATTCGGGCGCGAGGTCCTTGATGCCCTGGTGGTGGATGCTGTTGACGCGCACGCGTTCCACGCCGGGGTACAACTTTGACAGCTGCGTGCCCTGCACGATCTCGACGCTGTGGAAGTTCTGGTCGTAACTGACCGCGTCGCGGTGCACAAAGGATTCGGGCACCTGGGTGGTGATGTCCTGGTACAGCGTGCCGCCGAACGCCACGTTGAGCAGCTGCAGGCCGCGGCAGATGCCGAACACCGGCTTGCCGGCTTTTTCGAACGAGGCGACCATGGCCTTGTCGTAGTCGTCGCGCACGCGGTCGCCGGCCCAGCGCTCCTCGAGCGGGTCCTCGCCGTAGCTGCCGGGCCAGACATCGGCGCCGCCGTGCAGCACCAGGCCATCGAGCCACTGCGCATAGTCATCGAAATTCACGTCGCCGCGCTGTGTCGCGCCGGTCGGGCAGGGCACCATGACCACCATGGCGCCGGAGGACATGATCCAGTGCGCCACGGTCTGCTCGACGTACTGCAGTGTCTTGCCGGTGAACAGGGAGCGGGTGGGGTCCGCGTGGGAAAAGCAGGCCGACAGGCCGATCTTCAGGCGGGTGCGCATGTGGCGCCGGCTTTCCCTGGCGCTGGCTTCGGCGGCAGGCAGGGTGTGGGACTTGGGACTCATGTGCGGGTCGGATCTCCGGAAATAGGTGTCCTCAGTGTAGGCAGGCCGGCCTGCCCGCGCCTACGGACGGGCGCTCATCCGCGCGCCGGACAAGGCCTCATTCCAGCGGCAGGTCGGCAAATCCCATGAAACGGATGGTCACCCGGGTGCCGGGCGGTGTGTGGCCGGGCGAGGCGTCCTCAATGGCAACGGTGGCACCGTGCTGCTTGGCAATTTCCTCGACGATGGCCAGGCCCAGGCCGGAGCCGTCGACATTGGTGCCCAGCGCGCGGTAAAAGGGCTGCAGCACCAGATCACGCTCGGCGGCGGGTATGCCGGGACCCGAGTCCTCGACCTGCAGCACCACCACACCGCTGAAGCGGTCGGTCAGCAGCCGCACGGTGACCTGGCCGCCGTCCGGCGTGTAGTTCAGCGCATTGTCGAGCAGGTTGCGCACCAGTTCCTTGAGCAGCGTGGGGTTGGCCTCGAGCAGGCTGGCCTGCTCGCCTGCCGGCGGACCGTCGTAGCCGAGGTCGATGTGTTTTTCCAGGGCGCGCGGCACCGTGTCCTGGATCGTGTCGGAGATCACCTGCACCACGTCCAGCTTCTGCTTGGCCAGGCTGCGGCCGGTGGTTTCGGCGCGCGCCAGCGCCAGCAACTGGTTGACGGTGTGGGTCGCGCGCACGCTGGCGCGGCCGATCTGCTTGAGGGACTTCTTGAGTTCGTCGGCGTCGGTCTCGCGCTGCGCCAGATCGGCCTGCATGCGCAGGCCGGCCAGCGGTGTCTTGAGCTGGTGGGCGGCGTCGGCGAGAAAACGCTTTTGCGTGGTCAGCAGGACCTTGAGCCGGCTCAGCAGGTCGTTGATCGACGAGACCAGCGGTGCCACCTCTTCGGGCACCACACTTTCGTCGAGCGGGCTCATGTCGTCGGACTTGCGCGCGCGAATGCGTTTTTCGAGCTGGTCCAGCGGCTTGATGCCGCGTACCAGCGCCAGCCATACCAGCAGCACGGCCAGCGGCAGCGTGACAAACTGCGGCACCATCACGCCCTTGACGATTTCGGTGGCCAGGGTCTTGCGTTTTTCCAGCGTTTCGGCCACCTGCACGAGGCTGGGGTGGGCGCCCGGCGCATCCACCTTGATCCAGGTGTAGGCCACGCGAACCTCCTGGCCCTGGATGATGTCCTGGCGCAGGCGCACCTCGCCCTCAAAGGCCATGTCTTCTTCGGGCGGCAGAGGCAGTTCGCGCTCGCCGCTGATGAGTTCACCACGCGCGCCCAGCACCTGGTAGAACACCAGGTCGGTGTCGTCGGCCCGCAGGATTTCGCGGGCCGGTGCCGTCAGGTTGAACTGCACCTGCCGGTTTTTCACGACGACGAGTTTGCTCAGTGCCTGCACGTTGTACTCGAGTGCGCGGTCGAAAGGTTTGCCGGCAATGTTCTGCGCCACCAGCCAGGTCAGCGCCAGGCTGATCGGCCACAGCAGCAGCAGCGGCGTGAGCATCCAGTCGAGGATTTCCCCGAACAGGCTGCGGCGCTCGCGCTGGAAAAGCCTCAAGGGCATGAGCTGGTGTGCCCCCCCGCTCCCCACTGCGTGTGCTTCGCTGCCTTCCGAGGGGGCGCTGTGCCTGCGACCCGGCGGAGCCGGTTCCGCGGTCCCTGCTGGTCAGGGCGGGGACCAGGCTCGGAGCCATACGCAGTACGCGCCTGTAGTGGCCTCATCGCTAGCCGGGTATTTTTTCGAGGCAGTAGCCGAGGCCGCGCACGGTGGCGATACGCACCGGGCCTTTTTCGATCTTCTTGCGCAGCCGGTGGATATACACCTCGATCGCGTTGTTGCTGACTTCCTCGCCCCACTCGCACAGGCGTTCGACCAGCTGGTCCTTGCTGACGAGGCGGCCGGCGCGTTGCAGCAGCACCTCGAGCAGGCCGAGCTCGCGCGCCGACAGCTCGACCATCTGGCCGTCGATGGTCGCCACACGTCCGGCCTGGTCATACACCAGCGGGCCATGTTTGATGGTGCTGCTGGCGCCGCCCATGCCGCGGCGGATCAGGGCGCGCACGCGCGCTTCGAGCTCCTGCAGCGAAAACGGCTTGGCCATGTAGTCGTCGGCGCCGTAGTCCAGGCCCTTGACGCGTTCCTCGACGCTGTCGGCGGCGGTCAGGATCAGCACCGGCATGGCCGAACCACGCGCGCGCAGGCGCTTGAGCACCTCCAGCCCGTGCATGCGCGGCAGGCCCAGGTCCAGGATCAGCAAATCGAATTCGGTGTTGGTCAGCAGTGCGGCATCGGCCTCGGTGCCGCTGGCCACGTGGTCAGCGGCGGCGCCGGAGGCGCGCAGGGTGCGCAGCAGGCCGTCGGCCAGGACCTGGTCATCTTCGGCAATCAAAATACGCATGCTTGTCTCCTGAGGGGGTGCGGGACGTCCGGCGGAGCGTTCAGCGGAAACGGCTCTGGGGCAGTTTGTCAAATTTTAGGCTTTTATCCGCCGGGGTTTGCTGACAGACATCAAGCGCCCGCATAGGCTTCCAGCCCGAGCGCCACCACGGTGGCCACGTCGGTGCCGACGGCCTGCCGGAACTCGGCTTCGGCCTGGCTGACCGCCGTGCGAAAGGCCTGCAGCCAGTGCAGGCCGGAGGCGGTGAACATCACCACACGGGCGCGTTTGTCGTGCGGGTCGGGCTCGCGGGTGACCAGGCCCCAGGCTTCGCACTGGTCGACCAGGTCGCCCATGGCCTGTTTGCTCATGCCGGCGCTTTGCGCCAGGTCGGTCAGGCGCGATCCCCCGACTGCGAGGTGACGCGTGATGTGGATGTGCGCCGCGCCGACCTGCGCGCGGGCCGCCAGGTTGGACAGGGCCAGCGGCACGTCCACATTGCGCGCCATCAACACCAGCACACGTTCGTCAAAACGCCGCAAGGCGTGGCCCAGCAGCCGGCCCAGATGGGTCAGGCGCCAGTTTTCCTCGTCGGCGGGTGCGACACCGGGGGGGCTGACAGGGCTCGAATCCATGCCGGAATGGTACAGCTAATTGGTCAGGCAAACTGACCAAAAATGGGGTTTACTTATTTATATGCCAGCCATAAAGTACTGGTCATGCACCCAGTACTGTGATTAAAAGCAGAGCCTGGACACCGCGAAAAGTTTTTCAAGCCACTGATATTCAAGGAGTTTTTCATGGACATGCCCAACAAAACCAATCCCGCCCTGAACAGCGAAAAAGCCAAGGCCCTGCAAGCCGCGCTGGCCCAGATCGAAAAGCAGTTCGGCAAAGGCACCATCATGAAACTGGGCGCCGGCGAGGTGATCGAGGACATCCAGGTGGTGTCCACCGGCTCGCTG
>CALRTF020000295.1:0-4711 GCA_943370985.1 Paenacidovorax caeni
GGTCAGCCAGCTGCTGGCCAGCCTGGTGCCGGCCGCCGCGATCGATGAAACCTTTATCTGCGGTCCGGAGGCCATGATCGAAGGCTGCGAACAGGCCCTGCTCGCTGCGGGTGTGCCGCGCCAAGCCATCCACAGCGAACGTTTCACGGCGGCCGGCCAGCCGGCATTTGCTATTCATTCAGGAGCAGCATCCTCCCGTACGACGGGGTCTGCAGGCCAAAATGGCTTGGAATCGGCAAGTGCCGCCGGCCCCATCCGCCTGTCGGTGCAACTCGACGGCAAGTCCCACGAACTGCGCATGCACCCGCATGAGCGCGTGCTCGACGTCGCGCTGGCCGCCGGGCTGGACCTGCCTTACAGCTGCAAGGGCGGCGTCTGCTGCACCTGCCGCGCGCGGGTGCTGGACGGCGAAGTCGCCATGGAAAAAAATTTCACGCTGGAAGACTGGGAAGTGAACAAAGGCTTTGTGCTGAGCTGCCAGGCACGGCCGCTGACCGAACACATCCGCATCAGCTACGACGACAGGTAGATATAGAGCCCCCGCGTACCCGGGCCGTTTTCAGCGCGTGCGCGAATTCCAGATGTGCAGTTCGAAAAACGCGTTCTGGGCGGCGATCTTCATCTGGCGGAAAACGGCGCGTTTGGCATGTTCGGCCGCCTGTTCCCAGCGCGCAATCGCCTGCAGTTCCTCGGCCGAGCGCGGAACATCCGGGTTTTCGGCGCGCATCGAACGCACCGCCAGCCACTCCACATACGCCCCGCGCACGGCGGAGGCGCCGCCCAGCATGTGTTCCAGCACCTCGAGAAATTTCTGCTCGGCGGTCTGGCGCTGCTCGTCGCTCAGGCCCACGGCCGACTGCAGGGATGCGTTGTATTTGCTCTGCGCTCTCATGAGGATTCGGTGCCAGGGTGGGGGGGCCTCATTTTATCGCCGGCCAGCCCGAATGTTCAATACTTGAGCGCCGTGCTTTTGCCCCAGAACACACGGTAGGCAAACACCGTGTAGCCGATGATCATGGGCAGCACCACCAGTGCGCCGGCCAGGATCACCCCCATGGCTTCGGGTGCGGTCGCCGCCTGCCAGATGGTGATGCGCTCTATCACCAGCCAGGGAAACAGGCTGTAGGCCAGGCCATAAAACGCCAGTAAAAAGACTCCCACCGTCGCGCCAAACGGCACCCAGGCGACGTATTCATTGCCCTGGCCCAGGCGCACCGGCAGGCGTTGCAGGCTGCGCCAGATCACCGCAAACAGCACCGCGGTGGCCACCGGGATCGGGATCAGCAGCACGATATTGGGAAACGAGAACCACTTGGCGAAAATCACCGGGCTGACCAGCGGCGTGGCGATCGAAATCGCGGCGACGCCGGCCATGGTGAACCACAGGCTGCCCCGCGCCCAGCGCACCGCCTTGAGCTGCAGCTCGCCTTCGGACTTGATGATCAGCCAGCCCGCGCCCATCAGGCAGTAGGCCGCCACCAGCGCCGCGCCAATCAGGGCATTGAACAGCGTGTTCCACCCGCTGTTGGCAAAGCCGGTGATCAGCGAGCCCAGCATGTAGCCCTGGCTCCAGCTCGCCAGCAGCGAGCCGCTGTAAAACAGCCGGTTCCAAAGCGGCTTGTGCGCCGCACGCGCCTTCACGCGGAAGTCGAAAGCCACGCCGCGCAGGGTCAGGCCGACCAGCATGAAGGCCACCGGCAGGTACAGCGCACCCAGAATCACGCCGTGAGCCAGCGGGAATACCGTCAGCAAGATGCCGACACCCAGCACCAGCCAGGTTTCATTGGCATCCCAGAACGGGCCTATGCTGGCAATCATGGTGTCCTTGTCGTCGTCGCTGGCGCGGCGCATCAGCACACCGACGCCGAGGTCGTAGCCGTCCAGGATCACATAGGCCAGCATCGCCAGGCCCATGACCCCCAGGAACACAATCGGCATCCAGCCGGCGGCCTGGCTCAAATCGGGGGCGAGATCAAGCATTCGCTGCTCCTTCCTTTTCCGGGTAGTTGACGACGTTGAGTTCCTTTTCGGTCTCGCCCGCCGTGTCGTCATCGCCAAAAGGCTTGTCTGCGTGTTTCTTGTGCCTGGCCAGGTAAAACACCACCGAGATGTAGGCGGCCGTCAGCGCCGCGTACAGGCCGAGGTACATCACCAGCGTGAAGGCAATACGCGGAGCCGGCACACTGGAGGCCGCCTCGGCCGTGGTCAACACGCCGGTCACCAGCCAGGGCTGGCGGCCGATCTCGGTCACATACCAGCCGGCGATCAGCGCGATCCAGCCGGCAAAGGTCATGGCGACCAGCAGCTTCGCGTGCCAATCCTTGAGCTGCCGGCCGTTTCCGGTCCGCCATGGTTTGAGCTGCCAGACACTGGCCCAGCTCACCAGCAGCATCAGCACACCCATGCCGACCATGATGCGGAAGGCCCAGAACACCGGTGCTACCGGCGGGTGTTTGCCTTCGAACTGGTCCAGGCCCCGGACCTCGCCGTCCAGCGAATGCGTGAGGTAGAGCGACGCCAGTTTGGGGATGGCGATTTCGTAGCGGTTGGTTTTCGCCTTTTCATCGGGCAGCGCAAACAACACCGCGGGCACACCCTTCTCCGTTTTCCAGATGCCTTCCATCGCCGCCAGTTTGGCCGGCTGGTGCTCCATGGTGTTCAGGCCATGCAGATCGCCGGCAATGATTTGCAGCGGAATCAGCATCGCGGCCAGATACACACCGGTCTTGAGGCTGGCCATCACCTCGGCCGTCCGGTCCTTGCGCAGCCAGCGGTAGGCCGAAATGCCCGCCACCAGGAAGGCCACGGTCAGGCCCGAGGCCAGCAGCATGTGGGTCAGCCGGTAGGGGAAGGAAGGATTGAAGATCACCTCCAGCCAGCTCGTCACATGCGCCTGGCCGTTGATCATTTCAAAACCGGCCGGCGTGTGCATCCAGGAGTTCAGCGCGAGGATCCAGAAGGCCGACAGCGTGGTGCCGCCGGCGACCAGCAGCGTGGCCAGGGTGTGCATGCGCTCGCTGACACGTTCACGCGCAAACAGCATCACGCCCAGCATGGTCGCCTCGAGGAAAAAGGCCGTCAGCACCTCATAGGCCAGCAGCGGCCCGGCGATGTTGCCGACCTTTTCCATGTAGCCCGGCCAGTTGGTACCGAACTGGAAACTCATGGTGATGCCGCTGACCACACCCAGCGCAAAGGTCAGCGCGAAAATCTTGACCCAGAACTGGTAGGCATCCATCCAGTGTTGCCGGCCGGTGCTGACAAAACGCAGCTTGAAAAACAGCAGCACCCAGCCCAGCGAAATGCTGATGGTCGGGAACAGGATGTGAAAAGTGATATTGGCCGCAAACTGGATGCGCGCCAGCAGGAATGCGTCGAGTCCGTCCATCATCAGCTCCGGTGGGGTTCTTCGTCAGGAATGCCGGCCGGCGGTGCTGCCAGCTTGGGCGCAGCGGCGCGGCCTGTCAAGCCGGCCTTGACGCTGCCGGCGACTTCCAGCAGCTTCTGCACCTTGGCGCCCATCTTCATGAGCTTGATCAGCGTGTCCGGGTCCATCTTCTGCACCTCAGCCAGCCAGCCGGTCATCAGTTCGATCAGGTCATGCATCTGCTTCATGCGCGCCTGCGCGTGGATGTCGTCGCCGTTGGACGGCTGCTCCATCAGCGCGTCACGCAGCATCGACAGCGTCGGGTCGATCTCGCGCTTGCGGCGCTCTTCGGCCAGGGTGCGGAAAATCGCCCAGACATCCTCGGGTGCCTGGAAATACTCGCGCCTGTCGTTGGGCAGGTGCTGCAGGCGCACCAGGTTCCAGGACTGGAGCTCCTTCAGGCCCATGCTGACGTTGGAGCGTGAAAAAGCCAGCGCCTCGCCAATGTCGTCGGCATTGAGGGCTTTGGGCGACACATACAGCAGCGCATAAATCTGGCCCACGGTCCGGTTGATGCCCCAGCGGCTGCCCATTTCGCCGAAATGCAGGACAAAACGCTGGGTCAGGGGGGCGAGGTTCATGGCGTGGAGCTATTGAATTTTCAGGAATTACTGAAATTATAGGAAATCAGGATTTGTCGGCCAGCCGCCGGCTCTTTGCCATACTTGGCCGTGAGGCTATTGCGCAGCCCCGCCCGGAAGGGTCGTCACCGCGGCAGCAGACGTCTATGGATTGACCTGATGAAACCACCCTTCAAGACCTTGATGCGTGCGGCGACGGGACTCGCGCTGGCCCTTGCGTTGGTCTCTTGCGTTTCGATGGAGACGATTCCCGACACGTGGCCAAAGCGTTACCGGGAATTTCTTCAGAAAGTTGAGATGCCCATCGCCCGGCGCATCACCATGTACCTGGGTCTGGACACGAGCAATTCCCCACGGCATCAGCCCTACGATCAGGACATCGTTTTTTACTCGTCCATGCCCGGTGCAGTGCGGAACATGCAGATCAGGTTTAACGCGGGCGTTGACAAGGTTTACACAGGCACTGTCGAGACCAGCTTCAGCCCTTCTGTGGTTTGCATCACCTACGAGCAGCTCAAAGAGGTTGGCGAATACAAGCCGGGGATCGTCATACCAGGCCGGCACGGATCTCCCGGATACGCGCCGCCGGATCATTTTGTCTTCAAGCTTGACGATGGCACGACTGTGCAAGCCACCATCGTGATGGAAAAAGCTTGTCTTTCCAGCCTCAAGCACACCCTGTCGTCGAGGTTGAACAAGTAGC
>CALRTF020000296.1:0-4685 GCA_943370985.1 Paenacidovorax caeni
CCTTGTGGGTTCGAGTTACAGGTAGGCAATCCATCGGCCGCAGGCCACGACGGCCAGCCAGACCAGCGTGGACAGCACCATCTGCGCCTTGGCCAGGCCGTCGAGTCTGTCCAGCGAGCCGCGGCCATGGAACCAGGCTGCATTACAACCCGCGGTCAATAACAGCAGCATCTTCAGGGTGAAAGCCCGGTTCGCCAGCAGTTCGGCCGGCTGCGAGGCAAACATCAACAGGCCGGAAGCAGCCACCACCGAAAAGCCCGCCAGCGCAATCCCCAGGCTCAGGCGCGACAAGTCCCTGACCGGCAGCGCAGCGCCCAGCCCGAACACGCGCAGCTCCAGCAGCACCAGGTTGCCCAGCAGCAGCGCAATGCCGATGATGTGCACCACCTCGAGTGCCGGGTAGGCCCAGACATGGGAACGCAGCGACTCGAACATCTCAGGCCCGGCCCGCGCCAGCCAGCAGCGCCAGCAGCAGGGCCACCCGCGCCTTGACCGGGCTCAGGCCCTGGGAGTCGGCCAGCAGGTCGCCCGCCTTGGGCAGGACCCGGCCTTCGAGGCAGCGTGTGGCGCGGACCACCCGCACGCCCTGCGCCTGCGCCTCGAGCAAAGCGGCTTCGAGCGCATGGTGCAAGGTGCCGTTGCCGGTGCCCGCCACCACCAGACCCTGCACGCCGTCGGCCACCAGCGCGCGCACGGCGCGGCCGTCGGCGCCGGCGTGGTTCAAAACAATGTCGACACGCGGCCAGACCGGGTCCATGTCCCCGGATGTCATGGTTTGGATAGCTGCCTCCTCACGGCCACCAGGGGCCGAGGGCCAATTCCGCAACAAGCGCAAACGGCCGTCCTCGACATATCCGAGCGGGCCGGCATCGCCGGAGCTGAAGGCATCCAGCCGGTAGGTATGGACCTTCTGCACATCGACAGCGCTGTGGATGACACCGGCGCAGACGGCCACCACACCGCGCGCCCCGGCAGCCGAGGCCACGGCCACCGCATCGAGCATGTTCTGCGGCCCGTCGGGCGCAAGCGCCGTCGCCGGCCGCATCGCACAGGTCAGCACCACCGGTTTGGCCGGATCCAGCACGGCCTGAAGGAAAAACGCGGTTTCTTCCAGCGTGTCGGTGCCGTGGGTGATCACGATGCCCTGCACCTCGTCCTGCGCCAGCCAGTACGCGGCCCGTTGCGCGAGCGCACGCCAGATGGCGAAGTCCATGTCCTTGCTGTCGACCTGCGCGACCTGCTCGCTGAGCAAGTCATGACTGCTGCCGCCCAGCGCCGGCAGTGCGGCCACCAGCTGGGCAATACCGACCTGCGCCGCGGTGTAACCGAGGTTGTCGCCGGCCTGGGCTGCGGTGCCGGCAATGGTGCCGCCGGTGCCCAGGATCACGATCTTTTTGCGCTTCATTTCGCCCGACACTTGCGTTCCTTCAAAAACTGGATGAAAATACAGCTACTGGATATTAAAACAGCTGTGACCGCTTCCATGCAGACGCTGTTGACCAAGGAGCCTACGCCATGAGCCTCACTGATTTTTCGGAAATGCCCAAACTCACTGCACGCCAGCAGCAGATCCTGGAACTGATCCAGAGCGCCATCGCACGCACCGGCGCGCCGCCGACCCGTGCCGAAATCGCCAATGAGCTCGGTTTCAAGTCCGCCAACGCTGCCGAGGAACACCTGCAGGCGCTGGCCCGCAAAGGTGTGATCGAACTGGTCAGCGGCACCTCGCGCGGCATCCGCCTGCGCAGCGATACCCTGCGCTCCATCAACGAATCGCGCATCAAACAGTTCTCCCTGCCCTTGCAAAGCCTGGCCCAACTCGCCCTGCCCCTAGTGGGGCGGGTTGCTGCTGGCAGCCCCATTCTCGCGCAGGAGCATGTGGACCACACCTACTATTTCGAAAGCAGCCTGTTCCAGCGCAAGCCCGATTACCTGCTCAAGGTGCGCGGCATGAGCATGCGTGATGCCGGCATCATGGACGGCGACCTGCTCGCGGTGCAGCAGACCAAGGAAGCCAAGAACGGCCAGATCGTCGTGGCCCGTCTCGGTGACGAAGTCACGGTCAAGCGTTTCCGCCGCAACAAACACCTGATCGAACTGCTGCCGGAAAACCCCGACTTCCAGACCATTGTGGTCGAGCCCGGCGAACCCTTCGAGCTCGAAGGCCTGGCCGTCGGCCTGATCCGCAACACCATGCTGATGTAAGGACAGCCGCAAATTTTGTCCGCGCAACAGGTGGCGGGCGTTTGGTCTGTTCTCGGCCAACACCCTGTTGCAGCGAATGTGTTTTTTGAATCCTGCCTGTGTTTACCTCTATTCAGGAGTTCTCATGGGAATCGCCAGTTTTTCACGTTCACCGCTGCTGTCCGTCCTGCTCGCACCGCTGCAGGCCCTGGCTGCCTTGTGGGTGCCGGCCCAGCCCGCGGTCCATGCCGCGCCGGCCAGTCCGGTCCCGGCCTTCAGGCGCCTTGCCGCCAACGACGCATCCGCTACCAAAAACATAGCTGCAGGCCCAAGAACGACGGGGGCTGGCGCCCCCAAACAATGTCAAGGTGCAAGCCGGACCGCAGCGCCGCGGCGCTTGAAGGTGGTACGTGAGTTCGAGGCCGGCATCAGCCCTTCCTGCGCCGGCCGCATGGTGATTTCAGGCCGCATGGCCGATGTGTGCGCCGAGCTGGACCGCATGGCCCAGCGCGAAGCCGCAGTCGCGCAGGCGGCCTGAGCCAGGTCTTGCCTTGCGCACGGCCCTGAGGCCGGCCGCAACAAGCTGGCGCGCGACCCGCCGGCAGCGCGATGACAGGCGGATGCAGGCAGGCATGTATCGACATGGCCCGCCGTCCGCTTCCTTGCGTTCTGCTACATCTTGCGAGGCACACACCTCGTCGCCGTGGAACTTGCAGGCACAATATCGGCATGAATATTGTGATCCTTGACGACTACCAGGACGCGGTGCGCAAACTCGCATGCGCCGCCAAACTCGATGCCTACCAGGCCAAGGTCTACACCAACACTGTCAAGGGAATCGGCCAGCTTTCCGTGCGCCTGAAGGACGCCGATGTGGTCGTGCTGATCCGCGAGCGCACCCATGTGCAGCGCCAGCTGATCGAAAAACTGCCCAAGCTCAAGATGATTGCCCAGACCGGCCGCGTCGGCAGCCACGTCGATGTCGGTGCCTGCACCGAACGCGGCATCGTGGTCGCCGAAGGCATCGGCTCGCCGACGGCACCGGCCGAGCTGACCTGGGCCCTGATCATGGCGGCGATGCGGCGCATCCCCCACTATGTGTCCCATCTCAAACACGGCGCCTGGCAGCAGGCCGGCCTCAAAAACGCCTCCATGCCGGCCAACTTCGGCGTCGGCTCGGTACTCAAAGGCAAGGTGCTGGGCATCTGGAGTTACGGCAAGGTCGGCCAGATCGTCGCCGGTTACGGCCGCGCCTTCGGCATGCGGGTGCTGGTCTGGGGCAGCCAGGCCTCGCGTGCCCGGGCCCAGGCCGACGGTTTCGAGGTCGCCTCCTCCAAGGCCGAATTTTTCCAGGACAGCGATGTGCTGACCCTGCACCTGCGGCTGGCCGACGACACGCGTGGCGCGGTCACGCTGGAAGACCTGGCGCGCATGAAACCCTCGTCGGTGCTGGTCAACACCTCGCGCGCCGAGCTGATTGAACCGGAAGCACTGATTGCCGGACTGAACCGCGGACGCCCGGGACTGGCGGCTGTGGACGTGTTCGAATCCGAGCCCATCCTGCAGGGACACGCCTTGCTGCGGCTGGAAAACTGCATCTGCACCCCGCACATCGGTTACGTGGAGCAGGAAAGCTACGAGATGTATTTCGGCTCGGCGTTTGACAACGTGGTCAACTTCATCAAGGGCACACCCACCAACATCGTGAACCCGGGCGCCCTGCAGGTGCGGCGCTAGCCGGCTGGCCGTCCATGCACGGCAGCCGCGTTCACTGACTTGAAGGTCGGCCGGCCCCGGAGGACGTGGCGGAACGCGCCGGCGCAGCCAGTGTCAAGGCTTCAAAGTCGATGAGATTGCCGCCCGGGAGCGGCGGCAGGTCCACGCGGGCAGCCTCCACGTCCGCGTTGAGCGTCCCGAGGTCGATGTCCAGCGCCGGGGGCGGCACGCCGGACGCCGCCAGCGGCGCCACAATCACCGGCAGCGCATCCTCCGCCGCGGCCGCCAGGCCCCTGCCCCCTGCCCCTGCAGCATCCGCACCGGTATCGCTGACCGAGTCGGGCAAGTCAAAGTCCAGCATGGAGCCCGGCTGGGGCGCATCGGCTTCGACAATTTCCCGCGCAATGCCGTACAGGAAAAGCAGTTCGCGGAAGGCCTCGGGTTCAAAAGCCTCGCCCGCCTGCCCGGGATGCTGAAAAATCAGCGACTCGATCAGGCTCAACACGGCGGTCCGCGGCCAGGCCGCCAGGATTTGCGCCAGCGTCGACGCATGCGACTCCAGGCCTGGACCGGTGCCGGTCCAGGCTTCGAAGTCCGGGATGCGCGCATTGAAGCTGGTGTTGAAGGAAGCCGCCAGGTCCTGGTAGTCGTCCCTGCGGCCGAGCTTGTGGTAGAGGTCGAACAGGTCCAGATAAATCAGCGCACTGCTCTGCACGTCGTCGCCGATGTGGTCGATGTGGTCGAGCAAAATCGAAATGGCCTGGTCTTCCTTGCCGATCGAGATG
>CALRTF020000297.1:0-4645 GCA_943370985.1 Paenacidovorax caeni
AGCACCGGCGGCTCGGCCTGTTGCTCGGCCTGTGGCGCGGCAAGCGGCGGGGGTGCGACGGCGACCGTGACCGGCGCCGCAGGCGCCCTGCCCCGTCCCATGAACACGACGGCCGACACCGTCACCAGCAGCGCGGCCGCCACGCCCGCACCCACGCGCCAGCGCATCGGCGTCCTGACCGCTGCCGCTGCCGGCACCGGCGCCGCCGCGGCCCTGGCCGGGGACGGCTCACGCCGGCGCGCTGCCGCCGGCAGGGGCTGGGTCGGTTCATCGGTCGGTCGCGGCGCTTTCACCGGTTCGGGTGCCCTGGGCATGACCCGTTTCGGTACGGGCGCGCCCGGCGGCACCCAGATGGCGCCCAGTTCGGCGCGCCAGTCGAAACGCGACATGCCGTTGGGTGTCTCCAGGCCCATGGCCTGCACCAGCGCGGCCACGTTTTGCGGCCGGTCGCTGGGCGCGATGGCCAGGGCCTGGCTCATCGCCTGCACAAAAGCCGGGCTGTAGGACAGGCCGAACTGCTCCTGCACCGTGCGCGCCACACGGGCAAACGGCGGCAGGCGGTCGCGCACCGCGCGGAAGGTCGCCGGCAGCGGCGGCTTGTTGCACAGCAGCCCGTGCACCACCGCCGCCAGTGCGTAGAGATCGGTCCAGGGGCCCTGGCGCATGTCGGGGTCCTGGGCATGCTGCTCCAGCGGCGCATAACTGAGCTTGAAGGCGTCGGTCAGGTCCTGGGTCTTGCCGCCGATGGCGTGGCGCGCGGCGCCCAGGTCCAGCAGCACCGGCGGGCCGCTGTCCTGCAGGAAGATGTTGTCGGGCGAGACGTCGCGGTGCACGGCGCTGCCGTGGTGCAGGGTCTTGAGCGCGCCCAGCACCGCCCATAACACCTTGCGCAGCCAGGCCTCGGTGGGCGGGCAACGCATCTGGCTGCGCGCCGCCTGCAGCGTCATGCCGCGATACAGCGGCATCACCATGTAGGCGGTCTGGTTGCCTTCCCAGTAACGAAACACCTTGACCAGCGAGGGGTGGTCGAACTGCGCCAGCAGGCGCGCTTCGGCCACAAAAGACTGCAGGCCTGCGGCAAAGGCCGGCCGGTCGGCCGGGTCGCGCACGATGACCGCGCCGTCCGGCCCGCGCCCGGCCAGCGCAGCCGGCAGGTATTCCTTGAGCGCCACCGGCCGCTGCAGCGAATGGTCAAAGGCCTGGTAAACCATGCCGAAACCGCCCACGCCCAGCACACCCAGCAACTCGAACTCGGCCAGCCGCGTCCCGGGCGCCAGCGCGTCCGCATGGGTGATCAGCGAAACCGGGGTGGACGGGGGCAAAACGGACATGGACGGCGGGACCTGCGAACTTCGGTCTGCAATTTAGGCATGGCGACCCCGCCCGCGTCAAGGTAACCGGTCTGCCGCCCCGCCGCGCCTGTCGGCCCCGTGCGACGGGGCCAAGCGGGCGCCGTCCGTCGCGGCACGCGCAGCCGCCCGGCCTGGGGCAGTGGGTGGCCGTTAACATAGGGCCCATGTTCAGTTATCGCCACGCCTTCCATGCCGGCAACCACGCCGACGTGCTCAAGCACACCACGCTGATCGCGTTGATGAAGTATTTGACCCAGAAAGACACGGCGCTGACCGTGTTCGACACCCATGCGGGCGCCGGCCTGTACCGGCTCGACGGCGATTACACCGAAACCAGCGGTGAGGCCAAAGACGGCGTGTTTCGCCTGGTTTCCGATCCAAACAGGCCTCCAGCCCCCGCCGGACAAGCGCAAGCAGCTATCAAAACCGTAGCGGCCAAAAAACCCAAAACAGCCGCCGACGAAGCGCTGGCGCCGGCCCTGCAGGATTACATCGACCTGCTGCGCGGCCTGAACCAGGCGTTTGCGGAAACCGGCGACCCGGCCCAGCTCAAGATTTACCCCGGCTCTCCCTTCATCGCGCAGAAATTCCTCAGCGGCCGCGACAAGCTCAAGCTGTTCGAACTGCACCCCACGGATTTCAAGTCGCTCAGCGGCAACATCGAGCAACTCGGCGCGGGCCGGCAGGTCAGCGTCACGCGCGAAGACGGCTTTGAAGTGCTGAAAACCTTTTTGCCGCCGCCGGCGCGGCGCGCCATGGTGCTGTGCGACCCGAGTTACGAAATCAAGACCGACTATGCGCGGGTGGTGGCCTGCATGGCCGACGCCGTCAAGCGTTTTGCCACCGGCACCTACGTGGTCTGGTATCCCATCATCCCGCGTCCGGAAGCCCACGACCTGCCGCGCAAGCTCAAGACGCTGGCCGTCAAGGCCGGCCGCAGCTGGCTCAATGCCACGCTGACGGTCAAGTCCAGCAAGCTGACAACCGACGCGACCGGCGACGTCAAGCGCCCCGGCCTGCCGGCCAGCGGCATGTTTGTGATCAACCCGCCGCACACGCTCAAGGCCGAACTGCAGGCCGCCCTGCCGCAGATGGTGGCGCGTCTGGGGCAGGACCGCAACGCAGGTTTCACGCTGGAACACGGCGGATAGGGCTGCAGGCAGGCACAGGCGATGGCGCTGATTCTGGTGGTCGAAGACGAGGACGCGATCCGCAGCAACGTCGTCCGCCTCCTGAACCTTGAAGGTTTCGAGACCGTGGCTGCCGCCGACGGCGAAGCCGGGCTGGCCCAGGCCCGGGCCCGCGTGCCGGACCTGATCATCTCCGACGTCAACATGCCCGGCATGGACGGCTTTGCGCTGCTGGCGGCGGTGCGAGCCGACGGCGTGCTGGCGACCACACCTGTGGTGCTGCTGACTGCGCTGGACGACCGCGCCAGCATGCGCCGGGGCATGACCACCGGCGCCGACGACTACCTGTCCAAACCTTTCACGCGCACCGAACTGCTGGAAGCGGTCGAGGCGCAAATCCGCAAGAAAGCCCGCGTCGAGGAGCGTTTCAACGCCGGGCTGGCCGCACTGGAGGCACGCCTGCGCGCGTCCTTTGCCGACAGCATCAGCGGAAGGCCGGCCGCCTCTTTTGCGCTGGAACTGCCGCCGGCGGACGGCGATACCGGCCAGGCGCTGCAGGCGACCGTGCTGGTGTCGACCATACGCAACTTCACCTCGCTGGCGGAAAAGCTCGACGCCGCCGAGGTCTCGCAGTTGCTGACCGAGTATTTCGAGCGCAGCTGCCAGCCGGTGCTGAAAAACGGCGGCCGCCACCTGAAGTTTGTCGGCGACGGGCTGATGGCGGTGTTTTCCGACACCCTCAGCGGCTCGCCGCTGCCGGCGCCGCGCCGCGCGATCTCGGCGGCGCTGGCGATGGCGCTGGCCACCCAGGAGTTCCGCGCCTGGCTCGAGCAGCGTTTCCCGGCGCGCGGCCTGCCGCCGTTTGCCATCGGTGTCGGCCTGCATGACGGTGAAGTCCGCCTGTGCCGCATGGGCACGGACGACAGCGACCTGACCCCGGTCGGCGACACCGTCGGCCTGGCCGCGCGGCTGGAAGCCACCACCCGTGAACGCGGCTGGACCGTGCTGGCCAGCGGCAGCGTGCTGGCGCAGGCCGGCCCCGGCATACAGACCGGCACGCGCGACCGGGTGGCGCTGCGCGGCAGGCTGCCCGCGCTGGAGGTGGTCGAGATCACCGGCCTGGTCACCCAGCTCGACGACAAGATCCACGGCATGGCGAGCCTGACCGAGCGCGCCGACGAAGTCAGCGCTGCGGTGAAAACCAATTCGGACATCACGGCGCGCGCGGTCAAGGACGCGTTGCAGTCCAAGCTGGCCGCGCTCAGGGGGCTGTCTTTTGACGGCGACAGCGAGACCGTGCGCCTCAAGGGTTACCGCATCACGCGCAAGATCGGCTCCGGCGGCATGACCGAGGTGTACCTGGCCGAACGCGAAAGCGACGGCCTGCCGATCGTGCTCAAGGTGCTGGATTCGCGCGGAAAGGACGCCTCGGAGCACCTGGTGCGCTTCATCCAGGAATATGCGCTGCTGTGCCGGATCGACCATCCGCACGTGATCCGCATCCATGACCAGGGTTTTACCGACGAACACGCCTATATCGCGATGGAGTATTTCGAGCGCGGCGACATGCGCGCGCTGTTCGGTCCCGGCATGACACGCGAACGCGCGCTGACCGTGGTGCGGCAGATCGCGCAGGCGCTGTCGGCCATCCACCGCCACGGCATCGTGCACCGCGACGTCAAGCCTGAAAACGTCATGCTGCGCAACGATGGCAGCGTGGCGCTGGCCGACTTCGGCATCGCCAAGTCCATGATGCAGGCCGACAACCTGGACCTGACCCAGACCCGGCACGGCGACGTGGTGGGCACGCCGTATTACATGAGCCCCGAGCAGGCCGGCGGCCGCGCGGTCACGGCCAGCACCGACCTCTACAGCCTGGGGGTCATGCTGTTCGA
Source organism: Paenacidovorax caeni (assembly GCA_943370985.1). Taxonomy (GTDB): domain Bacteria; phylum Pseudomonadota; class Gammaproteobacteria; order Burkholderiales; family Burkholderiaceae_C; genus Polaromonas; species Polaromonas caeni_A. The sequence continues at coordinate 4,378 of CALRTF020000297.1, forward strand.
GATGCTCGCAGGCCAGCGGCCTTTTGTGGCCGAATCACTGGAACTGCTGCTGGCCAAACACCTGCATGCCGAAACGCCGGCCCTGCCGCCGGCCCACGCGGCGCTGCAACCCCTGGTCAACCGGCTGATGGCCAAGGATCCGCAGGCGCGTTACCCCTCGGCCGATGCGCTGCTGGCCGACCTCGCGCTGGCGGGCTGACAAGCCCTGACGGCCTGATGGGCAATTAACCGACCGTTCGGTCGGTTAATTGATATACTGGGAAAAATC
>CALRTF020000298.1:0-4620 GCA_943370985.1 Paenacidovorax caeni
GCCGGCGACCTTGGAGTCGCACAATTTTTGTGCGGCTGCGGTGCCCTGTTTTGGATCAGCGGCATCGTCTTCGGCGACGATTTCAAAAGTGGCTTTTTTGCCGCCGATCATGACGCCCTGTTTGTTCAGGTCCTCGATGGCCATGCGGACGCCATTTTCATTGTCCTTGCCGTAGTGGGCCTGTGCGCCTGAAACGGGGCCCACGTGGCCGATCTTGACAACGAGCGTATCACCGGCAGGGGCGGGAGCCGCAGCAACCGGGGCAGCAGGGGCAGTGGCAGCAGGTGCGGCTTCTTCTTTCTTGCCGCAGGCGACCACCAACGTGGCGGCCAAAGCGACCGCAGTCCATTTCATTTGCATAAATACACTCCAATTAGGGAATTACCGTTAAAGGTTGAGAACATTGTTTGCTCAACGGCACCGAAGATATCGCAATTTTCACGCCTGCACCATAGCAAGCTGCCCTAGGGACGCTCAAGCATGACTTGCGCGCTGCGTGTTCGCTTCGGAACCGCAGGCTTTGTCATACAAATGGTTACGAGCCGCAGGCTGCGGTGGCCTTATGGCTGCTCGGGCCAGCGGCTGGCGAGTTCCTGCTCGAAGGCGTTGTTGACCGATTGCCGCACGACGATCTCGATCTCGTCCCGCAGGCTGGGGGCCAGGGCCTGGGTGTGTTCCAGCACCAGCCGCCCGACGGTTTCGCGCAGCAAGCGGTCCAGCGTCAGGTCGACACGCTGCATCACGCGATGCACCATTTGTTCCTGGAGGTGCTGATGATCCAGTGCCGTGACCGCCTGCTGCCCCGCGGCCGGTGTGTCCTTCACCGGCGGCTTGACGACTTCGGTCAGCGTGGGCACAAAACGCTGCGGCGGCGTGGCCCGGCTCATGGCCTGGACTCCTGGGCCAGGTCATGCCGCTTCATCGCGTAGCCACGGTCGGCGTAATGTTTCCATCGGCTGCGCGCCGCCACCCGGTCCTCATCGGCCTGTGTGACCAGTTCGATAAACCGCTCGAAGCGCTCGAACCCGGCCGGTACCTGCTGGCCGAGGTTGACCAGCACCTCGTGGTGCGGGCAGGCGGCGAGGTCTGCGGCCAGCAGCACGGGCGTGGCGGCCACTGTCGCGGCCGGCGCGCCCAGCCGGCAATGCGGCACAAACTCCAGCGGGGAAAAGGTCCACAGCAACTGGTCCAGCCGGCGCAAGGTCTCGGCTTCACCCGTCACCACCACGCGCGCGCCGCTGCCCCAGGCCTTGCGCAGCAGCCGGCAGCCGTATTCCAGCTTGTCCGGCACGTTGAAGTGAAAGGCGACCTCGGTCATGCGCGCGCACTGCTCCGTTTCCTGGGTGCCGGCTTGACCGGCTGAACCTGGCCGAGCAGGAAATCCACCAGCAGGGGAACCGGCCGGCCGGTGGCTCCCTTGGCGGCCCCGCTTTTCCAGGCCGTGCCGGCAATATCCAGATGGGCCCAGGGGAACTTGCCGGCAAAACGCTGGAGGAACTTGGCCGCCGTGATGGCCCCGCCGGCGCGGCCTGCCACGTTGGCAACATCGGCAAAATGGGTTTTCAGGCCTTCGGCATACTCGTCGTCCAGCGGCATGCGCCAGCACAAGTCCATCGCGCTGTCACCGGCTGCGGCCAGCGCCTGCGCCAGGGCGTCGTCGCTGGAGAACAGGCCGCTGCGCACGCCACCCAGCGCGATCACGCAGGCGCCGGTCAGGGTGGCAATGTCCACCACCGCACGCGGCTTGAAGCGCTCCGCATAGGTCAGCGCGTCGCACAACACCAGCCGGCCCTCGGCGTCGGTATTGAGGATCTCGATGGTCTGCCCGCTCATGCTGGTGACCACATCCCCGGGTTTGACGGCGCGCCCGTCCGGCATGTTCTCGCAGGCCGGGATCAGGCCGACCACGTTGAGGGCCGGCTGCAGCTCGGCCAGCGCGCGGAAGGTGCCCAGCACGCTGGCGGCGCCACCCATGTCGTATTTCATCTCGTCCATCTCGGCGGCCGGCTTGATGGAAATACCGCCCGTGTCAAAGGTGATGCCCTTGCCGATCAGCACCACAGGCGCTTCGGTTTTGGTACCGCCGTCGTAGCGCAGCACGATAAAACGCAGCGGCTCCTCCGAGCCCTGGGCAACTGCCATGAAGGAGCCCATGCCGAGTTTGGCCCCTTCCCGGGGGCCCAGCACCTCGACCCGGATGCCGGGCAGCTTGCCGAGTTCTTTGGCGGCCTGTGCCAGCAGCGTCGGGGTCGCGTGGTTGGCCGGGCGATTCGCCCACTCGCGTGCCAGCGCCATGCCCGTGGACAGGCCGACACCTTTTTCGAAGCCGGCCCGGCTCGACGCCAGCGTGGACACGGCCACCACCACCCGTTGCAGCTTCTGCCCGGCGGGTTTCGATTTGGTGGTGCTGTAGGCGTAAGTGGCATCGGCGCAGGCCAGAACGGCCGCACGCACGGATGCGTGATCGGCAGCAGCCAGGCCCACCAGGCTCAGCAGCACACGCCGGACATTCGTGGTTTTCAGCGCGGCCATGGCGGCATGAACGGCGGTCCGTATGCTTTTGGCGCTGCCATCGCCGGCGCCGGCCAGCAGCACCCGCGTGGCCGCGATCCCCTCGGGCCGGTAGGCGCTGAGCAGCTTGCCGGCCTTGCTCTCGAAATCACCGGCCTTGAGGGCCAGCGTCACCATTTTCGATGCCGCGTCGGTGCCGGCGCCGGGCTCGCCGCCCACCAGGAGAATCAGGGCATCGCATTTTTCGGCGCAAATTCGGGCGGGGGTCAGGGTTTTAAGTTCAAAGTCCATAATCAAGGCTTAGGCGTCGCAAGCGCAGTTATCGGTTGTTGTGAAGGGCAAGTTTCAGTCAATGTTATTCCAATCCTCGATCCGCAAAGAGCTGGCACGCAGTTTCGGGGCGACGCTTGTGGTTTTGATGACCATTGTGATCACCATCATCCTGATCCGTACGCTGGGCCAGGCCTCCCGAGGCAGCGTCAATCCGCAGGACGTGATGATGGTCATGGGCTACTCGGCGCTGGGCCGCCTGCCCATCATCCTGACCCTGTCCCTGTTTGTCGCCATGGTCAGCACCCTGTCGCGCATGTACCGCGACAGCGAAATGGTGGTCTGGTTTGTCAGCGGCCGCGGGCTCGGCTTCTTCCTGGTGCCGCTGTTCCGCTTTGCCTGGCCGGTGCTGCTGGTCATCACCCTGATGTCGGTCTTCGTCTGGCCCTGGTCCAACCAGCAGGCCCAGGACATGAAAGACCGCTACGAGCAGCGCGGCGACCTGGAGCGCGTCTCACCCGGCCAGTTCCAGGAGTCCTCCAGCGGCAACCGGGTGTTTTTCATCGACCGCGAGACCTCCGGGGGCAAGACCAGCAACAATGTTTTTATCGCCTCGACGGAAAAAGGCAAAAACGCGGTGACCACGGCCAGTTCGGGACGCATCGCCGCCGTCGGCGACTCGCAGTTGCTGCTGCTCAACAATGGCCAGCGCCTGGAAAGCGAGATCGGCAAGTCGGCCCTGAAGATCACCGAGTTCGAGGAGTACGGCAGCAAGGCCGGCGACAGCGCCCTGATCAACGGCGCCAACCTGCCCGAAAAATCCAAGTCCACGCGTGAACTGATACGCACACCCACCCGCGGCAACCAGGGCGAGCTGGCCTGGCGCCTGGGCATGGCGCTGGCCGCCATCAACTTCGTGGTGATTGCGCTGGCGCTGGCCAGCGTCAACCCGCGCGCCGGGCGCAGCGGCAACCTGATTTTTGTGCTGTTCACCTTTGTGGTCTATCACAACCTGCTCAACCTGGGCCAGAGCTGGATCACGGTCGGGGTCGCCAATTTCGGGCCCTTCCTGCTGGCCCTGCATGGCGGCGCCCTGCTGGTGGCGGTCACCTGGCTGTCCAAACGCCACCTGAACTGGACCTTCAAGGGGGCTGCCAGCCGGCAGCGCAAGCGGCAGGCCGGCCGTCAGGCCGCCAGGGCGGGCGCATGAACACCATACGCCGGCTCATTTATGGCGAGGTACTGGGCTCGATCGCTTTTGTGGCCGCCGGTTTCCTCGCGCTGTTTTTCTTTTTCGACCTGGTTGACGAACTGCAGTACCTCGGCAAAAACGCCGCGGGGGTGCTCAGTTCCGACGAAAACACCTACCAGATCCGGCATGCGCTGCTGTATGTCGCGCTGCTGATTCCCAGCCATCTGTACGAGCTGGTGCCGATCTCGGTGCTGATAGGCACCATCTTCGTGATGGCCCGGCTGGCGCAAAGCTCCGAATACACCATCCTGCGCACCAGCGGCCTCGAACCATGGCGCGCGTTGCGCCTGCTGCTGGCCCTGGGGGCTTTTTTCACCATCCTGTGTTTTGCCGTCGGCGACTACCTGGCGCCGGCCGCCGACCGCAGCGCCCAGTTGCTCAAGGCGCGTTACCAGGGCCGCATCACGATCGGCCAGACCGGCGCCTGGCTCAAGGAAAAGCAGCCCTACAACAGCTATGTGGTCAATGTGGGCGCGCTGTCCTCGAACAACGAGATGCAGGCCGTGCGCGTTTTCGAATTCGACAACAAGGGCCTGCTGGTGTCCATCACGCAGTCGCCGCTGGCCCGATTCGCAGCCGACGACTCG
>CALRTF020000299.1:0-4619 GCA_943370985.1 Paenacidovorax caeni
TGCACATGTTCTGTGGGTTAGGTCCTACAGCCGGCGCCGTGCACAAAAGCGCCGGCACGACAGAACCCCAGACAGGACGCCGGCCGGGCTGGGCCATAATCCACAGCAATTATCAGCTTGGAGATTTGCCCTTGTTTTCGATCATACAAGCCGCAGGCTGGCCGATCTGGCCCCTCATTGCCTGCTCCATCCTCGCGCTGGCGCTGGTCATCGAGCGTTTCGCCAGCCTGAAAACCGCCAGGATCGCCCCGCCCCGGCTGCTGGACGAAGCCATCACCGTCTCGCGCGGGGGCGTGCCGGGCACCGATGTGGTCTCGCATCTGGAACACAACTCGCTGCTGGGCGCGGTGCTGGCCAGCGGTTTCCGCGCGCTCAACACCAATCCCCGCATCAGTGAATCCGATTTGCGCTCGACCCTGGAAGGCGCCGGGCGGCGCGCCGCCCACACACTGGAGCGTTACCTTGCCGCGCTGGCCACGAGTGCCTCGGCCGCGCCACTGCTGGGCCTGCTGGGCACCGTGATCGGCATGATAGAGATTTTCGGCTCGCAGGCCGGCACCGGCGGCGTCGCCGGTGCCGCCGGCGGCAACCCGGCACAACTCGCGCAGGGCATCTCGATTGCGCTGTACAACACCGCCTTCGGCCTCATCGTCGCCATTCCGTCGCTGATCTTCTGGCGTTATTTCCGGGCCCGGGTGGACGGCTACCTGCTGACCATGGAAATTGCCTCCGAGCGTTTTGTGCGGCACCTGAACACGCTGCGCAAATAATGGCCCCCACGCTTTTCACTTCGTGTAATACGCTGCCCCCCGAGGGGGCGCATTTTTTCTTGGGGCGGCCCGGCGAAAAACCGGCCCCCACAGGAAGGCCGTCATGAACTTCCGCACAAGCTCCCGCGATGAACCGGAGATCAACCTGATCCCCTTCATCGACGTGCTGCTGGTGGTGTTGATCTTCCTGATGCTGTCGACCACCTACAGCAAGTTCACCGAACTGCAGATCAAGCTGCCGGTGGCCGACGCCGACCAGCAGCGCGACTATCCCAAGGAAGTGATCGTCGCCGTCAGCAGCGACGGCCGCTACATGGTCAGCAAAACGCCGGTGGAAGGCCGCAGCATCGAGGCGCTGAGCGCCGCCCTGACGGCGGCGGCCAAAGCCGGCAAGGACAGCGTCATCATCATCAGCGCCGACGCCAGCGCCACCCACCAGTCGGTGATCACGGTGATGGAAGCGGCGCGGCGCAGCGGCCTGACGCAGATCACCTTCGCCACCCAGAGCGCGGCCCAGGCCGGCGCGAAATAAGCGTGAAGGCCTCGCTGCAGCGGGCCTGGCTGCAGCGCGGTCCGCTGGCGCGCCTGCTCTGGCCGGCGGCGCTGCTGTTCGGCGCGCTGGGACGCCTGCGCCGCAGCCTGTACCGGGCAAAAATTCTTCGCTCCGAAAAAATGCCGGTGCCGGTGGTGGTGGTCGGCAATGTGGTGGCCGGCGGCGCCGGCAAGACACCCACCGTGATCGCGCTGGTGCGGCATTTGCAGGCGGCCGGCATCCGTGCCGGCGTGGTTTCGCGCGGCTACGGGCGCCGCGGCGACGGCTGCCTCGAAGTCTTGCCGGAAACGCCGCCTGAACTCTCCGGTGACGAACCCGCGCTGATCCGGCGCGCCACCGGGGCCCCGGTCTTCGTGGCGGCGCGCCGCGCCGATGCGGCGCGCGCCCTGCTCGCGGCCCATCCGGCCACCCAGCTGCTGGTCTGCGACGATGGTCTGCAACACTACGCGCTGCAGCGCGACATCGAGATCGCGGTGTTCGACGACCGCGGCGCCGGCAATGGCTGGCTGCTGCCGGCGGGCCCGCTGCGCGAGCCCTGGCCGGAACGCCTGCGGCACGGCGGCGGCCCGGACGGGCGCGGCATCGACCTGGTGCTGCACACCGGCGCGCTGCCGGCCTTTGCGGGTTTCCGGTCCTCACGACGACTCGCCGACCACGCCGTGCGCGCCGACGGCAGCCGCGTGGCACTGGACAGCCTGGCCGGCACGCCGCTGATTGCGCTGGCCGGCATCGCCACGCCGCAGGCCTTTTTCGGCATGCTCGTGAGCCGCGGCCTGACCCTGGCGGAAACGCGGGCACTTCCTGATCACTATGATTTTGATAGCTATCCGCTCCCGGCGGACGGGGGCTACACCCTGATTTGTACCGAAAAAGACGCGATCAAGCTGTTTGCGCGGCAACCCGATGCACTGGCGGTGCCGCTGGTGTTCGAGCCCGAGCCGGCCTTTTTTGCGGCCTTCGGTATGCTGCTGGCGCCGCTGCTTTCTCCATTACCATCGCCCCATGGACACCAAACTGCTTGAACTGCTGGTCTGCCCCGTGACCAAGGGCCCGCTCGATTACGACCGCGAAAAACAGGAGCTGGTCTCGCGCAGCGCGCGCCTGGCCTACCCGATACGCGACGGCCTGCCGGTGATGCTGGAGGAAGAGGCGCGTGTGCTGACCGACGAGGAACTCGGGCTCTGAGCATTCCGGCATGAGTTTCACCGTCCTCATTCCCGCCCGTCTCGCATCCACCCGGCTTCCCGACAAACCGCTGGCCGACATCGCCGGCATCCCCATGGTTGTGCGGGTGGCGCAGCGCGCCCTGCTCAGCGGCGCGGCGCGCGTCGTGGTGGCCACCGACAGCCCGCGCATCGCCGAAACCTGCGCCGCCTTCCAGGTCACGGCGGTGATGACCCGTGCCGACCACCCCAGCGGCAGTGACCGCCTGGCCGAAGCCTGCAATCTGCTGCAGCTCGGTGACAACGAGGTGGTGGTCAATGTGCAGGGCGACGAGCCGCTGATAGCCCCTGCCCTGATCGACGCCGTGGCCGGCCTGCTGGCCGACCGCACCGACTGTGCCATGAGTACCGCCGCGCATGCCATCGCCTCGATCGCCGAGCTGAACAACCCGAACGTGGTCAAGGTGGTGCTCGATGCGCGCAACACCGCGCTGTATTTCAGCCGGGCGCCCATCCCCGCCGCGCGTGATGCCGGCGGCCTGGCCTGGTGGGCGGCAGGCGGCACGCTGCCGCCGCCGCTGCGCCATGTCGGCATCTACGCCTACCGGACCGGCTTCCTGCGCCAGTTCCCCAAACTGCCGCAGGCGCCGCTGGAGCAGCTGGAGGCGCTGGAGCAGTTGCGCGCACTCTGGCACGGCCACCGCATCGCCGTGCACATCAGTGCCGACGCGCCGGGACCGGGCGTGGACACACCCGAGGACCTGGAGCGCGTGCGCCGGCTGTTTGTGTAAGTCTGCCGCAGGGGGGCGCATGCTATCCTCCAAGTCAAAATAATGTGAGGCTGGGGCCGGCATCAGGCCACCCGTCCGCTGCTGAATTCATAAAAATCCGAGGACATCCATGAGACTGATTTTGTTGGGCGCGCCTGGCGCGGGCAAAGGGACGCAAGCGACCTTCATCTGCCAGAAGTACGCCATCCCCCAGATTTCCACCGGCGACATGTTGCGCGCCGCCGTGAAGGCCGGCTCGCCGCTGGGCATCGAAGCCAAAAAGGTGATGGACGCCGGCGGCCTGGTCGGCGACGACCTGATCATCAACCTCGTCAAGGACCGCATCGCCCAGCCCGATTGCAGCAAGGGTTTCCTGTTCGACGGTTTTCCGCGCACCCTGCCCCAGGCCGACGCGATGAAGGCCGCCGGTGTCAAGCTGGACTACGTGCTTGAGATCGACGTGCCTTTCGAGGCCATCATCGAACGCATGAGCGGACGCCGCTCGCATCCGGCATCCGGCCGCACCTACCATGTCAAGTTCAACCCGCCCAAGGTCGAAGGCAAGGACGACGTGACCGGCGAGCCGCTGATCCAGCGCGATGACGACAAGGAAGAGACCGTGCGCAAGCGCCTCGAGGTCTACAGCGCGCAGACACGCCCGCTGGTGGACTACTACTCGAACTGGGCCAAAGCCGAACCTGCGGCTGCGCCGAAATACCGCGCCATCAGCGGCATGGGCGGGGTGGACGAAATCACCGCGCGCGCCTTCCAGGCCCTGGCCGGCTGAGCTTTGCCGTCGCCGCAAAAAAGGCCGTCGATCGACGGCCTTTTTTCATGCAGGGGAGCGTTCCCTCAAGCGGGGCTGGAACGCAGGCCGTACACCTTGCCGTCGGCAAACAGGTACTCGACGCGCAGGATGGGTGCGCCCTTCTCGCCGGTGAAGGTGAAACCCAGCAGCGCAACCTGCGCACCGGGCTTGATCTCGGCCACGTTCCAGGCCTGCATGCGGGTCAGGGGCGCGAGTTCGATCTCCCAGCGCCTGTCCTTGCGCGTCGGCACCACGGCCTTGGCCAGCAGCGCCTTGCCATCGACCGGTGCGCTCTGCGCGGGCAGCGCCCGTTGCGCCAGATCGGCCGGCAGCCGGAGGTCGGGCGCGACCTCGAGTTCGAGCTCGGCATGCGGATTGCGCCACTGGGACTTGATCACCCTGCCCTCCAGGTAGATCGGGCGGTCCTGGTCAAAACTGCTCCAGCCGTGATGGGCCAGGGCCCAGGGGGCAGCAGCTGCCGCCGGCAGGACCAGGGAGGCTTTCAGCAGATCACGTCGCTTCATTTCCATCTCCTTGTGGGTTCGAGTTACAGGT
>CALRTF020000300.1:0-4612 GCA_943370985.1 Paenacidovorax caeni
CGGGGTGGACTACTTCACGCACTGCAGTTCGGGCGGCAGCCACGACCTGTGGTTCGGCGAGCAGGAAAAAAAGCAGGACGGCTACCTGACCGACCTGATCTCGCAATACTCGGTGGACTATGTGGAACGCATGGCCGGCGGCGCCAAAGCCGGTACGCCGTTTTTTCTGAGCATGCACTACACCGCGCCGCACTGGCCCTGGGAGACGCGCGATGACGAGGCGCTGGCCGAGGAGATCAGGGGCAACCTGTTCCACCTGCACGGCGGCAACATCCACAGCTACCGCCGCATGATCCATCACATGGACGAAGGCATCGGCCAGGTGATGGCAGCGCTGCACCGGCACGGGCTGGCCGACAACACGCTGGTGGTGTTCACCAGCGACAACGGCGGTGAACGTTTCTCCGACAGCTGGCCGCTGGTGGGCGGCAAGATGGACCTCACCGAGGGCGGTATCCGCGTGCCGTGGATCGCGCACTGGCCGGCGCAGATTGCCGCGGGCCACGTCAGCAAGCAACACTGCATGAGCATGGACTGGTCGGCCACCCTGCTGGCCGCCGCCGGCGTGGCGGCCGACCCCGCCTACCCGCTGGATGGTATCTCGCTGCTGCCGGTGCTGCGGCAGCCGCAGCGGGTTTTTCACCGGCCGCTCTACTGGCGCATGAACCACCGCGGCCAGCGCGCCTTGCGCGACGGCGACTGGAAGTATTTGCGGGTGGACGGCAACGACTACCTCTTCAACATCGCCGCCGACGAACGCGAGCGCGCCAACCTCGCGCCGCGCGAACCGGCGCGGCTGGCCGGCATGCGCGAGGCCTGGGAGCGCTGGAATAGCAGCATGCCGGCGATTCCGGCAGACGCCACGGTCAGCCTCGGGTATTCGGTCAAGGACATGCCGCAGCGCTGATTTCCCGGTACCCGGCAAAAGCCGGGCGGGGGAATGAGCTATCCTTGGCAGCTTGCCAACTACCGAACACCTCCGTGTCCGACTCCCCCCCCAGTAGACCGCCCAAGCCGGAAGACAAACGCGGCTTTCTGCAAAAGCTCGCCGAGATGCTCCACCCGGGGCCCGATTCCAAGGACGAACTGATCGAGACCCTGGTCGAAGCCCAGGACAACGATGTCATTGGCGCGCAAAGCCGCGAGATGCTGGAGGGCGTGATCCGCATGGCCGACATGACGGCCGGCGATGTCATGGTGGCCGCGCCGCGCATGGACGCCGTCAACATCGACGCGCCTTTCGACGAGTTGCTGCATCTGGTGATAGACACCGCCCACTCGCGCTTTCCCGTTTACGAAAACGAGAAGGAAAACATCATCGGCATCCTGATGGCCAAGGACCTGCTCAAGCTGCAGCGCGCGCCCGAGCTCAACATCCGCGCGCTGCTCAGGCCGGCGGTGTTTGTGCCCGAAAGCAAGGGCCTGAACGATTTGCTGCGCGAGTTCCGGGGCAACCGCAACCACCTGGCCATCGTGATCGATGAGTTCGGCCGTGTCGCGGGCCTGATCACGATTGAGGATGTGCTCGAGCAGATCGTCGGCGAGATCGAGGACGAGTTCGACATCGCCGAGGACGACGGCGACATCTTCGGCCTCTCCGACCACACCTACCGCGTCAGCGGCGACACCTCGATCGAGCGGGTCAGCGAGGCTTTCGGCGTGAAACTGCTGGACGAGGACTTCGAGACCATAGGCGGCCTGGTCGCGCACGAGATGGGCCATGTGCCCAAACGCGGCGAGGTGTATGTGCTGGCCGGTCTGCAGTTCACCGTGCTGCACACCAAGGGCGGCGCGGTGCGCTGGTTCAAGGTTTCGCCGGCCGCCGCCGACGCCGGCACGCCGGCCCCGTAAAGACGACGCAGCATGGGACGGCAGACCATCGACAGCATGATGTCTTCGATGCCGACCCTGCCGGCGCTGCTCGAACACATCGGTTACCCGAAACAGAAAAAGCGCGGCCTGTCGCTGCTGCAAATGCTGTGGGTGCTGCTGGCCGGCGGTGCCCACGCAGCCAGCATCGCCTGGCCCTTTGCCTTCGGCCTGCCGCAGGGCCAGCCGGTCTGGTGGCTGCAGCTGCTGGCGCTGGCCGGCCTGGCCTGGCAACTGGACCGTTGCCGGACCTTCCGCCAGGGGTTGACGCTGGGCTGGCTGTTTGCCACGGCCTGGCTCAGCGGCATTTTCTGGTGGCTGTTCATCTCGCTGCACACCTATGGCGGGCTGGCTTCGCCGCTGGCCGTCGTGGCGGTGCTCGGGCTGGCGATTTTCCTGGCCACGTATTACGCGCTGGCCAGCGCCGTCTTTGTGGCCATCGCGCCGGCCGGCCGCACGCGGCGCGCCCTGGTGTTTGCCGCGCTGTGGCTGCTGGCCGAGCTGGCGCGCGTCGAGTTTTTCACCGGCTTTCCCTGGGGCGCCGCCGGTTACGCCCATCTGAGCGGCTGGCTCGACGACTACGCGCGCTGGATCGGGGTGCACGGCATCACCTTCCTGGCGGCTTTTCTGGCCGCCGGCCTCGCCGGCTGGGGCCAGTCGCGGCGCCAGGTGCTGCTGTTTCCACTGACGGCGCTGGTCGTCGTGGGTGTGGCCATGCTGGCCGGTCGCCCCAGTTCCACGCCGGCAGGCAAGCTGCAGGTCACGCTGCTGCAGGGCAATATCCCGCAGAATGAAAAATTCCAGCCCGGCAGCGGCTTGCCGACCGCGCTGCGCTGGTACGCCGAGCAGCTGCAGGGCGCAAAAACCGAACTGGTGGTCGCGCCCGAGACCGCCTTGCCGCTGCTGCCGCAGCAGCTGCCCGAAGGCTACTGGCGCGCCCTGCAAACGCGTTTTGCCACCGGCGGGCAGGCCGCGCTGATCGGCATTCCGCGGGGAAGTTACGAGGCCGGCTACGCCAATTCGGTGCTGGGGCTCCAACCGGCGCCGGCCGGTGTGACGGGCCCGGTGCCTGTCTACCACTTCGACAAACACCATCTGGTGCCTTTCGGCGAGTTTGTGCCGCCGGGCTTTCGCTGGTTCATCAACCTCATGAACATCCCGCTCGGTGACTTCAGCCGTGGCGCGCTGGGCCAGCCGTCCTTTGAGTGGCAGGGCCAGCGGCTGGCGCCCAACATCTGCTACGAGGACTTGTTTGGTGAAGAGCTGGCCGTGGCGTTTGCCGACGCGGCGACGGCGCCCACCATCCTGGTCAACGTCAGCAACATCGCCTGGTTCGGCAACTCTGTGGCGATCGACCAGCACCTGGCGATTTCGCGCATGCGTTCGCTGGAGTTCGAGCGCCCCATGATCCGTGCCACCAACACCGGTGCCACCGTCATCATCGACCACACCGGCCGCGTCACCCACGAACTGCCGCGCCACACGCGCGGGGCGCTGGTCGGCGAGGTCGAGGGCCGCATGGGACTGACGCCTTACGCCCGCTGGGTCTCGCGTTTCGGTCTCTGGCCGTTCTGGGGCGGTGCCGGGGTGCTGGTGCTGCTGGCCTGGCTGGCGCGCCGCCGCCGCTGACTGGCGCCACGGGCGCTATCAAAACAGGAGCTTCTGGCCCTTACTGGACGGGGGGTGAAGGCCTGTTTGTCTCGAAAAATCAGGATACCGTGCGGCCCATGCGAACCAGCCGCCCGGGTCGTTCTGCGGTGATCTCGCCCGCGCGCTGCACCGCCACACCGGCGACCCAGGTCGCGACATAACCTTCGGCTTTCTGCAAAAAACGCTTGCCGCCGGCCGGCAGGTCGCGCACCAGCACCGGTGTGCCCACGCTCAGCCGCTGCGGATTGATGAGGTTGAGGTCGGCGCGCTGGCCGGCCGCGATCTCGCCACGGTCCGTCAGGCCAAGGTAACGCGCATTGCGCCGCGTCAGCATTTCCACCGCGCGTCCCAGCGGCAGCTTGCCCTGGTCCCGCCCCAGCACCCAGTGGGTCAGCATGAAGGTGGTGAAACTGGCGTCGCAGACCGTGCCGACGTGGGCGCCGGCATCGCTGAGGCTGGAGAGCACGCGTGGATGGTCCAGCATCTGCCGTACCGCGTCGAGCGAGCCGCTGTTGTAGTTGAAGATCGGGAAATAGATGAGGTGGCTGCCGTCGCCGCCGGCCAGGTGGTCGTACAGCGCTTCCAGCGGCGTGATGCCGCGCTGTCTGGCCTGCACCAGGAAACTCTGCATGACCGAAGGCTCGTAGTTGAGCTGCTTGTCGAGCGGGAACATGCGCCCGCTGATCATGTCAATCCGCGCCAGCAGGATGTCCACCAGCGGCGGGATCGCCGTGCCGTCGCCGGCCAGGCGTTCGGACTTCTCGGCCAGGATGCGCGCCTTGCGTGCCGGTTCGCGCAAGGCGGCCGCGCGTTCGGCCAGCGGCAGGTGGGCCACTTCCTTGTAGCCGGGAAATCCCATGAAGGGGTGGAAACTCGCATCCAGCCCGTTGATCACGCCGATGCCGCGCACGGCGGCCTGCAGAAACAGGGGCAGGCCGCTCGCCACCGCCTTGTCGACACGTTCGCGTATCGCCTCGTACTGCTCGCCGCCCGGGTCACGCTGCAGCCAGGTCATGGACAGCGGCTTGCCGCTGGCGCGTGCCATCTGCTCGACCAGGTCGAACTCGGCATCGAAACCTTGTGGCCCTTGCAG
>CALRTF020000301.1:0-4569 GCA_943370985.1 Paenacidovorax caeni
CTCAAACAGCGTTTCGACAATCTTGAAAAGGCCGGCCAGCACCTTGGGCGCGGTGAAGTACTGCTTGACCTCCTGCTCGCTGAAGGCATACCGCGCTTCCTTGAGTTTTTCGCCGATATACGCAAAGTCCCAGGGTTTCGGGTCGGTCAGGCCCAGTGTGTCCGCGGCAAAGCTGCGCAGGTCGGCCACGTCTTTCAAGCCGTAGGGCCTGGCGCGCTGGCCGAGATCGCGCAGGAAGCTGATGACCTGTTCGGGGGAGTCGGCCATCTTGGCGACCACCGAGACCTCGCCGAAATTGCGGTAGCCCAGCAACTGCGCTTCCTCCAGCCGCAGCGCCAGGATCTCCTGCATCACGGCGCTGTTGTCGAAGCGCGCAAATTCTGCCGGCGACTGGTCGCTGGCGCGTGTGCTGTAGGCCCTGTACAGGGTTTCACGCAAGGTGCTGCTGTCGGCAAACTGCATGACCGGCAGGTAACTCGGCATTTTCAGCGTGAGTTTGTAGCCCTCCTTGCCCTCGGCTTCGGCCTGGGCGCGTGCCGACTCGACCACATCGTCGGGGACACCGGCGAGCTCGTCCTTGCGCGCGTAATAGGCAAAGGCATCCGTGGCGTCCAGCGCGTTTTCGCTGAACTTCTGGCTCAGTTCAGCCTGGCGCTCCTGGATGGCGGCGAAACGCTGCTTAGCCGCGCCGGTCAGTTCGGCGCCCGACAGCACAAAGTTGCGCATGGCATTTTTATGCGCCTGGCGCTGCTCGGCATTCAGGCCGGCGACATCGATGGCCTTGTATTTGGCGTACAGGCGCTCATCGGCGCCCAGCCGGGTCCAGAACTCGGTGACGCGTGGCAGGGCCTGGTTGTAGGCGGCGCGCAGCTCCGGGGTGTCGGCCACGCCGTTGAGGTGGCTGACCGCGCCCCAGGCGCGGCTCAGGTTTTCGGTGGCGATGTCCAGCACGCCGGCAATCGCGCTCCAGCTGGCCGGGAAGTCGGGCGCGGTCACGCGTTCCAGCGCAGTTTCCGCCTGGCCCAGCAGCTGATCCATGGCCGGGGCCACATGGTCGGGCTGAATCTGGTCAAACAGGGGGAGGTCGGCGAAGTCGAGCAGCGGGTTGGATGTGGTCATGGTGATCAGTTATGGGCGAGGCCGCACTATCTAAAGGGACAAACCGGGACAGACACGCAAAATCATTGCAGCCGGAGCCGGCCTCCCGGGACCTCAGTCCTGCGAGCGTTTTTTCAGGCTTTGCAAACGCGGCTTTTTCGCGCGTTTGACGGTTCCGCCGGGTGTCAGGCGCTGGTTGCCCAGCACACGCAGGGTCTTGACCTCGGGCCGCTGGCCGTAGCGGCTGCTGTTTTTGAGCACCTTGACGTCGCGCGGGCCCGGCATGCGGTCTTCATTGACCTTTTTTTCCTTGGGCGGCATGGGCCGCCAGAGCACCAGCAGCTTGCCGATATGCTGGATGGGTGCGGCGCCCAGCTCGTCGCTGACGCTCTGGAACATCGCTTCGCGGCCGGCACGGTCGTCGGATTGCACCCGTACCTTGATCAGGCCGTGCGCCTTGAGCGCAGCGTCGATTTCCTTCTTGACGGCGTCGGTCAGACCGTCGGCGCCGACCATCACGACGGCGTCCAGGTGGTGCGCTTCGGCCCGGTGTTCTTTGCGCTGGGCGGGGGTAAGTAGTATTTGAGCCATGCCCTGATTATCGGTGAGAGGACAATAGGGGCATGAAAGTAAAAACCCAAAGCAAAAAGGTCAACAAGGCGTGGCTCAACGACCACGTCAACGATACCTATGTGAAGCTGGCCAAAAAAGAGGGTTACCGGGCGCGGGCGGCCTACAAGCTCAAGGAGATCGACGACGCGCTGGGACTGATCAAGCCCGGCCACTGCGTGGTGGATCTGGGCAGCGTGCCGGGCGCCTGGAGCCAGTACGCACGGCGCAAGCTGTCGCCCTCGGGCGCCGCTGTCGGCGCGCTGAACGGGCGCATCGTCGCGCTGGACATCCTGCCCATGGACCCGGTCGAGGGGGTGGTGTTCATCCAGGGCGACTTCCGTGAGCCCGAGGTGCTGCAGCAGCTCGAGCAGACCCTCAGCGCCGACAGCGGTTTCACCAAAGTGGACGTGGTGATTTCCGACATGGCGCCCAACCTGTCGGGCATCGAGACCGCCGATGCGGCGCGTATTGCGCACCTGGTCGAGCTGGCGGTGGAGTTTTCGGTCAGCCACCTCAAACCGGACGGCGCACTGGTGGTCAAGCTGTTCCATGGCGGCGCCTACAGCCCGCTGGTCAAGCTGTTCAAGGAGACCTTCAAGGTGGTCAAGCCGATCAAGCCCAAGGCCTCGCGTCCCGGCTCGTCGGAAACCTTTCTGGTCGGCCTGGGTCTGAAAAACCTGCGCCAGGACACCGCCACAGCGGGGTAAACCCCCAAAATTGCCGCAAACCCGCTTCAAACCTAGGGATGTCCTGTCAGGGACATTCGGTTTTTGCCCTTGAAACGCCTAAAATCAGGCGCATGTGCCTTGTGTTCCTCTATCGGAGACATCCTTGAACAATCAGTGGTTTTCAAAAATTGCAATCTGGCTGGTGATCGCCATGGTGCTGTTCACCGTTTTCAAGCAATTTGATACACGCGGCGCGGCCGGTACCAACTACCTTGGATATTCCGAATTTCTCGATGAGGTGCGCGGCAAGCGCATCAAGTCTGCGACCATCGCGGAGGGCCAGGGCGGCACAGAAATTTCCGCCGTCACCACCGACGACCGCCGCGTCCGCACCACGGCCACCTACCTGGACCGCGGCCTGGTCGGCGACCTGATTGCCAACGACGTCAAGTTCGATGTCAAACCCCGTGAAGAAGGCTCGCTGCTGATGACCCTGCTGGTCAGCTGGGGCCCGATGCTGCTGCTGATCGGCGTCTGGATTTATTTCATGCGGCAGATGCAGGGCGGCGGCAAGGGCGGGGCCTTCAGCTTCGGCAAGTCCAAGGCTCGCCTGCTCGACGAATCCACCAACCCCGTGACCTTTGCCGACGTCGCCGGTTGCGACGAGGCCAAGGAAGAGGTCAAGGAAGTGGTCGACTTCCTGCGCGACCCGCAAAAATTCCAGAAGCTCGGCGGCCGCATTCCGCGTGGCCTGCTGCTGGTCGGCCCTCCGGGCACCGGCAAGACCCTGCTCGCCAAGAGTATTGCCGGCGAGGCCAAGGTGCCGTTTTTCTCGATCTCCGGTTCGGACTTCGTCGAGATGTTTGTCGGTGTCGGCGCCTCCCGGGTGCGCGACATGTTCGACAACGCCAAGAAAAACGCCCCCTGCATCATCTTCATCGACGAGATCGACGCGGTCGGCCGCCAGCGTGGCGCGGGCCTGGGCGGCGGCAATGACGAGCGCGAGCAGACCCTGAACCAGATGCTGGTCGAGATGGACGGTTTTGAAACCAATGTCGGCGTGATCGTGGTGGCTGCCACCAACCGCCCCGACATCCTGGACGCCGCCTTGCTCCGCCCCGGCCGTTTCGACCGCCAGGTCTATGTGACGCTGCCGGACATCCGCGGCCGCGAGCAGATCCTCAATGTGCACATGCGCAAGGTCCCCCTGGGCCAGGACGTCAGCCCCAGCGTGATCGCGCGCGGCACGCCCGGCATGTCGGGTGCCGACCTGGCCAACCTGTGCAACGAAGCCGCCCTGATGGCTGCGCGCCGCAGTGCCCGCACCGTGGAGATGCAGGACTTCGAAAAAGCCAAGGACAAGATCCTCATGGGCCCCGAGCGCAAGAGCATGGTCATGCCCGAGGAAGAGCGCCGCAACACGGCCTACCACGAGTCCGGCCACGCCTTGCTCGGCAAGATGCTGCCCAAGTGTGACCCGGTGCACAAGGTGACCATCATCCCGCGCGGCCGCGCGCTTGGCGTGACCATGAGCCTGCCGGCGCAGGACCGCTACAGCTATGACCGCGAATACATGCTGAGCCAGATCAGCATGCTGTTCGGCGGCCGCATCGCCGAGGAAGTGTTCATGAACCAGATGACCACCGGCGCCAGCAACGACTTCGAGCGCGCCACGGCGCTGGCCCGCGACATGGTCACGCGTTATGGCATGACCGAGGCCCTGGGCCCCATGGTCTATGCCGAAAACGAAGGCGAAGTGTTCCTGGGCCGTTCGGTCACCAAGACCAACAACATGAGCGAGTCGACGCTGCAAAAGGTGGATGCCGAGGTCCGCCGCATCATCGACCAGCAGTACACCGTGGCCCGCACCCTGATTGAAGACAACCAGGAAAAGATCCACGCCATGGCCAAGGCGCTGCTCGAGTGGGAAACCATCGATGGCGACCAGCTCGACGACATCATTGCCGGCAAGGAGCCGCGTCCGCCCAAGGACTGGACACCGCGCAATCCCTCGGTCGGCGGTGGCGGCGGCCCGAGCGGCGGCAACCCGGCCGTGACCACGGACCCGGCGCCCACCGTCGCCTGATCCGTTCAGAACTGCAGAAAGCCGGGGCATGCCCCGGCTTTTCTTTTCAGGAGACCCGAGTGATCTGGCAAACCTCCCGCTTCAGCGTTGACCTGGCGCAGCCCC
>CALRTF020000302.1:0-4565 GCA_943370985.1 Paenacidovorax caeni
ACCGGGTTGACATTTCTTTTCACATTCATACGCCCACTTTACATATCGGCCCGCCCGGCATGATGTGCATCAAGGCCGGGCCACGGAGGGCTTGACTCAGCGGTGATGCCGGCCCGGCCGGTGCAAGTGCGGACGCGGCGGCGCGTGCGGGCGCAGCTGCGGTCGGTGCCCATGCGAGTGCGAAGGACCGCCGTAGCCGCGGCGCTGGCCGTAAAACACCGAGCCGCCGATGAACACCGGCGCGGGCGTCACATACACGGGGGCGGGGCCATACACCGGCGCAGGCTCGTAGACCGTGCCATAGGGTGCGGCGGGGTACACCGCGCAACCCGTGAGGCCTGCGGCGGCCAGAACCAGAAGTGTCGTCTTGATCATCGGGGTGTCTCCTGCATTGCACGCGGCCGGACTGGCCGCATGAAGCCATTGGGCGCGGTGCAGGTAAGGCAGGCATGTCGCGATGTGCGCGCCAGGTGTCTGGTCGTTACCAGATGTGGGCTGCAGCAGGACGGGAAGAAACACCACAAGCGCGCAGGGAACGATGCGGCACAGTGGTGCTCTGACAAAAGGCACTTTGAAGGAACACGATGAAACGCAGACACTGGCTCGCGCTGGTCCCGGTCGCGCTGGCGCTTGCCGCGGCGACGGCGCAGGCGCAGCCGAGTTACACCGTCACGACGGCGCAACTGCAGCAGGCCGTGGCCGAAAAATTCCCGATGCGTTACCCGGTGGGCGGGCTGCTGGAACTGACGCTGCAAGCGCCTCGCCTGCGCATGCTGCCCGAGCAGAACCGGCTCGGCACACAGATGGTGGTCGATGCGGGCGGCCCCGCGCTGTCACGCGCGACCACCGGCAACTTCGATATCGACTTTGCGCTGCGTTACGAGGCGAGTGACCAGTCGATACGCGCGCACAAACTCAAGGTCAACACGCTGAGCCTGTCCGGCATGCCGCCGGGACCGGCCGCGCTGCTGCAAACCTACGGCCCCTCGCTGGCCGAGCAGTCGCTGCGCGAGGTGGTGCTGCACAAGCTGCAGCCGAAAGACCTGATGCTGGCCGATGGCCTGGGCATGGAGCCCGGCGCGATCACGGTAACAGCCCGGGGGCTGGTGATCGGGTTTGTGCCGAAGAAGGCGCTGTGAGAAAACCTGCCCCCGGGCTGGCATTCCGGACTTGAGGAGCCCGCCCCGGACTTTGATCCGGGGTGAGCCATGCGCAGGCACCCGAGGGGCTGCGAGTCAGCGCTGAATGGGTGGCGGGTCAGGCCCGCAATGACGACGCAGGCGTGGACACAGGTGCGCGCCATGCACCGCCGGAACTCACGGCGCCCCGTCGAGGACCAGGACCTCATGGATGTCGGTGGCCGCGTTACCGCCCACCCGGAGACCCCCTCCAAAGACGTGGATCCGGTTTTTCAGAGTCGCCGCACCCAGGCCGTGACGCGCTGTGGGCAATGGCGGCAGTGCCGCCCAACGATCTGTGGCAGGGTCGTAGACCCAGCTCTCGGCAAATACCTTCTGTTCCGGCACCCATTGCTCGCCGCCGAATACATACAGCTTGCCGCGGTACGCGGCCGCCGCCAGACCGCCCTGCGCCTGCGGCATGGCGGCACGGCTTGTCCAGGTGCCGCGGACCGGATCAAACACTTCCAGCGTCGGCACGTTGACCTGCCTGAGCGATCCGTCGGCTTGCTTCAATGCGGTGCGCCCCCCGACGACGTAGATCAGGCCATCGATCACCACCGAGGCTGCGCTGTTGCGCGCTGTCGGCGCATCCGGCAAGCGGCTCCAGCGCCCGCTCGCGGGGTCAAGGACTTCGGCCAGCACGGTGTCCTGATGATCGTTGAAATGGCTCGCACCGGGGCCTGATGCGATCCGCCCGCCGATCACATAAACCTTTCCCTGGACAGCAGCGGCGACGCCCTCGGCACGCGCTTGTGGCAGGTCAGGCCCCTGGTGCCAGCGATCGGCCGCGGGGTCATACCAAAAGACGCTTTTTTCGGCACGCCAGTTCGGAAATCCCCCGCTGAACCCGCCAATGCCCCAAATGCGCCCGTTCGCAGCGGCGAGCGCAATGTGGTGGCGGGCTTGCGGAAGCGTGGCGAGCCGGGTCCAGCGCGCCTGGGTTTCATCCCAGGATTCGAAGTGGGCCGAGTAGCCTGTGTTGGGACTGAGCAGACCGCCTGCCACATAAATCCTGCCGTCCAGTACTTCAGGATACAACTCCTGACGGGCGACGCCGGCAGGCGCCGCCTTCTCCCATCGTGGTGCTTGCTGCGCATGGGAAACGGCGGTGAACAGTGCAGCTGCCCACCAGATGAAAGCGGCGATTTGTGGGCCTGGGCGCATGGTTTCGGGTCCTTTGGTGAGTGAATGACCCAAATCCTAGGGCGTGAGGCGCGCGGGGAATAGCTGGATAATCCTGCATGCGGTGTTTAATGAGACTGAACAATGACCCGATCGGTTCTGCCGGATCTTGACGTTTTTGCGGCGGTTGCAAGGCATCGAAGCTTTCGGGCCGCGGCGACTGAGCGGGAGGTGTCTGTTTCACTGATCAGCCAGACCATCCGGCGGCTTGAGGAGCAGATGGGTGTAGCGCTTCTGACCCGAACGACACGCAGCGTGACGCCCACCGCGGCGGGGCTGGAGTTGCTTTCGCAACTGCAGCCCGGTCTTGCGATGATCCAGAAGGCGCTGGAGCGGGTCAACCTGCATCGCGGCTCGCCCATGGGCTCGCTCAGAATCAATGCACCAGCGCCTGTTGCCCAGTTTTTGCTGGCGGGTCTGGCGGCCCGCTTTCTGGCAAAACATCCGGGCATATCGATGGAGATCACTGCCGATGCGGCCCTGACGGACATCGTCCGCGATGGTTTCGACGCGGGCGTGCGGATCGACAAGGACTTGCAACAGGACATGGTGGCTGTGCGCATCGGTGCGCCACAGCGTTATGCAGTTGTCGGCTCACCGTCCTACTTCGCACAGCGGGCCGCGCCCGAGTCACCGGGTGAGCTTGCCGGACACGACTGCATCCGGCGCCGATTTCCAGGTGGAGGACTGCAACCCTGGGATTTTCAGCGCCGCAACATCGCCCCTGAAATTGGTACGCCACGGCTTGTCGTCAACGATGCACAAGTCGCGGTCAACGCGGCCATGGCGGGCGGAGGATTGGCCTATGTTCACCAGAGATACGTGGAGCGGGAACTTGCCGCCGGTGAACTCGTTCGCGTGCTGGAGTCCTGGTCGCCAGGCATCGGTCCGCCCTACCTCTACTATCCGCGGCAACGGTTTTTATCGGCCGCCATGCAGGCCTTCGTGGCTTTTGCCAGGTCGGAAGCTGCCGAAGCCAGGACCTCACGTGCACCCTGACTGGAGACCGGCCGCATCAGCGTGACGGCCAGGGGCTGGTGATCGGGTTGGTGGTGAAGAAAACCCGCGGAGAGACATTGGCTGATGCCTGACTTGTCATCCCGGACCTGACCCGGGATCCATGCCACAGGCCCCGAGTCGCTGCGGGTCGGCGCGTGGCGCACCGTGAACGGCGAACGTGTCGCTACAATCCGCGCTCCTTTTCTTGCCATGCCATGCTGATCCGCAACTTCCGCCCCAATGACGCACCGCTGCTGCGCGATGTCTTTCACGCGGCAGTGCACCAGCTCGCCGCGCGCAACTACACACCTGAGCAACGCGAAGCCTGGGCACCGCTGGAACACGACGCCGAACAGTGGGCGGCGCGTTTGCAGGCCAGGCAACCTTTCGTCGCGGAGCTGGACGGCGAGGTCGCGGGTTTTGCCGACCTGCAGGACAGCGGCTACATCGACCTCTTTTTTGTCGCGCCGGCCTTTGCCGGCCGCGGCGTCGCGAAGGCGCTGATGGCGCACCTCCATGCGTCGGCCGCGGACCGCGGCATCACGGCGCTGTCTGCCGATGTCAGCCTGACGGCGGAGCCGTTTTTTGGCAAGTCGGGCTTCACTGTCGTGCAGCGCCAGCAGGTCGAGCGGGCGGGCGTGGTGCTGGCCAATGCGCGCATGTCGAAAGTGCTGGCGCCGTAGGACCTCTGAATTGCTCCAGATTTGATAGCTGCCAGCGCACGTCCGGCGGGGGCTAGGGGCCGATTTTGTTCTGATCCGCGGCCGCAGGCGCGGGTGCCTCTTGCGGCACGTTCTGCAGCACACGCTCGGCAAATACGCGCACCGCGCTGCGCAGCGCGGCGGGCTCGCGGATCTCGAAACGGAAAGGCAGGCGCACCAGCTGGCGGGCGAACCAGGCCAGGCTGTCGGTGCGCGCATGCAGCAGCACGCCGTCGGCCTGCGGCACAAACACGCCGATCTCGCTGCCGAGTTCTTCCACGGCACGCGCCATCGGGCAATCCATCAGCACCACCACCGGCGTGGCACGCGGCAGCCGCGCGATGCTGTGGTTCAGGTGGGCCAGCGCGTCGAAGCCGGCGGGACGCTCGAAGCCCGCCGCGAGCACCTCGACACCCCCGACCCGATCGAGGCGGAAGGAGCGCAGGCCAGCGCGCAGATGGCACAGGCCGCTCAGGTACCAGTGGCCGCGCCGCATCACCAG
>CALRTF020000303.1:0-4530 GCA_943370985.1 Paenacidovorax caeni
AGGGATCGCGATTGTCTGAGCCGAAGGCGAGTTCGAGCGAGACTCCGGCTGGACCGAGCACCGCAGGTTGCCCCCGTAGCGTCAGCGAAGGGGGTCGCAGACAGCAGGGTCGCCTTTCTTTTGCTTACTTTTCTTTGGCGAGACAAAGAAAAGTGAGTTGCCGCCGGGCAACCCCCGGCCTGTTGGCGAGCCAACGCAGCTTCGAGTCTTCAGGACGCCTGACGGGAATCAACAAATGCTGACTGTCAAAAACATCAACCAGTATTACGGCGGCTCCCACATCCTGCGCGATGTGAGCCTGGAAGCCCATCTTGGCAAGGTCACCGTGCTGCTGGGCCGCAACGGCGTCGGCAAGACCACGCTGCTCAAGTCGCTGATGGGCCTGGTGCCCATCAAGACCGGCAGCATCGCGTTCGATGGCAAGGCGATAGAAAACGCCACGCCTTACGAGCGGGCCCGGGCCGGCATCGGTTTTGTGCCGCAGGGGCGCGAGATTTTTGCGCGTTTGACAGTGGAAGAAAACCTGCGCATGGGCCTGGCCTACAAAAGCGCGAGTACGCCCATCCCGGCCGAGCTGTATGAACTGTTCCCGGTGCTCAAGCAGATGCTGAACCGGCGTGGGGGTGATCTGTCGGGCGGGCAGCAGCAGCAACTCGCGATTGCACGCGCACTGGCTGCCAAACCCAAGCTGCTGATCCTGGACGAGCCGACCGAGGGCATCCAGCCCAGCATCATCAAGGACATCGGACGCGTGATCCGCATGCTGGCCGACCGCGGCGACATGGCCATCCTGCTGGTCGAGCAGTATTACGACTTCGCGGAAGAGCTGGCCGACGACTACCTGGTGATGGAGCGCGGCGAGTTCATTGCGCGCGGCCAGGGCAAGGACATGCAGGCCAACGGCGTTCGGCAACTGGTGGCCATTTAATCCTGACAGGTTTCCGCCGTTCGCCCTGAGCCTGTCGAAGGGGCTCACCAGGTTCGGGACAGGCTTCGACAGGCTCAGCCCGAACGGCTTGGCGGCACGCAGGATGTTCGTTACTTCGTCCTGAAAATAATTTCCTTCATGCGCTGAAGTTTCGGTGCCACCACCGGCACCGTCAGCATGGTGCTGGCAATGGCCATCAGCAGCAGGGCGGTGAAGGTTTCGTTGGTGATGATTTGTTTGTCCAGCAGGATGTTGGCAAAAATGATCATGATCAGCGCCTTGGTCTGGAGCAGCCAGCCGATGATGCTGCTTTCGCCCGGTGCCCACTTGAGGATCCTGCCGGCGATGTGTACCCCGATCAGCTTGCCGGCCACCGAGGCGACCAGCAGCACCGCCGCGGCGATGAACACGGCTTCCCCGCCGACCGACCAGTTGGTGCGCAGCCCGGTGCTCAGGAAAAACACCGGCATCATCACCAGCAACACATGATGGCGCAGCATGTCCATGTGTTCCTGGTTGAACCAGTCGCTGTCCATGACCGCGCCGGCCAGGAAGGCACCAACCATGAAATGCAGGCCGGCCCAGTCTGCACCCAGCGCGCAGACGATCAGCCAGACCAGGCCGGCGTACCAGCGATCGCGTTCGGGCATCCACACCATCAGCTTGCGGAGCAGGTAGCTGAGCACGGCAAAGGCCGCCAGGAAGCCGGCTTGCCGGCCGACACGTTGCCAGTCCATCAGGATCAGGGCCAGCACGCCCCAGATCGCGATGTCGTCCAGGCTGGCGTAACGCAGGATGCGCTGGCCGATGGGCTGGCGCAGGATGGCCAGTTTTTCCATCAGCAGGATCAGGATGGGCAGGGCGGTCACCGCGCAGGCCATGCCGACACCCATGACAAACTGCCAGCGCATGCCCTGCGGCCCGACCCAGCCGTCAACCATCAGCATGCCGGCGGCGGCCGCACAGCCGAACAGCAGCGGTGTGCCCAGTGCCAGGCCGGCGGTGATCGTGCTCTCGCGCCGGTGGGCCCAGGCCTTGTTCAGGTCGAGTTCGATGCCGGCGATCCAGACAAACACCATGACGGCCCACCAGGCGATGCCGTTGAGCGACTGCACCACGGGTGCGCTGAAGACAAAGGCGTAATAGTCGGGATAGACCTTGCCGAGGATGCCCGGGCCGAGCAGGATGCCGGCAATGATTTGCACCACCACCAGCGGTGCGTAGTAATCCGTCCTGAAAAGACGCCAGATCAGGTAAGGCACCGTGAAAATGATCGCCATGGCGATCAGGTAAATCTCGGTCGTGGTCATGGCCGCATGCATGGCTTTCCCCCAATGTTTTTCTTGTCAGTCGCAGCTTGACGCCGGACCCGATGGTAACCAGTCAGGCGCCGTGGCGGGAAGAGCCCGCCATCACGGCATCCTCTCAGCGCCGCGCGGCCTGGTACAAGGGCATGACCGTGGGCAGCAGGGACTGGATCTGCTGCACCCGGCTGCTGTCGCTCGGGTGGGTGCTCAGGAAATCGGGCGTGCCGCCGCCGCTGGCGGTGGCGCTGCCCATCTTCTGCCACAGGGTCACGCCGGCCTCGGGGTTGTAACCAGCGCGCGCCATCAGTTCCAGGCCGATACGGTCGGATTCGGTTTCGTGGGCGCGGCTGAAGCGGCTGGCCACCAGCGCCTCGTAGGCGGCACCGGTGATTTGGGATGCGCTACCGCCCAGGCCCAGCAACTGCGTGCCGATGCCGATGGCGGTCTGCGCCGCCGTGGCCTGCGACACCTGCTCGCGCGAATGCTCGCGCAGGGCATGGGCAATCTCGTGGCCCATCACCACGGCGATTTCCTCGTCGCTGAGGTTCAGCTTGCGCACCAGGCCGGTGTAGAACATGATTTTTCCGCCGGGCATGCAAAAGGCGTTGAGCTGCTCGCTCTCGATGATGTTGACTTCCCACTTCCAGCCCGGCGCGTCGCCGCGAAAGACGGCTGTCTGCGGCTGGATGCGTGCGGCGATGGCGCGAACACGTGCCAGCATGGCCGCGTCGGTATTGAGCGCCCCTTTGGCCGCAGCGTCTGTTTTGAGTTTGACGTAGGCCTGCTCGGCCATGGCGTTGAGTTCTTCGGACGACACCAGCAGCAGTTGCGAGCGGGAGGCGCCGACCGCGCCGCTTTCGGTGGTGCTGGAGCAAGCACCGAACACCAGTGTCAGGGCCAGCAAGAGGGGGGTCAACACGGAAGTTTTCATGGCGTCTCGCAGAAAAGGAGGGTGGCCGGCAGGTGGCCGGAGCCCCATTGTGCGCAGCGCGCGCTCATCCCCGGTAGGACGGTCGGGGCAAAACGCGTAGGCGCCCGCCGCCGCTGCAGGCCGCGGCTTGAAGGCATTTTCCGACAGGGGCGCGCGCCTTTGCCTGTTGCCGACTGCGCGCGTGCTGCCTAGGATGGGGCCTCACTTCAAAAAATGGAACCCATCATGAGCATTCTCGGCAAAATTTTCGGCAAGATTTTCCCTTCGGCCCGCGCCGAAACCCCTTCGGCACCCACAGGTGGCAGCGGCTCGCTGTCGCCTGAAGACGCTGCTGCAGCAACGGCCGCATCGGAGGCTGCCGCACGTGCAGCCGCCGCTGCCGGCGCGGCCTCCGCCACGATGGCAGAGGTGGATGTGAAGGCCTTGCTCGATGACATGGCCAGCAAAAACCCGCAAAAACTCAACTGGAAAACATCGATTGTCGACCTCATGAAACTGCTGGATCTGGACAGCAGCCTGGGCGAACGCAAGGAACTGGCGAAAGAACTGGGTTACACCGGCGACATGAACGACAGTGCCACCATGAACATCTGGCTGCACAAACAGGTCATGAACAAGCTGGCCGCCAACGGCGGCAAGGTGCCGGCCGACCTGCGCGACTGAGCAGCCGTCCGGACCGGCTCAGGCGGACCAGATACGTGGGTTGGGCGCGGCCTGGTCCCAGAAGTGGCGGCGCCAGCTTTTCCAGACCTGCTTGAGCAGGCCCATCGCCGGTTCCACCAGGGGCGCCAGCACGCGTACCACGACCACTTGCGCATCCGGGCTGGTGGCGCCCGCCGTGTTGGCCAGCGCATGCGCGACCATCATGTCACGCGCGGCATCCAGCGCCCCTTCGCGGCGCTTGCGATCGAGTTTGCTGCCACTGGCGAAAAACAGGGTGGCGATGCAGTGTTGCCCGGCCAGGCCCAGCGGGCTGTCCATCAGCAGCTTGTCACCGGCGCGTATGCGCGCGCGCTCCAGCCAGACGCCGGGCAACTCGATGTGCTGGCAAAAACTCCCCTCGACGAAGGGCTGGCTGGCACTCGGCAAGCCGAGCGCGGTGACGTCCCAGCCCATCAGCTCAGCGCCGGGCGCCAGCTCCAGCGTCAGGTGGTTTTCTGCGAGGCAGCCGCTGTAACACAACGCCTCCATCGGCAGCCACTCGGCACGCGCGCCGGGCGCCAGCCGGAGACGGGTGCGCTGCAACGCGGTTTCACCCAGTGATTTGTAAAAACGCGTGGCGCCGGGGGTGGTGATCAGGCCGTGGCTGCCGGCGGCGGCCGTGACCGTGATGTCCAGCGTGTCGCCCCCGACCAGCCCACCCG
>CALRTF020000304.1:0-4455 GCA_943370985.1 Paenacidovorax caeni
GGCGGTGTTTGGCACCTCGATGTCGGCTCATCTCATCCTGGGGCTGTAGCCGGTCCCAAGGGTATGGCTGTTCGCCATTTAAAGAGGTACGTGAGCTGGGTTTAAAACGTCGTGAGACAGTTTGGTCCCTATCTTCCGTGGGCGCTGCAGATTTGAGGAAGCCTGCTCCTAGTACGAGAGGACCGGAGTGGACGAACCTCTGGTGTACCGGTTGTCACGCCAGTGGCATTGCCGGGTAGCTAAGTTCGGAAGAGATAACCGCTGAAAGCATCTAAGCGGGAAACTCGTTTCAAGATTAGATCTGCCGGGGCCTTGAGCCCCCTAAAGAGTCGTTCAAGACCAGGACGTTGATAGGTCAGGTGTGGAAGCGCAGTAATGCGTTAAGCTAACTGATACTAATTGCTCGTGCGACTTGACCCTATAACTTTGATTAGATTCAAGGTTGTTATGCCAAAGTGACGCATTCAAAATACTGCATTCGCAAGAATGCAAGACATTAAATAAAAGCTGATTTGCTCTATGAATCCGATGGATTGTCGTTGTGACAATCGATCAAAAAGTTATGCCTGATGACCATAGCAAGTTGGTACCACTCCTTCCCATCCCGAACAGGACCGTGAAACGACTTAGCGCCGATGATAGTGCGGATTCCCGTGTGAAAGTAGGACATCGTCAGGCTCTTACAGCAAGAACCGCCCAGTTGATTCAGTCAACTGGGCGTTTTCTTTTGGGCGAAGGAAATCCAGGGCAGTCGATCCGTACTTCCCGATCCGGCGACAGCGCCCGATCACCAGTCTGCACATCTCTTAGTCGATCAACTGTTGAAGATCCACTCTCCGTCTCGGCGTGCGACCGTTGCGCTCACGAGTTCGGTGGTCAGTTGTTCCACCCAGTCTTCAAAGATCATCGCCGGGAAAAAGCTCTCGCGTATCCGCTGGAAATGGCTGGTACGCCGTGCCCACTCGCGAAAGTCGCCAAAAGACAACTTCTGTTGTTCCAGCAGTTTGAACTTCAGGAGTACTTTGGCGGCATGGTGTGCGTGGCGCGCCGGGTTGGTAGTGAATGCTGATAGCCGTTGGCGCGCGGACGAAAGTATGTCGGGGCCATAGTTGAATACCCGGCCATGCCCGGGGACCACAGTGCGCGGATCAAGATGCTCGATCAGATCCAGCGTGGCTGCGACTTCCCCAAAGGCGTCATCACCCTCGAGCTCCGGAAACACCACACCAAAACCATTTTCCCACAAGGCGTCGGCCGAGATCAGGGTGCGTGACTGCGGTTCAAAAAGGATGACCGAGCTGGGGTCATGGCCAGGTGCGGCATGAATTTCCCAGGACATGTCCGCCAGCCGGATCTCGCCATTTGGCATCAGCAGATCAGTGAAATCAAACCGGGGGCAAAACTGTCCGGTAGGCTCATAACTGAGGGCAACCGGATCCCAGGTGGACACGAAATGCGCCTGACCGGGGGGTATCCACGTTTGCAACTCCGGGTAAGCCGCTTGAAGTGCAGCATTTCCACCGCAATGGTCACTGTGCAGGTGGGTATTGAGAAGGTGGTCCAGAGGGCGTCCCTGCAATGAGGCACCTACAAGCTCTATGGTCTGTTCTGCGTGTGTGCCATAGCCGCTGTCCACCAGCGTGCTGGAGTCAGTACCCAGAAACAAAATGTTGTTGGAGGACAACCACCCGCGTTCGAAAACCACAAGACCTGCAGGCAACACCGGTTCGGTCACGCTGACGCCTGGGACGCTCAAGCTGAGGCGCGCAATTCACGCCTCAGGATCTTGCCAACATTGGTTTTAGGCAAATCGTCACGAAACTCGATGTATTTGGGCCGCTTGTAACCCGTGAGGTTCTGGCGGCAAAATTCCCCAACAACCTCTTCTGTCAGTGTCGGGTCGTTCTTGACGACAAAAACCTTGATTGCCTCGCCCTGTTTGTCATCGGCAATGCCGATGGCCGCACATTCCACGACGCCAGGACACAGTGAAATCACGTTCTCGAGCTCATTGGGAAAGACGTTGAAACCGGACACAATAATCATGTCTTTTTTTCGATCGACAATTTTGGTGTATCCGTTCTCGTCCATGATCCCGATATCACCGGTGCGCATAAAACCGTCTGCCGTGAAGGCTTTTGCATTCTCCTCAGGTTGCCGGTAGTAGCCTGTCATCACCTGCGGGCCCTTGATGCAAATCTCCCCGGATTCTCCGGGGGCAAGTGATTTGCCGTCATCGTCCTTGATCGCAATGTCGATCCCCGGCAATGGCAGACCGATCGTGCCAGTGAACTCCCGGTTCAGCACGGGATTGTTGGTACCGATGGCGCAGGTTTCGCTCATCCCCCAACCTTCGATCATCGGGCTGCCGGTGACTTCCAGCCAGTGTTTCGCCGTTCCTTCGGATGCCGCCATGCCGCCTGCCTGCGACACGCACAGGCTGGAAAAATCCACCGACTTGATTTGAGGGTGCTGCAACAAGGCATTAAAAAGGGTATTGACCGCCGGCAGCATATGAAACGGTCGCTTTTTCAAAACCTCGATGAATTGACCGAAGTCGCGTGGATTTGGAATCAAGGTCAGGTGAGAGCCCCAGCGGATAGCCAGCAGGCACAAGGTCAACGCGAAGATGTGATAAAGCGGCAACGCGGCAATGCCATTGGTCTTGCTGACGTCGCCGATACGGCGCAAGGCGGGCGTGAACCAGGCTTCTGCCTGGAGTACGGCCGCGACGATGTTCCGGTGAGTCAGCACCGCGCCTTTGGATAAACCGGTGGTGCCCCCTGTGTACTGCAGAAAAGCCACAGAATCGAGGCTGGTTTGGGATGGTTTGAGTGCTTTGCCCATTCCCTCTGCCATCACGTGCTTGAAAGGCGTGACCGTAAGACCGTTCGCCAGCGGCAATTTGTAGGCCGGCACCATTTTGGCCAGATGACGTACCGCAAACGTGATCCATCGTCCGTACCAGAAGCCCAGCAAATCACCCATTGACGCGACCACCACATGCTTGATGGGCGTCCGCTCGACCACCTCCTCCAGCGTCGTAGCAAAATTTTCGAGGATGACGATGGCCGTCGCACCAGAATCCTTGAGCTGGTGCTCCAGCTCGCGGGCGGTGTACAGCGGATTGACGTTGACGCAGGTGTACCCCGCGCGGAGGATACCGGCCATGGTGACCGCAAACTGAGGGATGTTCGGCAGCATGATGGCGACCCGGGCACCGGCTTCGAGTCCCTGAGCCTGCAGCCAGACGCCCATCGCGGAGGACAATTCGTCGAGCTCCCCATAGCTCATCCAGCGATCCATACAGACGGAAAACGGGCGCGCTGCATTCTTTTTGAACGAGTCCTCCAGCAACTGGTTGAGCGAGCGGAACTGCTCGGGGTCAATGGTGTGCGGAACACTCTCGGGATAACTTCTGAGCCAAAACTTGTCCATGAAAACTCCTTGTGTGCCATTGTGAAAGCACAGCGGCCGCAAGCGTATGGGGCTTGTCCCTAATTCGGCGATGGGCCGGCAAGAAGTTGAAGCAATTTCGTCTCGCAGGTGACAGCATCCTCATCAAACAGTGCATTGATCCACAGGGACTCCCGTTTTTCGATCAGTCCCAGAAATTCCGAAGCCCCTTTCATGTCTGCGAAGGCATCAAACCCTGTTTCGAGAAAGCCCTGAAGTGAACTCAGTCCGGCCGCTGCCGCAGGCGCTCGCATCAATCTCAGCAGGCCGCGCAGGCCCCGCATGCGTGTCAGCCTGTCCAGCTCGCCTCCGAGATGCAGCACCACGCCGAGTTGGCGGAACCGGGCAGGCCTGTCGCCGACTGTGCGCCAGCAGCGGATGTAACGCGCCTGCACCGTGGGTTCGCTGGCAGCCAGCCAGTGGCGGGCCATGCGGTCATCGAGCTGTTCAGTTAGCGCATGCACCTCAGCCAGGGAGGCTGCGGTTTCGGCGACGGCTTGCGGGAAAAGCCGGGCAATGGTGCTGGCGATGCGGGCGAACTGCTGGTCGCGTTGCGCGTAATCCTGCTCACCATACAGTTCCTGCAGGAAAAAACTGGCAGCGCCCCGGTAACGCGGGGTGTGCAGCAGGTCAGCATAGGTTGCCCTGAACCGCTGCGCCTGAAACCGTTTGATCTCGATGCAGGCCTGTTCAAGCGCGGGCTGGTCGGCGCGCGCGAGCCGCAACAGCGACACTGCCTGCATGGCTTCACGGATACGGGATGCTGCGGGGTCCATATAAACACGGAGTTTATCTAGGTGCCGCGCTCTATAGAAATGCCGCGAGCGCGTGCGAAACTCGATTGATGAAAAGAAGGACGCTGTTCAAGCTAGGTGCGGCCTCTGCGGCGCTGCTCGCGCTGGGCGGGGGCGCTGCGGCGCTGTGGCAGCCTGGCTTGCACGACGGAAAACTGACCGGAGCAGGGCGCGGGGTTTTCCGTGCTGTGGGTCGCGCCGTGTT
>CALRTF020000305.1:0-4444 GCA_943370985.1 Paenacidovorax caeni
ACATGCCGGCAGGAGCAATCCGTCGAACCCGTGCCCCCTGCGGCAGGGCGGATGTCCTGCCAAGCACCCGCCGGCCCGCGCGGCCACACATTCGAAGGACCACCATGAACATCCGAATTACTCTCAAATTGATAGCTGCAGGCGCTTGCCTGACGGGGGCTGGCAGCCTGTTTGCTCAACACCCGCCGTCACCGCCGGCGAGCCCCTACGCGGGCCAGCAGGCGCGGACGATCAAGTCACTCTCGTCCGCCCAGACCGCCGACTTGCTGGACGGCAAAGGCATGGAGCAGGCGAAAGCCGCCGAACTCAACAGCTATCCCGGCCCCATGCACGTGCTGGAGCTGGCCGCACCACTCGGTCTGAGCGCCGGGCAAAAGCAGGCCAGTCAAGCGCTGATGACCCGCCACAAAGCCGAGGCCCGCGACCTGGGCGCCCGGCTGGTGGAAGCCGAACGTGCGCTGGACCACGCTTTTGCCTCGCGCCAGATCGACGCGGCGCGGCTGGCAAGCCACACCGAAGGCATAGGCCGCCTGCAGGCCCTGCTGAGGAAGTCGCACCTGGAAACCCATTTGCAGCAGACCGCGCTGCTGACGCCGCAGCAAGTCTCGCTGTACGCCCATCTGCGCGGCTACGGCGCAGCGGCGGACGCTGCAGCACCGGCAGCGCCTTCCCGCCACAGGCACTGATCCATCCTCACCCTCACGGAAACTTCCATGAAAACCACCCACCTTTATCTGATCGCCGGATTGATCTTCGGAGCCAGCGGCGCACCGGCCATGGCCCACGATGATCACCATGCGCCAGCCGGGCCTGCCGTCGCCGCAGCTGCCCGGGCCCAGACACCATGGGGCATCGCCGGCGAGGCCAAAGCCGTCAGCCGCACCGTGACTGTCCTGATGGACGACAGCATGCGCTTTTCGCCCGACAAACTCTCGTTCAAACAGGGCGAGACCGTGCGTTTTGTCATCCGCAACAAAGGCAAGCTGCGGCACGAGCTGGTCATCGGCACCCGCCAGACGCTCGACGACCATGCCGCCATGATGTTGAAGTTTCCCGCCATGGCGCACGATGAGCCCTACATGGCGCACGTCGGCGCTGGAAAAACCGGCAGCCTCATCTGGACCTTCAACCGCGCCGGCGAGTTCGACTTCGCCTGCCTGATCGCCGGCCACTACCAGGCCGGCATGGTCGGCAAGATCAGCGTCGCAGCGCCCTCCCGTTAACCCTCGTTCAGGACAAAGCCATGCAAAGACGTTATCTGCTGAAGACCATCGCCACCCTTGCCGGCACTTCGCTGCTGCCGACAGTGCTGATCGCACAAACCCGGCCGCAGCTCGAAGTCTGGAAAGACCCGAACTGCGGCTGCTGCCAGGACTGGGTGATCCACATGCAGGCCAAGGGCTTCGACGTCAAGGTGCACGACAGCGGCAACAGCGCCGCCCGCAAGCGCCTGGGCGTGCCCGACCAACTGGGCTCCTGCCACACCGCGCGGGTCGGCGGCTACGCCATCGAGGGCCATGTGCCGGCGCGCGAGGTACAGCGCCTGCTCAGGGAACGCCCGGCCGCCATCGGCCTGGCGGTGCCCGGCATGCCGGTCGGCTCGCCCGGCATGGACGGCGCGATTTACGGCGAGCGGAAAGATCCCTACGACGTGGTGCTGATCGGCCGCAACGGCGGCACCCGGGTCTACCAGCGTTACCCGCGCGGCTGAAGCGGGCCGGATTGCTCCTTTTTCAGGAGCTGCTCGCGCCCGCCAGCCGGGGGCTGCAGGCCGTTTGCTCTGCATTTTGAAGCATTCGGTCGGCCCCGGGGCGGGCCCGCCCATGCTATGGTTGCGCATGCCCAAAACCATACGCTACACCCTGCTGTCCCTGCGCGACCTGTGGGCGTCGGCCGGCCCCTTCATCGTGGTGACCGTCACGCTGCTGGTGGCGGCCTACTGGTGGCTGGATCCGAACCCGCCCAAACGTGTGACCCTGGCCACCGGCCCGGCGCAAAGCGCCTATGAAGAGTTCGGCAAGCGTTACGCCAAAATCCTGGCCGGCGACGGCATCGAGGTGGTGCTGCTGCCTTCACAGGGCTCGGCGCACAACCTGCAACTGCTGCGCGAAGGCAAGGCCGACCTCGGTTTTGTGCAGGGCGGTACCAGCGCTTACGACGACGCCGACGAGGAAGCCCTGACCTCCCTGGGAAGCCTGTTTGTCGAGCCGCTGTGGCTGTTTTACCGGGAGAAAGCCGCGCCGGGCGCGAAAAAAAGCGAGACACTCCATTCGCTGGTCCAACTGCAGGGCCTGCGCATCAATGTGGGAACCCCGGGCAGCGGTGTGCCCAGCCTCATGGCCAAGCTGCTGGAAAGCAACCGCATCGAGCCGGCCAGCCTCAAGCTCTCGAACCTGGACCAGACGCCCGCCACCGTGGCCTTTCTCCGCGGCGAAATCGACGCGATCGTGTTTGCCTCGGCACCCGAATCGCTGATGGTGCAGATGCTGTTGCAAACGCCCGGCGTCAAGCTCATGGACTTCACGCAAAGCGAGGCCTACTCCAAGCGTTTCGCCTTTCTGAGTACAGCGCGGCTTCCCCAGGGCGTGGTGGATCTGGCCCGCAACATTCCGCCAGAAGATGTCAGCCTGGTGGCGCCGACCACTTCGCTGATCGCCAGGACCACCACCCATCCAGCGCTGGTTCAGCTGTTTGCCCAGGCCGGCAACGTGATCCATGGGCCGGCGGGCTGGTTCAAGGCGGCACGCGAGTTTCCCAACCGCGACAACAGCGAGCTGCCCATTTCCAAGGAAGCCGAACGCGCCATCAAGAATGACGCGCCGCTGATGCAGCGGTACCTGCCCTTCTGGGTCGCCAACCTGGTCGAACGCATGTGGCTGGTGATGGGCATCATCATCGCCGTCATGCTGCCGCTGTCGCGCATTGTGCCGCCGCTCTACGAGTTCCGCGTGCGCTCACGCATCTTCAAGTGGTACGGCCAGCTCCGCGACATCGAAAACCGCATCGAAAGCAGCGGCGACAACAAGGCCCTGCTCGGGGAACTGGACGGCCTGGAAGCGCGCGCCGAAAAAATCAGCGTGCCGCTGTCCTATACCGACGAGTTGTATGCGCTGCGCAGCAACATCCACCTGGTGCGGAAAAAATTGCTGCGCACCGAAGGCAACCCCGCCTGAGCGGCGCTGCGCCGGGAAGGATT
The DNA here is from genome assembly GCA_943370985.1 of Paenacidovorax caeni. Taxonomy (GTDB): domain Bacteria; phylum Pseudomonadota; class Gammaproteobacteria; order Burkholderiales; family Burkholderiaceae_C; genus Polaromonas; species Polaromonas caeni_A. Next base: position 3,197 of record CALRTF020000305.1, read on the forward strand.
GTTCAGATGCCCATCCAGCTCAACCACACGATTGTTCACGCCCGCGATGCACTGGCCTCAGCGACCTTTCTGGCCGACCTGCTGGGACTGGCGCCGCCGGTGCGTTTCGGCCCTTTCCATGGTGTGACGCTGGACAACGGCGTCACCCTGGACTTCATCACGCATGACGGCGACATGCGGGTCGAACACTACGCTTTCCTGGTGAGCGAAGACGAGTTCGATGTCATTTTTAAACGCATCCAGGACCGCCAGTTGCCCTACTGGGCCGACCCCGGCCACCAGCAACCCGGCCGCATCAACCACAACGACGGTGGACGTGGGGTTTACTGGAACGACCCGAACGGCCACTACCTCGAAATCCTGACCCGCCCTTACGGCAGCGGCGGCCAGGATCAGTTTGACGGCGGGTAGGCATCGAGCAGGCGCTGCTGCATGAAGTGCAGCTGCGCCAGCCGGCGCAGGCCGATGGGCTGGTGCCCCCTGTGGCGGTTGGCCGCGCCGATCTCGAACAGCACCCGCTGCTTGGCAAAAATGATGCGCAATGCCGCTGCCAGGCCGATGTCCGGGTCCCAGGCCTGGATGGCTTCAGAGCCGGCGCCATTGACCTCCATGATGCGCAAGCCCCGGCCCCCCGCCAGTTGCTGCAGGTCGTCGAAGCGCACATCAAAGCGCCCCGCGTAGAACTCCGGCATGTCGCGCGCAATCGCATCGACGGCCGCCGCGAGGGCCGGCGTGATACAGGCCGCGCCGTCGCGGTACAGGCCGCCGACGCGGGTGGAACCTATGGTGGCCAGCCGGACCACCTCGCCGCGCGCCGGAATACGATCAAGGTCGGCCCGGCCCACATGGTCGCTGCGGCCCAACACGCGGCCGGCGCGCGGGTCGGCGGCCATCAGCTGCGCCAGGGTGGCGAGCCCGTCCCCGGTGACCCGCGGAAAATACCGCAGCGCGAGGCCGATGATCCGGCCCTGCGCATCACCCGGGCGGCGCGCGTAGAAAATGCCGGCCTCACCCGCCTGCGGCAAATATTCCTGCAGCACCGCTTGCTGGTCCGGCGGGAAGGCCGCGAGGTAAGCCATCAGCGCGGCCTCATCCGCCACCCGGCGCACGCCAAAACCGCACATGCCGAGGTCCGGTTTGACCACCAGCGGAAACGCCAGGCCGGCCTGCGCCATGGCAGCGCGCACCGCTGCCGCGCGCCGGCAAGACGGCGGCAAGGCGCAGTGCCGTGCCGTGGCCGCACGCGCG
>CALRTF020000306.1:0-4350 GCA_943370985.1 Paenacidovorax caeni
TATTCTTCTTAGCCACCCAGCGCACCGACAGGCGCGCGCGGTCACGGTAGCCCCAGGCCGGGCCCTCGATGGGGCGCAGCAGGCGTTCGGGGCGCACCTTGGCCAGGTGCTGCAGGTTGTCTTCCAGCACCCGCTGCTTCACCGCCACCTGGGCGGCGGGGTGCAGGTGCTGCATCTTGCAGCCGCCGCAGGCGCCGGTGTGCAGGCCGAAATGCGGGCACTGCGGCCGCACACGCTGCGAGGACTCGCGCAGCACCGCCATCAGGGTGGCTTTTTCAAAACTCGGCTTCTTGCGGTAGACGCTGGCGCTGACACGCTCAAAAGGCAGCGCGCCGTCGATGAACACCACCTTGCCGTCCTCACGGTGGGCGATGCCCTGCGCTTCGATGTCGAGCGACTCGACGTTGAGGATGTCGGGCGGGTAGTCCACCGGCGGCATGCCGGTCGCGGGGGATTTTGTCTTGTTCTGTTGTCGTCTGGCCATTCCGTATTGTCTCAGGCTGGGTTAACATTTTTTGCAGACAGGACAACATGCAAGGAACAGGCAATGGAGCTGCGCATCTGCATCGACGTCGACGACATGGAACGCGCCATCGCGTTTTACACCGGCGGGCTGGGCCTCAGCGTAGGCCGGCGTTTCCAGAATGCCTTCACGGAGATCCTGGGCGCCAGCAGCCCGATTGATTTGTTGCTCAACGAGGCGGGTACCCGGCCCGTCGCCGGCAGCGATGCGCAACGCCATTACCAGCGTCACTGGACACCGGTGCACCTGGATTTTGTGGTCGACGATATCGACGCGGCGGTGACACGCCTGGTCGGCCACGGCGCCGTGCTCGAGATGCCGGTGAATGACCGCGCCTGGGGCCGCATTGCCGGCCTGGCCGACCCCTTCGGCCACGGCATCGACCTGCTGCAGTTCACCGGCCGCGGTTACGACGAATTGATACAGCCGGCGCCACCGCTATCAAATTCATAGCTCTCCACGCTTGACCGACGGGGCACAAAGACCGGTTTGACCCCAAACGGGCGACAAGCCTGCATGAAAAAAGCCCTGCATGCAGGGCTTTTTTTGTCGCGGCACCGGCTTATTTGGGCGGCAGGTATTTGGCCGGGTCCACCGGTTTGCCCTGGCGGCGGATTTCAAAATGCAGCTTCACGCGGTCCGCGTCGCTGTTGCCCATCTCGGCAATCTTCTGGCCCTTGCGCACCGACTGGTCTTCCTTGACCAGCAGGGTCTGGTTGTGCGCGTAGGCCGTCAGGAAGGTGTTGTTGTGCTTGAGGATGATCAGGTTGCCATAACCGCGCAGGCCGGCACCGGCATACACGACGCGGCCGTCGGCCGACGCCATCACCGCGTCGCCGGGCTTGCCGGCAATGTCCATGCCCTTGTTCTTGGCCTCGTCGAATCCCGCCAGCACCGCACCCTGCGCCGGCCAGATCCAGGCCACATCCTCGTCGCTGCCGCTGGCAGCCGGCGGTTTGGGTGCGCTGGACGCCGCTGCGGGCGCACTGGCCGCTGGCGCAGGCGCGGGGCTGACCGGCGTGACCGTGCTGGACGTGACGGGCCGCGCCACGGCCACCGTTTCGGGTGGCGCCACGCGCAGCACCTGGCCCACCTCGATCAGGTTGGGGTTCTCCAGGTTGCTCCAGCGGCCGATGTCGCGCCAGTTCTGGCCGGTGTCCAGGCCGATGCGGATCAGGGTGTCGCCGGGTTTGACCGTGTAGTAACCGGGTTTGCCGGCGTTCTCGGCACCAGGCAGCAGCTTGACGCTGGCCGGGTCCACGGCCATGGCCGGCGGGCGTGTCATGCCGGCGCCACGGTCCTCGACCGGCGCGCGATTCGGGCCGCGGGTGCCGCAGGCGGCCACCAGCAGCACGGCAGCAGCCAGCAGGCAGCTCAGGGCCAGGCGAGCGGCGCCCTTGCCGGCGCGGGGCGCTTCAAGGGCCGTGGGAGAAAACGCAGCCATGGGAAGCCCTGCATGTTGATTCATTGATGTATTCACCTTTTCCAAATGCTGTGTGTGACAGGTGTGACGCGCGGCGCCGGTTTTGGTTCAGGGGGCCGCTGTGCGCCTTCGCGGCGCCGGCTAGCTGGTTCCTGATTTTAAAGGCACAAAGTGCACCGCCTCCAGAACCGTCTGGGTCACGCCCTGCGCGGTCTTGTCGAGCACCACCAGCGCCTGGGCGCCGCCGGCCATGTGCATGGGCGCGACCAGCCGGCCCCCGACGGCCAGCTGCTCGACCCAGGCCGGCGGAATCGCCTCGCCGCCGGCCGCGGCAATGATGGCCGCATACGGCGCGCCCTTCGCGTAGCCCACCATGCCGTCGCCGAACAGCAGGTGCACATTGGCCAGCCGGAAGGCTCGCAGGTTCTCGCGCGCTTTCTCGTGCAGGCCGCGCAGGCGCTCGATGCTGTAGACCTCGCTGGCGAGCTGGCCCAGCACCGCGGCCTGATAGCCGCAACCGGTGCCGATTTCCAGCACCCGGCCGAGCTTGCCCGAAGGGCTGCCCGCACCCTGGCGCAGCAGCTCCAGCATGCGCGCCACGACATTGGGCTTGGAAATCGTCTGGCCCAGGCCGATCGGCAGGCTGGTGTCTTCATAGGCCTGGTTCACCAGCGCGGTATCGACAAAACGATGGCGCTCCACATGGCCCATCGCAGCGAGCACCTGCGCATCGGAAATCCCCTGCGCAGCCAGCTTCTGGACCATGCGCGCGCGCACCGCCCGCGAGTCCAGGCCGATACCGCTGGAGACCGCGGTCTTGGCCGGTGTTTTCATGTCAAAAAGGCCTGTAGCCCTTTCAGGATGTGCGCGGCCAGCTATATTTTTGGTAGCAGAGGGGGTGCCGGCATCGGGCGCCAGGCGCACCGGAAAGCCGGGCCGTTTGGCCGCTGCGGGTGCGGGTGCGCCCGCCGGAGGCTTGAGCGGCGGCTTCATGCGGCAAGCGGCGTGCTGGCGCTGTCCTGGGTCAGTTTGGCCGCAGTCTGCGCCCAGTAAGGCAGGCGCTCATGGTCGGTCAGGTCCACCTGCAGCGGCGTGATAGCGACAAAGCCGTGTTTGGTCGCATGGAAGTCGGTGCCCTCGCCCTCCTCCTTGGCCGGTCCCGCGCCGCCTATCCAGTACATGGTTTCGCCGCGCGGGCTGGTCTGGGTGATCACGCGTTCGGCCGCATGGCGCCGGCCCAGGCGGCAGACCTTGTAACCCTGCAGCTGTTCGTCGGGCAGGTTGGGAATGTTCACGTTGAGCAGCCACGGCGCCACCGTCGGCAAGGCGCCTTCGGCAATTTTTTCGAGCGAAGGGATCAGCTGCTGCACCAGGTCGCGCGCGCGCCGTCCCGCCGCATCGATGTAGCCCCAGCCTTTTTCGGTTTGCGAAAAAGCGATCGAGGGAATGCCGAACAGATACCCTTCCATGGCCGCGCCGACGGTGCCTGAATAAATCGTGTCGTCGCCCATGTTGGCGCCGTTGTTGATGCCCGAGACCACCAGGTCGGGCCGGTAACCGAGCAAGCCGGTCAGCGCGATGTGCACACAGTCGGCCGGCGTGCCGTTGATATAGCGAAAGCCGTTGGCCGCGGTCTGCACATACATCGGCGAATGCAGGGTCAGTGCGTTCGATTTGGCGCTGTTGTTCTGCTCGGGCGCCACCACCTCCACATCGGCAATGTCCTTCAGGGCCTCGTACAGGGCCACGATGCCGGAGGCCTGGTAGCCATCGTCGTTGCAGATCAAGATTTTCATGTATCGATTTTACGGTCTCACGGGTGACAAATCCGGGGCCTGCCCTGCCTGTTGGACTTCGCAACATCCCTATGATGTGTTTATCTGACCCTATGGAGACAACTCATGCATGCCTGGCTTTGTGAAGACCCCACCGGCGTAGACGCGCTGACCTGGAAAGAACTGCCCACCCCCGAGCCCAAGGCCGGCGAGGTGCGCATCGCCATCAAGGCGGCCAGCCTGAACTTTCCGGACCTGCTGATTGTGCAGAACAAGTACCAGATCAAGCCGCCGCTGCCCTTTGTGCCCGGCTCCGAATACGCGGGTGTGGTCGAAGCCATTGGCGAAGGCGTCAAACACCTGAAGGTCGGCCAGAACGTGGCCTGCCTGTCCGGCACCGGCGGTTTCGGCACCCATGCCATCGCGCCGGCTGCCCTGTGCATGCCGCTGCCTGATGGATTCCCGCACGTCGATGCCGCCGCCTTCATCATGATTTACGCCACCTCGCACCATGCGCTGGTGGACCGCGCGCAGCTCAAGGCCGGTGAAACCGTGCTGGTGCTCGGTGCAGCCGGCGGGGTTGGCACCTCGGCGATCCAGATCGCCAAGGCGCTGGGCGCGAAGGTGAT
>CALRTF020000307.1:0-4330 GCA_943370985.1 Paenacidovorax caeni
CCTGAACCGTGCGGGGCAATCCTTCACATGACCAGCGCGAGCGCGGCGTAGTCGCCCACCTGGTCCGCCAGCCCGGCGGGCACCACCTCCACACCAGCGGTCAGCGCCGGCAGCCTGCCGCTGATTTGCGCCTGCAAGCGCGGCAACAAATAGTCGCGGTGGTGCCAGAACACGCTGCCGCCGATGCTGATGCGCTGCAGGTCCAGCGTCACGACCAGGTTGTACAAGGCCCGCCCCATGATCCGGCACATGTCATCAATCACGGCCACAGCCCCCGCCTCTCCTGAGCGAGCCGCTATCAAAATAGAAGCAGCGTCGGAGAACCCAAGCGCCCCAAAACGCCGCGGCATGGCATTGCCGGCGACCAGCCCCTCGACATCGCCGATGTTGCCGCAGCCGCACAGGGCATCGTTGTTGTCGCTGACGAACATGTGGCCGGCATGGCCGGCGTTGCCGTTCTTGCCGTGCAGCGGGCGGCCATCCACACACAGCCCGACGCCGATGCCGGTGCTCCAGGTGACATAGGCGCAGTGGTCCAGTCCCTGCAGCGCGCCCCAGCGGCGCTCGGCTTCGAGCGCGGCAATACCGTCGTTTTCGATCCGCACCCGGGGGAAGGCGGCGCGCAGCGGCGCCTCGAGCACGGCGCTGGTCCAGTGGTTGGGCAAGCCACGCGCCGCACCGGCGAGGCCGCCGCAGATGTTGGGCGCCGCCAGTTCAATGGCGCCGTCGCGCAGAACAAACGGCCCGCAGGAAGCCACACCCACCGCAGCGATGGCGGCGCGCCCGATCTGCGCGGCCGCGCAACTGGCGTCCAGCATGCGCAGCACCTGCTGCGCCAGCGCGTCGGCATCGCCCTCCTTGGCCGTGGCTTCGACCAGGCGGCCCTGGATGCCGCGCTGGCTCACGATGCTCACGGCGACCTTGGTGCCACCGATGTCCACTGCGGCCAGCGGCGGCGCGCCTTCGGCGAGGCGAAGATCCGGCATGTGGAGGGTGGGGGTGGAGGTCATGGCATCCGTTTCGGGGTTCAGATCAGGTGGCTGATCAGGCTGGCCAGCATGCTCAGGAGGATGGTGGTGGTCAGCGGGATGAACCATTCGCGGCCGAACAGCCTGAAGCGGAAGTCGCCCGGCATTTTTCCGAAGCCCAGCTTTTGCAGCAGCGGCGTGAACCAGCTGATCAGGATCAGCGCCAGGAAAATCACCAGCATCCAGCGAATCATGAGGCTAGTTTAGAGGCAAGCGCTTTGCACTGCCCTTGCCGGGTTGTGGCGAGTGGCAGTGGTGCGCGAGCAAGCCGGGTCTCGCCCCGGCGGGCGACTCACTTTCTCTTGCTTCGCCAAGAGAAAGTAAGCAAAGAGAAGGCGACCCGATGGTCTGGGTCCCTCCGCTTCGCTACGGGCAACCTGCGGTGCTCGCGAAAAATGGGGTCGAGCTCGAACTCGCTTCGCTCAGACAATCGCTCGTCCTGATCCACTTTCGGCTGCGCTCCTCGGCCCAGCCCGACGGGTGGCGGAAAGACACGAATACCGGGGACAAAAAGTCCGGAGCAGACGAAGCGCGCAGCGCTTCTTCTGCGGGAATCCCAAGCGACCGTCATGTTTGCACGCGAGTGCAACGCACGCGGCCAAATGAAGTCCCCCTCCATCGCCCAGCGGGGGCGAGGGAGGGGCTAGGGGTGGGAGTGGGGCGTCAGGACCTACTGAAGCAGGCAGGCCGGAGATGCAGCGTCATACAAGATCGCTACGAATTTGATAGCTGCTTACACCCATCAATCAAGGGCAAGCGGCAGTTTCGGCTCAAACTTTGCGCGTTTGACACTGAAAAACGCCTTGACGTTCCGGACGTTGGCATCGCTGGTGAACAGGCGCTGCGCCAGCGCCAGGTAGGCCGGCATGTCGCGCACATGCAGCACCAGCACGAAGTCCGGGCCGGGCGAAACGCGGTAACACTGCTGCACCGCCTCGTCCAGCACGGCGCGGGCTTCGAAAGCGGCGAGTTCTTCGGCGCCCTGGCGGTCCAGCGTGATTTCGGTGATGGCGCTCAGGCCGTGGCCCAGGGTGGCGGCCATTTTCTCGAGCGACAACACGGCGATCTGCCGTTCGATCAGGCCGGCCTCCTGAAGGCGCCTGACACGCCGCAGGCAGGTTGGCGGCGACACATGGGCGTGTTCAGCCAGCGCCTGGTTGGACAGCGAGGCGTCGCGCTGCAACTGGTCCAGGATGCGCAAGTCAGCACTGTCCAGACTCAGGCCATCTGCGTTATTTGAAATCATTGTTGATAATTTTAGTTTTAATGGAATAAATGGATACTAAATGAATTTAATGAAATTTGTATTCAAATAAATCGCCATTTAGTTGATTTATTTTTCATTGATCTGACTACCATCCATCATCTTTCCCTTAACAGGACCTGTTTATGTGTGGCATCGTCGCTTCTGTCTCTACCCGCAACATCGTTCCCATCCTGGTGCAGGGCCTGCAGCGCCTCGAATACCGGGGTTACGACTCCTGCGGGGTTGCGGTGTATGTGGACGGGCTCAAGCGGGCGCGCAGCACCTCACGCGTGGCCGAACTGATGGAGCAGGTCAGCACCGAGAAGCTCGAGAGTGGCACCGGCATCGCCCACACGCGCTGGGCCACCCATGGCGCACCTGCGGTGCACAACGCCCACCCGCATTTCAGCCACGGCGCCGGTGAGGCCGCGCACAAACCCGGCAAGGTCGCGCTGGTGCACAACGGCATCATCGAGAACCACGACGAGTTGCGCGCCGCGCTGCAGGCCAAAGGGTATGTGTTTGCCAGCCAGACCGACACCGAGGTCATCGTGCACCTGATGGACAGCCTGTATGACGGCGACCTGTTCGAGGCCCTGAAGGCCGCCACGCGCCAGTTGCACGGCGCCTACGCCATTGCGGCTTTCTGCAAGGACGAGCCGCACCGTGTGGTCGGCGCCCGCGCCGGCTCGCCGCTGATCCTGGGTGTGGGCAAGGACAAGAGCGAGAACTTCCTGGCCAGCGATGCGATGGCGCTGGCCGGCGTGACCGACCAGATCCTGTACCTCGAAGAAGGCGACCTGGTCGATATCCAGCTCGGCAAGTACTGGGTCATAGACCGCGCGCACAAGGCGGTGCAGCGCGAGGTCAAGACCGTGCAGGCGCACAGCGGCGCGGCCGAACTCGGCCCCTACCGCCACTACATGCAAAAGGAAATTTTCGAGCAGCCGCGGGCCATCGGCGACACCCTCGAAGGCATAGAAGGCATCACGCCGGAACTGTTCGGCGACGAGGCTTTCCGCGTCTTCAAGGACATCGACTCGGTGCTGATCCTGGCTTGCGGCACCAGCTACTACAGCGGTTGCGCTGCCAAGTACTGGCTCGAATCGATTGCCGGCATTCCGACCCAGGTCGAGGTGGCCAGCGAATACCGCTACCGCAGCTCGGTGCCCAATCCGAAGTCGCTGGTGGTCACCATCACCCAGAGCGGGGAAACTGCCGACACGCTGGCCGCGCTGCGCCACGCGCAGTCGCTGGGCATGACGCAGACGCTGACCATCTGCAATGTGTCGACCTCGGCGATGGTGCGCGAATGCAAGCTGGCCTACATCACGCGCGCCGGTGTCGAGATCGGCGTGGCCTCGACCAAGGCCTTCACGACGCAGCTGGCTGGCCTGTTTCTGCTGACACTGGCGCTGGCACAAAGCAAGGGCAAACTGAGCGACGAAGAAGAAACCGGGCACCTCAAGGCCATGCGCCACCTGCCGGCCGCGCTGCAGGCGGTGCTCGCGCTGGAGCCGCAGGTGATCGCCTGGGCGGAAGACTTCGCCAAAATGGAAAACGCGCTGTTCCTTGGCCGCGGCCTGCATTACCCGATCGCGCTCGAAGGCGCCTTGAAGCTGAAGGAGATCAGCTACATCCACGCCGAAGCCTACCCGGCCGGTGAACTCAAACACGGCCCGCTGGCGCTGGTCACGAGCGCGATGCCGGTCGTCACCGTCGCGCCCAACGACAGCCTGCTCGAAAAACTCAAGAGCAACATGCAGGAAGTCCGCGCACGCGGCGGCGTGCTCTACGTGCTGGCCGACGCCGACACCCGCATTGAAAGCGGCGAAGGCATCCACGTGATCCGCATGCCCGAACATTACGGCGCGCTGAGCCCCCTGCTGCACGTGGTGCCCTTGCAATTGCTGGCCTACCACACCGCCCTGGCCCGCGGCACCGATGTTGACAAGCCCCGCAATCTTGCAAAGAGCGTGACTGTCGAATGACAGTCACGGGTGCGCGAAAGCGCACTGCGGGGTTTGGTGGGCACTGACTTCGCAACGCGAAGTCA
>CALRTF020000308.1:0-4256 GCA_943370985.1 Paenacidovorax caeni
GGTCGGAGCCCCATACCTGGGACGAAATCACCGCCAGGGGAACATTCGACACCCACGACGTCGCGGGCTACACGCTGTACGGGGCCGAGGTATTCGTCGCCCCCCTGCTGCGCGGCAAGCGGCTCGGTCACGCGCTGTATGAAGCACGGCGGCGGGTCTGCAAGACCTTGAACCTGCGCCGTGTCATCGCCTGCGGCAGGTTGCCGGGTTATCACAAGCTTGCCGACCAGATGCCGGTGGATTTGTACGCGCGCAAGGTCCTGTGGGGCGACATCACGGACCCGGTGCTCAGCTTTCAGCTGCGAGAGGGATTCCGATACTGTGGCATCATGAAAAACTACCTCGCTGAAGACCACGAATCCTGTGGATATGCGTCGCTGATCGTCTGGATCAATCCGGACTTCGACCCCTCCAGGCCCACCGGGCTGCAACTGGCGCGCAACGTCGCATTGGACACAACAGCATGACAGACACCCCGAAAACCGGCGTCCACGAACCCAAGCCGATCACCGTGCGCATCGCAGCGGTGCAGTACCTGCTGCGCTCCATCCATGACTGGAATGGTTTTGAAAACCAGGTCCGTTTTGTCATGAAAGCAGCCGGCGACTACAAACCCCAGTTTGTGCTGCTGCCCGAGATATTCACCACGCAACTGCTGTCGTTCATGGACACCAGCGACCTGCGCCAGGCCGTTCGCAACATGAACGACTACACCACGCGTTACGTCGACCTGTTCAAGGAGCTCGCCGCCCAATGGAAGGTGCACGTGATCGGGGGCAGCCACCCGACCATCCGCGACGGACAGCTGCTCAACACAGCCTATCTGTTCACGCCCGAGGGCAAGGTGTTCACCCAGGACAAGATCCACCTGACGCGCTGGGAAAAGGAAAAATGGAAAGGCGACCCCGGCCACCACCTGCGCGTCTTTGACACGCCCCACGGACGCATCTCCATCCTGATCTGTTACGACATCGAGTTTCCCGAGCTCAGCCGCAAGGTCTGCGAAATGGGTGCCGACATTATTTTTGTGCCGTCCTGCACCGACGACCGCCAGGGCTTCCTGCGCGTGCGTTATTGCTGCCACGCGCGCGCCATCGAAAACCAGGTGTATGTGGCGGTCACAGGAACCGTGGGCAACCTGCCGGTTGAAGGCCTGGGCCTGCACTACGGCCAGGCCGCCATCATCACGCCGTCCGACTTCCCGTTTGCGCGCGACGGCATTGCCGCCGAGGGCGTGCCGAACATGGAGCAAATCGTGATCGCCGACGTCGATCTCGGAAAACTGGTCATGAACCGCGTTGCCGGCACCACCATTCCGCTCTACGACAAGCGCGTCGACGTCTACAACAACGATGTGGAGATCGTGGCGACGTCCTGAAGCTGCCGCACCCGCGCAGCCGGGAAAAGCATCGAGAACCGGGAACCCTGGCCGGGCTGGCTTTCTATCTGCAGCTCGGCGCCGTGGCGCTGAAGCACATGTTTGACAATCGCCAGCCCCAGTCCGGTGCCACCGGTCTCGCGTGAGCGGCTGCGGTCGATCCGGTAAAAACGCTCGGTCAGGCGCGGAATGTGCTCCGCGGCAATGCCCGGCCCGCTGTCCCTGACTGAAAACTCGGCCCGGCCGTCTGCCAGGTTTTGCCACCGCACCTCGATGCTGCCGCCGGCGGGGGTATATCGCACCGCATTGCTCACCAGGTTGGTCATGGCGCTCAACAACTCCGAATGGGAGCCTGCGATTTCGCAGCGGCCTTCCTGCTGGAAGCTCATGTCGTGGCTTTGCGTGACCAGCATGCGCGACAAGCCCCTGCCATCCTGTTCGCACTGCGCCATCAGCTGCGACACGGGAATCCATTCATTGGTCCCGGGTGGCGGACTGCCCTCCAGCCTGGACAGCGTCAGCAAATCACTCACCAGCGTCTGCATGCGCTGTGCCTGCTGCGCCATCAGCTCCAGATAACGCGCGCGCTCGTCGTCGTTCAGCGGCAATGTCTGCAGGGTCTCCACGAAACCGCCCAGCACCGTCAGCGGCGTGCGGATTTCATGGGAGACGTTGGCAACAAAATCGCGGCGCATCACCTCCGCCTGCTGCACCGCGGTGACATCGCGTGAAAGCAGCAGCTTTCGGCCTTCGCCGTAACCATGCAGATGGACAGCCAGCTGCACGGGCCGGCTGGAAGTGCTGCGCGGGCCGCGAATCACAATGTCGCCGGCATAGTCGTTCCCGTTGAGGTAGGCCACAAAACCGGGGTCGCGCAGCAGGTTGCCTATGTGTTGCTGCACGTCGCGCTCAGGGTCGAAACCGAAATGGCCCGCTGCGGTTTCATTGCACCATTCAATGCCGTCCTGGGCGTCCAGCAGCACCACGCCGTTGGGGGACGCCTGGATGGCTGCCAGGAAATCATTGAGCCGGTCGCGGTTGCCGGCAATCTGTTTTTCGCGGTTTCTGGTCAGGCGCCATGTCCTGTCCGCGACTTCCCCCCACAGTCCGGCCAGCCGGACCGGGGCGCTGGTATCGCCCTCTCTCAGCCAGGCCAGCAAACGCATGCCCCGGCGCAGGTCCACGATCACCCACAAGGCGCTGGCGAGAACGATACCCAGGACCATGCCGTTGCGCGGATCGCCCATTGGCAGGTACCGGCCCAGAACGGCACCGGCGAGCTGAAAAAGGAAAAAACGGAAAACGCGCCAGACCATGCGGCGATTGTGCAGGAAAGCGCTGGCTCAGGTAGACGGCGTTGCGGTCATGCGGTAGCCCGCACCGCGAACAGTCTCCACCATGTTGCCTGCCGCACCGAGCGCCTCGCGCAGCCGCTTGACGTGAACATCCACCGTCCGCTCCTCGATGAATACGTGATCGCCCCATACCTTGTCGAGCAACTGGCCACGGCTATGGACACGCTCGGCATGTTTCATGAGGTAATGCAGCAGCTTGAATTCGGTCGGGCCCAGCTTCAGGCTCTGCCCCTGGTAAGACACCCGGTAGGTGGCCGCATCGAGTTCCAGCGCGTCGAGCGTCACGCTTTCGTTGGTCTGCTCGGGCGCGCGCCGGCGCAACACCGCGCGGATGCGCGCCAACAGCTCCTGCGTGGAGAACGGCTTGGTGATGTAGTCATCGGCCCCGGCATCCAGTCCTGCAATCTTGTCCGGCTCGTCGCCGCGCGCAGTGATCATCAGGATGGGGACCTGCTTGGTCCTGGCCTGTGAGCGCCATTTCTTGGCCAGCGAAAGCCCGCTCTGCTCGGGGAGCATCCAGTCAAGCAGGATCACGTCGGGCAACACGGCTTCGAGTTCGCGCTGGGCAGCTTCACCGTCAATTGCCCAGATGGGCTGGAAACCGTTATGGCGCAGATTGACGGCAATCAACTCGGCAATGGCCGGCTCGTCTTCAACCACCAGAACGCGGGGGACAGTTTTCATCGGCACAGTATTTACGGTTAACGAACCATGGATTCGATGGCTTCCATGGAGGTATGACGCACGTCGGCGCCCTTGACCACATAGATGATGAATTCGGCAATGTTCTTCGCATGATCGCCGATCCGCTCTATGGCCTTGGCGACAAAGAGCAGGTCCAGGCTGGAGGAAATGGTGCGCGGGTCTTCCATCATGTAGGTGATCAGCTTGCGGACAAAGCCGTCGAACTCCTTGTCGATCGCGTCGTCTTCCTTGAGGATGGACACGGCCACGTTGACATCCAGCCGGGCAAAGGCATCAAGCGCCTTGCGCAGCAGGCCGGAGGCCAGGTCGGCCGCAATGCGCAGTTCAGACGATGGCAGGGTCCGGGCGGCGCCGCTGTCGATGATGGACCGCACCATGCGCGCGATTTTTTCCGCCTCGTCGCCCGCACGCTCGAGATTGGCCGTGGTTTTGGAGATCGCGATCAGCAGGCGCAGATCCCGCGCCGTGGGCTGGCGACGGGCGATGATCGACGAGAGATCCTTGTCGATTTCTATTTCCATGAGATTGACGCGGGCTTCCATCTCGGTCACTTCAGTCGCCGCCTCGGCGCTGAACTGGGCCAATGCATAAACCGCCGTGCGAATCTGGGATTCGACCAGCCCCCCCATTTCCATGACGCGGGTGGATACGCTGGTCAGTTCGCTGTCGAACTGGCTGGACAGATGTTTGTCACTCATGATCAACCAAACCTTCCTGTGATGTAGTCTTCGGTTTCCTGCCGTTTGGGCTTGAGGAATATCTGGTCGGTCTCGCCGAACTCGATGAGTTCACCGAGGTACATGTAGGCGGTGTAATCG
>CALRTF020000309.1:0-4231 GCA_943370985.1 Paenacidovorax caeni
ATTTTGACCTGCCGCTGCGCGGCTGCACCGTGGCGCTGGACGGCCAGGTGGTGGTGGACGCCGGGCAACTGGGCGGCGAGCTCGGCTGATCATGGTGCTGCCGGCGTTTATCGAGCAGGGCGAGGGCGACACCGCCGTTTTTCTGTTGCACGGTGTGGGCGGCGGCAAGCAGGCCTGGGTGCGCAACCAGCCGGTGCTGGCCGCGGCCGGTTTCAGGACGGTGGCCTGGGACATGCCGGGTTATGGCGACTCCGCGCCCCTGTCTGCGTGCACCAACGCCTTGCTGGCCGATGCCTTGAAGACGCTGATCGTGCACATCGGCGCGCCGCGCAATGTGTTGCTGGGCCACAGCATGGGCGGCATGATCGCGCAGGAGCTGGCGGCGCTACATCCCGCGCTGGTGCAGGGCCTGGTGCTCTACAGCAGCTCGCCGGCTTTCGGCAAGGCCGACGGGGACTGGCAACAGCAGTTTCTGCAAAGCCGTTTTGCACCGCTGGACCAGGGCCTGGGCATGGACGGGCTGGCTGAAAAAATTGTTCCGGGCATGTTCGCGCCCGGTGCGGACCCGGCGCGCCTTGCCGAAGCCGCGGCACTGATGAGCCGGGTGCCTGCAGCCAGTTATCGCGCCGCCTTGTCGGCCATCGTGTCCTTCAACCGGCTGGACGGACTCGCCGCGATCCGCGTGCCGACCCTGTGCCTGGCGGGCGAGCTGGACCTCAATGCGCCGCCGGCCGTTGTCGAAAAAATGGCCAGCCGCATCGCCGGCGCGCAGTACACATGCCTTCCTGGCGTCGGACACATCGCCAACATCGAGCAGCCCGCGCGGTTCAACAGCGCGGTGCTGGCCTTCCTGAAACACCACTTCCCGACATAAACCGAGGACCTGCCATGTCTGCCTTGCCTGTTTCTTCACCACCCCCAGGCCGCTACACGCCGCCCTCGATCGCCGGCGACTACAGCGCACTGACGCCCAAACAAAGCGAACTGCTGGCGATTGCCTCGCGGCTGGGGCGCGAAAAATTTGCACCGCGCGCCCAGCAGATCGACCGCGATGCCGTGTTTCCTTTCGAGAACTATGCCGACCTGCGCGAGGCCGGCCTGCTCGGCATCTGCGTGCCCGAGGAACACGGCGGCTGGGGTGCCGATTTTGCGACTTATGTGATGACAGCGGCGGAAATTGGCCGGCATTGCGGTGCCACTGCGCTGACGCTCAACATGCATGTGAGCTCGACCATGTGGACCGGCTTCATCGCCGATGACCTCGACATGACGCCGGAGCAGCGCGCCAGCCACGAAGCGCACCGCAAGCTTCACTACCAGCGCGTGGTGGGGGAGGGCAAGGTGTACTCGCAGCCTTTTTCCGAAGGCGGCGCGGCAGCTGCGGGCAAGGCGCCTTTCGGCACACTGGCCAAAAAGGTGGAGGGTGGTTACCTCGTCAACGGCAAGAAGATTTTTGCCTCGCTGGCCGGCGCGGCCGACTACTACGGCATCCTGTGCACGCTGGACAAGCCCGGTGCCACGCAGCGTGATTCGCTCTACCTCGCCGTGGACAAAAACCTGGAAGGTGTCAGCGTTACCGGCGACTGGGACCCGCTGGGCATGCGCGGCACGGTGTCACGCACGCTGATTTTCAAGGATGTGTTTGTGCCCGAGATAGAGCGCCTGATTCCCGAGGGCGTGTATGCCCAGGCCGCGCTGCGCTGGCCCCACATGTTTGCCACGCTGTCGCCGACCTATATGGGCATCGCCCAGGCGGCCTACGACTTCACCGTGCAGTACCTGCGCGGCGAGGTGCCCGGCACGCCGCCGGTCAAGCGCCGCATGTACCCGACCAAGCAGATTGCGGTGGCGGAGATGAAGGTGCGTCTCGAGCAGACCCGCGCGATCTTTTTGCAGAATGCCCGCGCCGCCCGTGTTGATCCCTCGAAGGAAATCCGCCTCGGGCTGTACGCGGCGCACTACACCATCATGGAAAACGCCAATGAAATCTGCCGTCTCGCGGTGCGCACCTGCGGGGGCCAGTCCATGCTCAAGAGCTTGCCGCTGGAGCGCATGTACCGCGATTCGCGCTGCGGTTCGCTGATGCTTCCGTGGACCGCCGAACTCTGCATCGACCGGCTGGGCCGTGAATGCCTGTACGAGCCGGGCGAACAGGACGAGCAGGCCGTGCTCTAGCGGGGACATCCATGGATCTGGCTTCTGTCATCCAGCGGCACGCGCAGCGTTCACCTGAAAAACTGGCCTTGCACCATGAAGGCCGCGATATCCCTTATGCCGGGCTCTGGCAGCGCACCGAAACCGCCACGGCCGTGCTGCGCGCAGCCGGCGTGCGGCCCGGTGACCGGGTCGCGTGGCTGGGCCTGAACCATCCCGATGTGCTGGTGCTGCTGTTTGCGCTGGCGCGCCTGGGCGCCATCCTGCTGCCGCTGAACTACCGCCTCGCCGCGCCTGAACATGCCGCCATCCTTGCACACGCGGGTGTGAGCCTGCTGGTGGCCGACCCCGTGCACGAAAACGCCGCCGCATCCCTGGCGCTGCAGGGCGGCTGCGGCCTTTTGCGGGCCGGCCAGCTTGCCGGCCCCGCTTCCGGCGAGGGATTGCCCGCATGCGAAGGCGGCGCCGATTCACCGGTGCTGCTGGTCTATACCTCGGGCACCAGCGGCCAGCCCAAGGGCGTGTTGCACAGCCAGTCCGGGCTGGTCTGGAACTGCGTGATCTCCAGCCATGCGCATGCGCTGACAGCCGATGACCATGTGCTCAGCGCGCTGCCGATGTTTCATGTGGGCGGGCTCTGCATCCAGACGCTGCCGGCCCTGCATGCCGGCGCCTCGGTCACCCTGCACAGCCGCTTTGACGCCGACGCCTGGCTGGCCGACGTCGCCGGCCGGCGGCCCAGCCTGTCGCTGCTGGTGCCGGCCACGCTGCGCGCGGTCATCGAACATCCGGGGTTTGCTGCGACCGGGCTGTCGTCCCTGAGGATGCTGGCCACTGGTTCTTCGACGGTGCCAGCGTCCCTGATTGCGGCCTTCCATGCGCGCGGCGTGCCGGTGGGCCAGGTGTATGGCGCGACCGAGACCGGACCGGTGTCCATCTACCTGCGCCGCGAGGAGGCCATGCAGCGCGCCGGTTCCGCTGGCCGCGCCGGGCTGCATGTCGAGATTCGCCTGATGGACCCGAAGGGCAGGCCGGTTGCGGCCGGCCAGGTCGGCGAAGTGTGGGTGCGCGGGCCCAACCTGTTGTGCGGCTACTGGAAAGATCCGGGCAATCCGGCTTTTGCGGATGGCTGGTTTCACACCGGCGACCTCGCGCGTTGCGACGATGCGGGCTTTTACGAGATTGTCGGACGCTCCAAGGACATGATTATTTCCGGCGGCGAAAACATTTACCCGGCCGAGATCGAAAACCTGCTGGCCGACTGCCCGCTGGTGCTGGAGGCCGCGGTGGTCGGCGAGCCCGATGCGCGCTGGGGCGAGGTGGTGGTGGCAGTGGTGGTACGCAGGCCAGGTGCCGAACTCGATGCGGCCCAGGTGCTGCAGCTGTTCGACGGGCGGCTGGCGCGCTTCAAACATCCCAAGCGGGTTGTCTTTTGTGATGCCTTGCCCAAAACAGCCCTGGGCAAGGTGCAGAAAGCCGGCCTGCTGGCCAGCGTCGGTGCTCAATAAACCGGCTGGTGCTTGCGGATGGTCGACTTGACCTCGTCGCTCAAGACAAAGCCCGGTCCGTACTTTGCCGCCAGTTCGCCAGCGCGCTGCTCAAAAGCTTCGATACCCATGCCGTATATGAACTGCATCGCGCCGCCGGTCCAGGCCGGAAAGCCGATGCCGAAAATCGAGCCGATGTTGGCATCATGCACGCTGGTCAACACGTTTTCGCTGAGGCAGCGCGCGGTCTCCACCGCCTGCCGGTACAGCAGCCTGTCCTTGAGGTCGGTGATGTCCCATGCCAGGCCAGGTTTTTCGAACAGGGTCCTGAGCTCTGGCCACAGTGATTTTTTCGCGCCCTTTTCCTCGGGATAGTCGTAAAAGCCGGCGCCCGCGACCCGGCCATTGCGGTCGAACTCCTTGACCATGCGTTCGACAATCAATTCACCGGGGCTGGCGATATAGGTTTTGCCTTCGGCACCGTAGTCGGCGCGGGTCTGGTCCAGCACATGCACGCTCAGGGACAGCGCGGTTTCGTCGAGCACGGCGAGCGGGCCCACCGGCATGCCGCACTGGATGCCGGCGTTTTC
>CALRTF020000310.1:0-4209 GCA_943370985.1 Paenacidovorax caeni
CGTAGCGAAGCGGAGGGACGCAGACAGCAGGGTCGCCTTTTGGCATTCGCATAACTTCGCTTCGCGAAGTGAGCGAATTCCCACTCCGTGACCTTTGGTGACTTTCTTTTGGCGAAGCAAAAGAAAGTTACTTGCCGCCGGGCAACCCCCGGCCCACATAGGCAGGCAAGCCACAGCACTTCAGAAATGAGTGGTGATCCAACATGGATCCCGGATCAAGCCCGGGATGACGAAGCAGGAGAAAGTGAGTCGCCCGCCGGCGCGAGACCCGGCTTGCCCGAAGCACTATTCAGTGTGTACTGGCAAAGACTTGAATATCGGGGCGCCGGCAGGGCGCGTTCAGGCCGCCGGGCCGAAC
This sequence comes from Paenacidovorax caeni, assembly GCA_943370985.1. Lineage (GTDB taxonomy): Bacteria > Pseudomonadota > Gammaproteobacteria > Burkholderiales > Burkholderiaceae_C > Polaromonas > Polaromonas caeni_A. The sequence continues at coordinate 359 of CALRTF020000310.1, forward strand.
CGCGGATCGAAGGAAAAATAGAAACACGCCCCGGCGCCTTCCGCCGACTCCCCGCGTATGGTGCCGCCGTGCCGCTCCAGGATGCGGTGCACCGTCGCCAGCCCGATGCCGCTGCCCTCGAATTCATTGTCATGGTGCAGGCGGTGGAAGGGCTTGAACAGGCTGCCGGCATAGGCCATGTCGAAACCGGCGCCGTTGTCGCGCACGAACAGCATCTTGCGTCCGCCTTCGCGGGCCGGCAGGGCGCCGAAACTGATGGCTGCATCCGCCTTGTCACGTGAATATTTCCAGGCATTGCCGAGCAGGTTTTCCAGGATGATGCGCGCAAACTTGCTGTCACAACGCGTGTGGATGCCGTCCTGGATGGACACCTGGACCTGGCGCTGGGGATCGCGCTGGCGCAGCTGGGCGACGACCTGCGCGGCGATGGCGCTGAGGTTGACCTGCTCGAGCACCAGCTTGCCCTTGCTGGCGCGCGCCAGCGCGAGCAGGTCGTTGATCAGTTCGTGCATGCGCACGACGTTGATGCGCACGCGCTCGAACAGCCGCTCTTCCTCATCGCTGAGCCGGCCCTTGAGCCGGCGCGCCAGCAACACGCTGAACCCCTCGATGCTGCGCAGCGGCGACTGCAGGTCGTGTGACACCGAATAACCGAAGGACTCCAGCTCGGCGTTGGTGGCGCGGAGCTGGTCGGTGCGTTCGTTCACGCGTTGCTCCAGGGTTTCGTTCAGGCGCTGGATCTCGCGGTCGCGCCGCAAGCGCACCAGCTCGGCAGTGATGCGGCTGGCAAAAATCTGCAGCAACGCGTCACGGTCCGGCGATGCCGCCTGCGGCTTGCGCCAGAAGGCGTTGACGATGCCGATGGTGCTGCCATCGGCATCGCGCAGCGCCGCGCCGGAATAGGCCCGGTAGCCGCCGTCCACCAGAAACTGGTCCTCGGGAAACAGTTGCTGGATGCCGTCCGTGTAGACGCACAAATCGCTTCCGGCCAGGGCCAGGTCGCAGGGCGTGCCGGCCAGCGCGTAGCGGATGTTGGGCTGCAGCTCGCCGTCCTGCATCACGGCCAGCGAACTGACGCTGCCCTCGGGGCCGGCTTCACCCACCATCACCAGGTCCGCAGCGATGGCCTTGCCCAGGTGCTGGACTGCCGAGCGGAAAAAAGCCTCGCCGGTTTCGCCCGACAGGCCGCGCGCCACGTCGATCAGCAGGGCTTCGCGCCGCTTCTGGTCGCTGATGTTGATGGTGGAACTCAGGATGCAGGGTTCGCCGGCGATATCGACGATGACCGACCAGATCCGGCAGTCCACCATGGCACCGTTTTTATGCCGCATCTTTGCCTCGCGGCTGACCACGCCATCCTGCGCATGCAACTCGGCGATGAACTGCGTGCGCTCCTGGTCGCTGGCCCAGACACCGGCCTCGACCGAGGTGCGGCCCAGCAGCTCCTCGCTGGCGAAGCCCTGCACCGAGTCCTCTGCCGAATTGACCGCCAGGAAGGTGCCGTCCGAGACCCGCGTGATGTTCATGTTGATGGGGCTGAAGTCGAAGGCCTTGGAAAACAGCTCGGCCGATTGACGCGCGGCCTGGCGTGCTTCGGTTTCCGCCGTGGCATCGGTGAGCGTGGACACCACAATGCGCCCATGGCCCATGCCTTCGACCTCGCTGGACAGCAGCACATGCAGGCGCCGCCCATCCTTGGCACGGGCCTGCAGGGGCAGGTTGATCGCGCGACCGTCCAGCCCCATCTGGCGCTGGAACGCCTTGCGGTCCTGCGGGTTGAACCAGAGGGCTTCGTCGGTGCCGCCCAGGAATTCCTCCCGGCTGTAGCCGTACATGCGTTCGAAGGCCGGGTTGACGTCGAGCACCGTCATGTCTTCCAGGGCCTGCACGATGATGGCCGCCGGGCTGCTGCGGAAAATCCGGCTGTAGCGGTCCTCGCTCAGGCGCAATTCGTCTTCCGCGTTTTCCCGCCGCACAAGCTCGGCATGTTGTTCGCGCATGGCCTTGAGCACCACCTGGCGGCTGGTGTACACACTGCCTGCAATGCCAATGAGCAGCAGCACATTGACCAGCCAGAACCGCAGGTCCACCGCAAAATCCGGAGTGACAAGCAGGCCGGCCCGTTCGGCCCAGCCCAGCAGACCCAGTACCACGGCGCTCGTCACCAGTGTCGTGATCAGGGACCTCTTCCCCTGCATCATTCCGGCGGCAATGACGGCTGCGGCAAAACCCAGCAGCAGTGCACTGCGGACCGATCCGTAGGCCAACATTCCTGCCGCCGACAAGCCAATCAGTGAATAGACCAGCAGATAAGCAACGGACTGGTAGTGTCCCCGCCGGAGCAGCCAATAGCCCAGCACTGCCAGCAGGAAGGCGCTGGTAATCACGCCTATTTGAACGTCATCGATTTTCTGCGCGAGCGAGAGTCCAAGGACAACCGGCAGGCAAGTCATCAGCAGAACCATGAGCGAACGCAAGCCGCGCGTATAGCGCATTTCGATCAGTTCCGCAGCCACAAGCCGTGTGGATTCGGGGGAGGAGGTGTCGGACATGGTGTGCTAACGAATACTAAAGCACTGCATGTCACCCGCCGGGCGTATTTTCCCTTGCCTAACCTTGGGCCACAGGTCTTGCCGGGTCGCTGCACCAGTCGCTCCAGCTGCCGGCGTACAGGCCACTGCGCCCAAGCCCGGCGATTTCCATGCCGATCAGGTTGGGAATGGCGCTGACGCCGCTGCCGCAGTGGTGCACCACGCTGGCCGGATCGCGGCCGCCCAGCAGGGTTTCAAACTCGGCGCGCAGTTCTGCGGCGGACTTGAACTTCCCGTCGGGGCCTATGTTCTGGCTGAACGGGCGGTTCAGGGCGCCGGGGATGTGGCCGGCCACCGGGTCCAGCGGCTCGACCTCACCGCGAAAGCGCGCCGGCGCGCGGGCGTCGACCAGGGTTTGCGCCGGCCGCCCGAGCTGGCTGGCGATCTGGGCGGCGTCCACCAGTACGGCGCCTTCCGGGCCGAGTTCGAAGTTGGACTGGAAGTGCGAGGCTTCCGCGCCGCTGGCCACCTCGCCGCCGGCGGCCTGCCAGGCCTGCAGGCCGCCGTCGAGAATGGCCACGCCTTCGTGGCCGGCCCATTTGAGCATCCACCACAGCCGGCCGCAGTAGTTGGCGCCGTTGCGGTCATAAACGACGGCCTGCATGTCGTTGGCAAACCCGACGCTGGACAGCCAGGTCGCGAATTTTTCGCGGTTGGGCAGCGGATGGCGCCCGCCGGAGGCCGGGTGGTCGGCGCCGCCGGCGGTGACCACGCCGTGGGCGCCGACCACCCCATGTTTGGCGCTGAGGTCGGTGTCCAGGTTGGCATACACCGCACCCGGGATATGCGCCTGCAGGAACTGCTCGTGGCCGGCATGCGGGTTCATCAGATCGAAGCTGCAGTCAAAAATCCGCAGGGCCGGTGTGCTGGCCATCAGGGCCTGTAACTGGGGGGCAGAGATCAGGGTGGTGTACATGGGGATACCTTGAGAAAAGAAGCCGCCGGACGGCGCCGGGGCGGCAGGCGAAGTCCCCGAGTATGGCGCGCCCGGGCAAGGCCAGGCAAGCCCTTTGCGCCGTGCCCGGCGTCGGACAAAGTCGCGGGCGCAGCGTTCGGGCGCTCAGTGTTCTTCGGCAGGGGCGCCCGGCGCGGCGCGGGCGCGCAGCACGGTGGCCGCGATGCCGCTGGCCATGATCAGCGCCATGCCGGCCCACCCGATCAGCGGCAGGCTTTCGCCGAACAGCAGCAGGCTGTAGATCGCGCCGAACACAATGCCGGAATACTGCAGGTTGGCCACCACCAGCGTGGCGCTGCGGGTTT
>CALRTF020000311.1:0-4115 GCA_943370985.1 Paenacidovorax caeni
ATCGAGATCGCCGACCGCTTCACCACCGGCTCGTCCATCATGCCGCAGAAAAAAAACCCCGACGTGCCGGAACTGGCGCGCGGCAAGACCGGCCGCGTGGTGGGCCACCTGATGGGTCTGATCACGCTGATGAAAGGCCAGCCGCTGGCCTACAACAAGGACAACCAGGAAGACAAGGAGCCGCTGTTCGACACGGTGGACACGCTCAAGGACACCTTGCGCATTTTTGCCGAGATGGTGGTCGGCATCACCGTCAAGCCCGAGGCCATGGAGCGTGCCGCGCTCAAGGGTTACGCCACGGCCACCGACCTGGCCGACTACATGGTCAAGAAGGGCCTGCCCTTCCGCGATGCACACGAAGCCGTCGCCCATGCGGTCAAGGCGGCGATCTCGCACGCGGTGGACCTGTCCGAGCTGCCGCTGGCGGTGCTGCAGCAGTTCAACCCGAAGATCGAAAAAGACGTGTACGACGTGCTGAGCCTGCGCGGCTCGCTGAACGCCCGCAACACCCTGGGCGGCACCGCGCCGGCCCAGGTGCGCGCGCAGATCGCCAGGCACCGGGCGCGGCTGGGCTGATTCCCGTGCAGCGGCCTTAAGCCCGGCCTAAGCGGCTGGCCGCATACTGTGCGGCAGCAAGGGACAAAACAATGCGTGTATTGCTGGTCGAAGACGACGCCATGATCGGCGAAGCCGTGCTCAATGTGCTGCGCGCCGGCCACTATGCGGTGGACTGGGTGCGTGACGGCGCCATGGCCGACACCGCGCTGCGCAGCGAAAGCTACGACCTGGTGCTGCTGGACCTGGGACTGCCCCAGCGCGACGGCCTCGAGGTGCTGCGCGCGCTGCGCGCGCGGCGCAACACCACCCCGGTGCTGGTGGCGACCGCGCGCGATGCGGTCGGCGACCGCATCGCGGGGCTGGACGCCGGCGCCGACGACTATGTGGTCAAGCCTTATGACACCGACGAGCTGCTGGCGCGCATACGCGCGCTGATACGCCGCAGCGCGGGCCGGGCCGAACCGGCGTTCGAGCACAAGGGCGTGAGCCTGAACCCCGCCACCCATGAAGCCAGCCTGAACGGCCAGCCGGTGTCGCTGTCGGCGCGTGAATGGGCGGTGCTCGAACCGCTGCTGGCGCGCCCGGGCAGCGTCCTGTCACGCGCCCAGCTCGAGGAAAAACTGTTCAGCTGGAAGGACGATGTCAGCAGCAACGCGGTCGAGGTCTACATCCACGGCGTGCGCAAAAAACTCGGCAACGACATCATCCAGACCGTGCGCGGGCTCGGCTATCTGGTGCCGAAACAATGAACAGCGTCGGGGCGCATTCCCTGAAGGCGAGGCTGCTCTGGTTCGTGCTCGCCGCGATTTTGCTGGGCGCCGTGCTGCAGGCCACCACCGCCTACCGCAGCGCGCTGAAGCAGGCCGATGCCATGTTTGACGACCATTTGCGGCAGGTGGCGCGCACGCTGCGCGGCGGCATCCCGCTGGGCGCGGCCTTGCCGGAGATCGAGGACGAGGCCGGTTTCGATCTTTATGTGCAGATCTGGGGCCAGGACGGCACGCAGATCTTCCGCTCCACCCGTTCAGCGCTGCCGCCGCGCGCCGTGCTGGGATTTTCCGATGTCGAGGCCCACGGCAAGCATTACCGCGTCTACACGCTGCAAACCGCCTTCCAGACCGTGCAGATCGCGCAGGACCTCGATGCCCGCACCGCGCGTGCCCGCGCGCTGGCAGCGCGTGCGGTCTTGCCGTTCGCGCTGCTGACGCCGCTGCTGATGCTGGCCGTCTGGTGGGTCATCCGGCAGTCGCTGGCGCCGGTGGAACGCGCGCGGCGCCAGCTCGCCCGGCGCTCGGCCGACGATTTTTCGCCGCTGGAAGGCGCAGGCCTGCCCGACGAGGTACGGCCGCTGGTCGAAGAACTGAATTTGCTGTTCGACCGCTTGCGCGGCGCCTTCGATGCCCAGAAAACCTTTGTGGCCGACGCGGCACATGAGCTGCGCTCGCCGCTGACCGCGCTCAAGCTGCAGGCCCAGGCCTTGCGCGCCGGCGACCGCACGGACCAGGAAACGCCGGCCGAGCGCGAAGCCGGCATCCAGCGCCTGAACCAGGGCATAGACCGCGCGATCCGGCTGGTGGAGCAGTTGCTGGTGCTGGCCCGTGAGGAGGCCAGCCCGCCAGGGGCCGGCGACGTGGCCGACCTGCACGAGCTTGTCCGGCTGGCCGTGGCCGACGTGTTGCCCCAGGCCCGTCTCAAGCAGATCGACCTGGGCCTGGCAGAAGACCATCCCGCAGCCACGGCGCAGGTCCAGGGCGAACCCGACGCGCTGCGTGTGCTGCTGCGCAACCTGCTGGACAACGCGGTCAAGTACACACCGGCCGCAGGCCGCGTCGATGTCGCACTGGATGTCACACGGGGCAGGCCGGTGCTGACGGTGGAAGACAGCGGCCCCGGCATTGCGGTGGCGGAACGCGAACGTGTCTTCGACCGCTTCTACCGCGTCAGCGGATCGGCCGGCGAAACCGGCAGCGGCCTGGGCCTGGCGATTGTGCAGGTGATCGCCGCGCGCCACGGCGCGACACTGGAACTGGGGCACTCGGAGCGCCTGGGCGGGCTGCGTGTCAGTGTCACTTTTCCAGGCTCGGCCGCCCAGGGCTGAGCGGGGCCTTGGCCACGCTACTGAATTGATAGCTGCCAGCGCTTGTCCGGCGGGGGCTGGCGCCTTTTTTGTGCAACAGGCGGGGCCGCTCGGGGTTTAAGTTTCACCTAAGCCTGCTGTCCCATCCTTGTGGGTACCGGCACCGCGGTGTGCCCCACTCAAGGAAATTTGCCATGACTTCTGCAGCCCTCAAAAATACCCGCCTCGTTGTGGCCCTGCTGGCCGCGGGCGCCATCGGCGGCGCCGGCGTCAGCGCCTTCAACAGCGTCCATCCCTCGGCCCATGCCGCGGCGCCGGCGGCCCTCGTCGCCGCCGCGCCCATCCAGCCGGTCGCGCCGCCCGACTTCTCGCAAATCACCGAGCGGTCCGGTCCGGCCGTGGTCAACATCAGCGTGACCGGCAGCACCAAAGTCAGCAACAACTCCCCGATGGCCCAGGGTGATGAGGATGATGCAGGCGCTTCCGGCGACCCCTTCTTTGAATTTTTCAAGCGCTTCCAGCAGGGCCAGGGCCGGCCGGGCGGCCCGCAACAGGACACACCGACACGCGGCCAGGGCTCGGGCTTTATCGTCAGCGCCGACGGCATCATCCTGACCAATGCCCATGTGGTGCGCGACGCGAAGGAAGTGACCGTCAAGCTGACGGACCGCCGCGAGTTCCGCGCCAGGGTGCTGGGCGCCGATCCCAAGACCGACGTGGCCGTCCTCAAAATCGAGGCGACCAACCTGCCGGTGGTGACCATCGGCAAAACCAGCGACCTCAAGGTCGGCGAATGGGTGCTGGCCATCGGTTCCCCCTTCGGTTTTGAAAACACCGTGACCGCCGGCGTCGTGAGCGCCAAGGGGCGATCCTTGCCCGACGACAGCAGCGTGCCCTTCATCCAGACCGACGTGGCGATCAACCCAGGCAACTCGGGCGGCCCGCTGTTCAATGCGCGCGGCGAGGTGGTCGGCATCAACTCGCAGATCTACAGCCGCAGCGGCGGTTACCAGGGCGTGTCGTTTGCGATCCCCATCGACGTGGCCGGACGCATCAAGAACCAGATCGTCGCCACCGGCAAGGTTGAACACGCCCGCCTGGGCGTGATGGTGCAGGAGGTGAACCAGGCCTTTGCCGACTCCTTCAAGCTCGACAAGCCCGAAGGCGCGCTGGTCTCCAGCGTTGAAAAAGGCGGCCCGGCCGACAAGGCCGGCCTGCAGTCCGGCGACGTGATCCGCAAGGCCAACGGCCAGCCGATTGTGTCTTCCGGCGACCTGCCGGCGGTAATCGGCCTGGCCGCACCCGGCGACAGCCTCAAGCTCGAAGTGTGGCGCCAGGGTGCCAGCAAGGAGCTGACAGCCCGCCTCGCAAGTGCCGACCAGAAGGTCGCACAGGCCGACAGTCCGAAAACCAGCGCCGCCCAGGGCAAGCTGGGCCTGGCCCTGCGCCCGCTGCAGCCCGACGAACAGCAGGAAGCCGG
>CALRTF020000312.1:0-4104 GCA_943370985.1 Paenacidovorax caeni
GGGGCCGGTGACCTCGTCCAGAAAGCCTGGCTTGAAGGCTTCGGGGAGACCGAAAAAGACATTCACCCCGGCCTTGTCCACGCCGCAGAATTTGTAGCCGTACTGGGCAAACAGGTGCCTCCACGCGCCGACCGCCACGCCGAAATACAGGCCGCGCTCCGGATCGAGCCGCCGGCGCGAGAAGTCTTCCTCGTACATCACCGTGAGCGGACCCTTGCCGAGGAAGGCGTTGTACTCGCAGCAAACGACCGAAGGGCGAAAGCCCAGCTGCAACATCCGGTAGGCCACGTAGTAGTCCACGCTGTCGATGTCCAGCGAAAAGAAGTCCGGGGTCTTGTCGCCGTATTCGTCAACAATCCACTGGCAGTTGTCCCAGCCGACCTTCATGCGCGCCAGGGTCAGGCGCTGTGCAAACGATTTGTGGGTGATGCGGGCGATGTAGCGCTTGATGTTGTCCGGGTCGACATCAATGCCAAGGCCGGTCCAGCCCAGCTTGAGCAGGTAGAGGCTGTTGTTCTCGCCGCCGTCCGCGGTGCCGATCTCGATGAAACGCTTGCGGTTGTTTTTCAGCCCACCCGTCAGGAAAGCAATGATGCCGTCCTCGCCGTTCTGGCTGAAAATGCTGTACTCATGGTCGTTGATGTTGGGCATGGCGGCAATAATACCGCGGCCCCGCACGACCACATCCCCGCAAAGACCGGATTTACACCCGTCCGTCGGCTGTCCGTGGCTTGCGCACCCGTCTACTTGCGCGCCGGCGGCAGGTCGGTGCACGAGCCATGCGCCACTTCCGCCGCCATGCCCATGCTTTCGCCCAGGGTCGGGTGCGGATGGATGGTTTTACCGATGTCCACCGCGTCGGCGCCCATCTCGATCGCGAGCGCAATCTCGCCGATCATGTCGCCGGCGTGGGTGCCGACGATGCCGCCCCCCAGGATCTTGCCGTGGCCGTGCGCCTCGGGGGAATCGTCGAACAGCAGCTTGGTGAAACCTTCGTCACGGCCGTTGGCAATCGCGCGGCCGGAGGCATTCCAGGGGAACAGGCCCTTCCTGACCTTGATGCCCTGTGCCTTGGCCTGGTCTTCGGTCAGGCCCACCCATGCGACTTCGGGGTCGGTGTAGGCCACGCTCGGAATCACACGCGCATTGAAGGCGGCGCTGGCGAGCTCCTTTTTGCCCTGCAGTTCACCGGCAATCACCTCGGCCGCCACATGCGCCTCGTGCACCGCCTTGTGCGCCAGCATGGGCTGGCCAACGATGTCGCCGATGGCGAAGATGTGCGGCACGTTGGTGCGCATCTGGATGTCCACGTTGATGAAGCCGCGGTCGCTCACACTGACGCCGGCTTTTTCGGCGCCCAGCTTCTTGCCGTTCGGTGTACGGCCCACGGCCTGCAGCACCAGGTCATAGGTCTGTGGCGCGGGGGCGGTGCCGCCCTCTTCCGCCGCCGCAAACGTCACCTCGATCCCGGCCTTGGTCGCTTTCGCGCCCACGGTTTTGGTCTTGAGCATGATGTTGTCGAAACGCGGCGCGTTCATCTTCTGCCAGACCTTGACCAGGTCGCGGTCGGCACCCTGCATGAGGCCGTCCATCATCTCGACCACATCGAGCCGTGCGCCCAGCGTGCTGTAGACCGTGCCCATCTCGAGGCCGATGATGCCGCCACCCAGGATCAGCATGCGTTTGGGCACTTCCCTGAGCGCCAGCGCGCCGGTGCTGTCGACCACGCGCGGGTCCTCGGGCATGAAAGGCAGGCGCACGGCCTGCGAACCGGCGGCGATGATGCAGGTCTTGAACGCGATGGTCTGCGACTTGCCGGTTTTTTCCTGGCCCTGGGCGCCGGTGGTTTCTTCGACCTGCAGGTGATTCGCGCCCACGAATTGCCCGATGCCGCGCACGGTGGTGACCTTGCGCATCTTGGCCATGGCAGCCAGGCCGCCGGTGAGTTTGCCGACGACTTTTTCCTTGTGGGTGCGCAGCTTGTTGATGTCGACCGTGGGCTCGGCAAAGGTCACGCCCAGCGACTCGAAATGTTTGACCTCGTCCATCACGGCCGCCACATGCAGCAGCGCCTTGGACGGGATGCAACCGACGTTGAGGCAGACACCGCCGAGGGTCGCATAACGCTCGACCAGCACGACCTTGAGGCCGAGGTCGGCAGCGCGGAAGGCGGCCGAATAACCGCCGGGGCCGGCGCCGAGGACCAGCAGGTCGCAGTCGAGATCGGCGCTGCCGGCAAAAGACGCGGCAGCAGGCGCAGGCGAATTCGCTATCTTTTCAGGAGCTGCTTGCGCAGGCTGGGCGGGGGCTGCAGCCTTATTTGACTCCGAAGCCGGGGCTGCGGCGGCGCCTTCGGCGTCCAGCGACAGCACCACCGTTCCTTGCTTCACCTTGTCGCCGAGCTTGACCTTGAGCTCCTTCACAACGCCGGCGTGGCTGGACGGAATTTCCATCGAGGCCTTGTCGCTTTCGACGGTGAGCAAGCTCTGGTCGGCGGCGATGCTGTCGCCGGGCTTGACCAGCAACTCGATGACGGTGACTTCGTCGAAATCGCCAATGTCTGGAATCTGGATGTCTATGCTTGCCATATCGCTTGTCTCCGCTAAAGGGGTCGGCTTAATTTTTGAGCTTGACCGTGAACAGTTCCACCGGGCCGGCGGAATTTTTGTCGAATTCGCAGCCGGCCGCCATGCCGGCCAGCGCCACTTCGCGCGCCGTTTTCGCCTTGTCCCAGCATGCGTGCATGGCGCCGAGTGCAAAGCTGCGTCCCGAGCCTATGCCCCAGAACTCCTTGAACTCGAACACCTCGCGGTAGCTGTACAGGCCATAGATGCCGCTGGCATTGGCGATCAGCACACTGAACTGGCTGGACTCGTAGGGGTCGTTGTCGTCTTCCTTGGTCTGCAGGAAAAACGCCTCCTTGAGCACCGGGTGCACCTTGTTGAAGGTGTCGAAGACCTCGTCCTTGCTGCCGAAACGCAACTGGTCTTTCGGCAGCGAGCCCAGCGCCTTGCGCAGCACCGGAAAATGCGCCACCGTGCCGGCCATGCCGATGTAGCTGACACCGGCCGGCGCGTCGACCTTGAACACCTTGCTGTTGGCCTCGTAACGGCTGCCCAGGCGCGTGTCGCCAAAGGTGATCAGCGCGTCGGTGGCGATCACGGCCTGGCCGGCTTTTTTGACCACCACCAGTGTCGTCACAAAAGAACCCTGCGGAAATCAGCCAGGATGGATCCCAGATAGGCATTGAACCGCGCGGCGCCTGCACCGTCGATCACACGGTGGTCCCAGGCGAGCGACAGCGGCAGCATCAGGCGCGGCTGGAAAGCCTTGCCGTCCCAGACCGGCTCCATCTGGCTCTTGGACACACCGAGAATGGCGACTTCCGGCGCGTTGATGATGGGCGTGAAATAACGACCGCCAATGCCGCCCAGGGAGGAAATCGTGAAGCTCGCGCCCTGCATCTCGGCCGGGGTCAGCTTGCCGTCGCGCGCCTTCTTGGCGAGTTCGCCCATCTCCTGGGAGATCTGCATGATGCCCTTCTTGTCGGCATCCTTGAGCACCGGCACAACCAGGCCATTGGGCGTGTCGGCCGCAAAACCGATGTTGTAGTACTGTTTGTAGACCAGCTGGTCGCCATCGAGCGAGCTGTTGAACTCGGGGAATTTTTTCAGGGCCGCGACGCTGGCCTTGATCAGGAAAGCCAGCATGGTGACCTTCAGGCCCGACTTCTCGTTGTCCTTGTTGGTGGACACGCGGAAGGCTTCCAGGTCGGTGATGTCGGCATCGTCGTGGTTGGTGACGTGCGGAATCATCACGTAGTTGCGCACCAGGTTGGCCCCGCTGATCTTCTTGATACGCGACAGCTCCTTGCGCTCGACGGCGCCGAATTTCGTGAAGTCCACCTTGGGCCAGGGCAGCAGATCAAGGCCGGCACCGCCGCCTGCGGGAGCAGCCGGGGTTTTGGCCGACTGCGCCTGCGTCCGCACATCACCGGCCATCACCGACTTGGTGAAAGCCTGCACGTCGTCCTGCGTGATGCGGCCTTTGGGACCGCTGCCCTTGACCTCGGCCAGCGGCACACCGAGCTCGCGCGCGAACTTG
>CALRTF020000313.1:0-4094 GCA_943370985.1 Paenacidovorax caeni
CGGCGATTTTGAAACCCCCTACCAGCCCGTCGAAGGCGCGCCCGTCGAAACCCTGCTCGGGCCCGAGCCGCTGCTGCTCACGGAGGTCAAGGTGACGCTGCTCGGCAGCGGCCAGCTGCGGCTGCAGCTGTTCGAAAAACTGCCCGGCCAGGAAGCCGTGCGCAATTTCCAGGTCATGATGGACCCGCAGCTGAGCAACGCCCTGCTGCAGCTCCTGCACCAGAGCGTGAACGGCTCGCAGTGGCTGCTGCTGCCTGCGCTGGCTGCGCCCGACGATGCGGTCAGCAGCACCGAGCCGGCCGAACTCGCAGCCGACCTGCCCAAGCCGCGCTACCTGAACTGAGGCCTGGGGCGCGCGCCGGGCCGGCCTCAGCCGGCCTTGGCCGCTTCCAGCGAGAAGCCCGCGACTTTTTTGTAGTGTTCCGAGATCTCGCGCAGCTCCTGCTGGCTGATCAGTTCATCGATGTTGTCAAACGGCTTGCCGCCGCTCAATTCGTCGACCTTGATGTTGATGAAGTCGGGCGGCACCGAACGATTCGTCAGCACGATGTTGGCGGTGGTCGCCAGCCGCAGTTTTTCATACGCGAGCAGTGCGGCCCGGGCGTCGCCGCCGGCGCCGGCCAGCTGTTCGGCCAGCGTGCGCCCGTCGATGATGGCTTGCGCTGAACCATTGGAACCGCGCGGGTACATCGGGTGCGCCGCGTCGCCGAGCAGCGTCACGCGCCCAAAGGTCCATTGCGGCACCGGGTCCTTGTCGACCATGGGGTACTCGAGGATCTGCTCGGCATTGCTGATCAGCGCGGCCACGTCCAGCCACGGGAAACGCCAGTCCTCGAAGATGTTCATGAAGTCCTGCAGCTCGCCCTCACGGTTCCAGTCGTTCATGGCCGCGTTGTCACGCTTGATCTCGGCCACCCAGTTGATCAGTTGCAGGCCCTCGCCGTCCAGCTTGTCGACGATGGGGTAAATCACCATCTTGCCGGTGGCTATGGAGCCGATCCGCATATAACTTTTGCCGGTCAGGATGGGCTTGTGCCGCGTCACGCCGCGCCAGGTGTTGATGCCGGCAAACGCGACTTTTTCATCGGGGTAGAACTGGCGGCGCACGGCGGAATTGACGCCGTCGCAGGCAATCACCACATCGGCCCGCACCGGCGGCAGCGCCGCGCCGCTTGAGGTCTGCACAAACTGCACCGTGGCGCCGCTGTCGTCCTGTGTCACGCCGGTGCAGCGGTGGTCGGTGTGGATGGCGGCGGCGCCGAGCCGCTCCAGCGCCGCCTCGTACAGCAGCCGGTGCAGCTTGCCGCGCGGAATGCCGATCTCGGGCAAGGCGTAGCCGGCATGGCGGCCGCGCGGCTCCCGGTAGATGAACTGGCCGAAGCGGTTGAAAAACACGCTCTCCTCGTTCTCGATGCCGACCGCCTCGATCGCCGCCTGCAGGCCCAGCGCGGCGAGCTCGCGCATGGCATGCGGCAGCAAGGTGATGCCGACGCCAAGTTCCCTGACTTCAGGCACGGTTTCATAGACCTCGCAGGCCAGCCCGCGCTGGTGCAGGGCCAGCGCCAGGCTCAGGCCGCCTATGCCGCCGCCAACAATGACAATTTTCATGGTGTTCTCGCGGGTTGCCCCGGTTTATGCATCAAATCGGCCGCCAGCCCCCGCCGGACAAGCGTAACCAGCTATCAATTCAGGAGCGACGCAACTCAGTTGGCGGTGATGCCCTGGGCCTTGATCAGCTGCGCCCAGCGTTTGGCATCCAGCTCGACCAGGCTTTTGAACTCGGCCGGCGTGCTGCCGCTGGGGTCCATGCCCTGGGTGGAAAAAGCCTTTTTGACCTCGTCGCTGAGCAGGATCTCGCGGATCTCGCGGTTGTACAAAGCCACGATCTCAGGCGCGGTGCCGGGCGGCGCAAAAATGCCGTACCACATGTCCACGCTGACCTTGCCGGTCCTGGCCTCTTCCAGCGTCGGCAGATCCGGCAACAGCGGATGCCGCTTGTCGCTGCCAATGCCCAGCGCCACCAGCCGGCCGGACTTCACATGTTGCAGCGCCACGTGAATGGGCAAAAACATGGTTTCGATCTGGCCGCCCAGCAGGTCGGTGATGGCCGGGCCGGTGCCGCGGTAGGGAATGTGGGTGACAAACACGCCGGCCGTGGCCTTGAACAGCTCCATCGACAGGTGGTGCGGCGTGCCGACGCCCGGCGAGCCGTAGTTGATACGGCCTGGCGCCTTGCGCGCGGCGGCCACCATGTCGCCGGCGGTTTTGAAGCCGGTTTTGGGATGCGCCACCAGGATCAGCTGGCCCCAGCTGGTCAGCGTCACCGGCGTCAGGTCCTTGACCGGGTCGAAAGGCAGTTGCGGGTAGAGGCCGGCGTTCATCACCAGCGTGTTGACCGTGACCAGCAGCGTCGTCCCATTCGGCGCGGCGCGCACCACGGCCTCGGTGCCGATGTTGCCGGAGGCGCCGGCGCGGTTGTCCACGACCACCGGGCGGCCCAGGCGCTCCGAGAGTTTGGGCCCCACCGTGCGCGCGATCAGGTCGATGCCGGTGCCGGGCGTGAACGGCACGATCAGCCGGATCGGCGCCTGCGGCAAGTTATTGGCGGCCGGGGCCGGCGCGGTCTGGGCCAGCGCAGCGCCAACGGCCAGGGGAGACGCCAGCACCAGCGCCAGGCGCAAGGCCAGGCGGCGGCTGGAACATGGAATCAAGGTCATGGCAAATCCCCTATTCGGTTGGCATGCTAACAATTATTGGCCTGCGCCTGCCAAGGCACAATCCATGTAATCCCTGAGTGATCCCCCACCTGACCCAACCAGCTTCAAGCCGATGTCCGCCGCGCCTGCTTTTTATAACCTGACCCGGCTTTACGCCCGTCCCGGCTTTCTGTTGCGCCGGGCCCACCAGATTTCGGCCGCCGTTTTCGAGGACGAGTGCCGCAGCGTTGGCCTGACACCGGCGCAGTTCGGCGTGCTCAGCGTGCTGCGCGCCAGCCCGGGACTGGACCAGTCCAGCCTGGCGCGGGCGCTGGGTTTTGACAAGGTGACGGTGCTGCGCGTGTTGCGCGGGCTGGAGACACGCGGGCTGATCGCGCGGGCGCCGGCACCGGCAAGCCGCCGCAACCTGGCGATTTCGCTGTCGGAGGCCGGCCTCGAGCTGCTCAAGCAGGCCCAGGAGCCGGCTGAACGCGCCTACAACCGGCTGATGGCGCCGCTGGCTCCCGCCCAGCAGGCGCAGCTGGTGGACTTGCTGCAGTTGCTGACCGCCGGCCTCGAAGGCGAAGCGCGCGCGGCCTTTGTGCCGCAGGGGCAGGACGACGGCGCGACCACGCCCGGCTAAACCTGTGGCTGGCTGTTGGGCGCCTGGATGCCCCATTTGACCAGCGCCGCATCGTCGCTGACCCGTGCATCGACCCAGCGCGCGCCTTCCGGGGTCTGTTCTTTTTTCCAGAACGGCGCCTGCGTCTTGAGGTAGTCCATCAGGAACTCGCAGGCCTGGAAACTTTCACCGCGGTGCGCCGACGTCACCGCCACCAGCACGATCTGGTCCAGCGGCTGCAACAGGCCGACGCGGTGGATCACACGGGCGGCGTAGATGTCGAAGCGTTTGTGCGCCTCGTCCATCATGGCCGTTATGGCTTTTTCGGTCATGCCGGGGTAGTGCTCGAGTTCCATGGAACTCACATCACTGCCATCGTTTCGATCGCGAACGATGCCTACGAAACTGCAGACCGCGCCGACACGTTTGTCGTCGGCACGCAATGCGGCAATCTCGTCGGCAAGATTGAAGTCGGCAGTCTGGATGCTGACGCGGCCACTCATCTCAGCCCCCGGTCACCGGCGGGAAAAAGGCCACCTCGGCGCCCTCGCGCAAGGCTGCGGACTCGTCCACCATGACCTGGTCGAGCGCCATGCGCACGGCCTTGCCGCGCGCCAGCGCCTCCGCGCAAGCCGGCCCGCGGCTGATCAGTTCGTCACGCAGCGCGGCCAGCGTGCTGGCGGCGGTGTCCAGCGACTCGCTGCCCCGGCCCATCGCTTCGCGGATGGACGCAAAATATTTGACGGTGATCTTCATGACAGCAGCGCCGCAAACGG
>CALRTF020000314.1:0-4091 GCA_943370985.1 Paenacidovorax caeni
TGGGGATGGAGAACAGCCGCGGCGAAAAAAGCGGGTCCGGCCGCCTGGCGGCATGCAGCCAGTAGGCCGCCAGGCTGGCCAGGCCGAACACCAGCAGCACCAGCACACTCGCCTGTTTCAGGCCCAGCCCGGACAGGCCATCGATCGCCAGCGACACCGTCACCATGCCGAACGCCAGCAGCAGGTAGCCCGACAGGTCAAAACGCGGCGTGTGCGGCTGCGGTGTGTCCGGCATGTAGCGCAAGGTGGCGGCCAGTCCCACCAGCCCCACCGGGATATTGATCAGGAATATCCAGTGCCAGGTCGCCACCTGGACCAGCCAGCCGCCCAGTGTCGGCCCGATCAATGGCCCGATCAGCCCGGGGATGGCGATAAAACTCATGGCCTGCAAAAAGCGTTCGCGCGGATAGCTGCGCAACACGGCCAGCCGTCCCACCGGCAGCAGCAGCGCACCGCCCAGGCCCTGCAACACGCGGGCCGCCACCAGCTGCGCCAGGCTGTGCGAGGCGGCGCAGGCCACAGACCCGAGGACAAACAGGGCAATCGCCGTTGCGTAGACCCGGCGGCTGCCGAAACGGTCGGCGATCCAGCCCGATGCCGGGATCAGCATGGCCATGGTCAGGGTATAGGCCACCACCACCGACTGCATGCGCAGCGGGCTTTCGCCAAAATCCCTGGCCATGGTGGGCAAGGCGGTATTGACGATGGTCGCATCCAGCGTCTGCATGAAAAACCCGATGGCCACCAGCCACAGCAACATGCGCAGGGATTTTTCGCTGGACAGCACGGCGGAGGTCATACAGGCGGAAGGGAGGATCAGCGGGGCATCAAAGCAAAAAGCCGCCCGGAGGCGGCTTCAAGCGTCGAGCGCGACACGTGTTTGTTCAGGCAGAAAAGCTGGATCCGCAGCCGCAGGTGCTGGTGGCATTCGGGTTCTTGATCACGAACTGGGCACCTTCAAGGTCGTCCTTGTAGTCGATTTCGGCACCGACCAGGTATTGGTAACTCATCGCATCGATCAGCAGCGACACACCGTTTTTGGTCATGGTGGTGTCGTCTTCGTTGGTGATTTCGTCGAAAGTGAAGCCGTACTGGAAACCGGAGCAGCCGCCACCCTGGACAAACACCCGCAATTTCAGGTCAGGGTTGCCTTCCTCGGCAATCAGGTCCGCGACTTTTGCTGCCGCGCTGTCGGTAAAGACAAACGGTGCGGGCATTTCGGTCGGGATCATTTCAGCTACTGCGCTCATGGGAGGCTCCGTTTTCAAGAATCAGTCAAATCATCGTACCGCAATTCGATCAACCACAGGGCCGGCGCGGCTACAGGCGGCCGTAGCCGCTGACAGGCCCTTCTTCGCGGGTTTTTTCGACATTGTTGGCAGCCAGCTTGAGAAGCGGCTTGTCACTGACTTCATGATTGGTCGGCCGCAACTGTCCAAAGATGACGGCACCCTGGTGCATTTCAAGCGCCTTGTAGGCGACATCGCCCTGGATTTTGGCCTTGGGCTGCAGTTCGAGCAGTTCGGCGGCATGCACAGGGCCCATGACACGCCCGTTGATGATCACGTGATCGGCATAAATCTGGCCGGTGACACAGGCCGACTCGCTGATCACCAGAATGCTGGGGCTGCCTTCGTTGGCGCGGATGTCGCCGATCACTTCGCCGTCGATGCGCAGGCCATCGGTGAACTTGAGGTTGCCTTCGATACAGCTGCCCTGGGCGATCAGGCTGCGTATGGAGGGTTGGGCTTTTTTACCGAACATGGGAATTCCTGTCTGACGTCACACTACAACTTGATGACTTGCACGGAACGCGTGACGGTTCCTTCGATGAGCTTGGCTGTAATGGTTTGTACCACGGCTTGGGCCGGTACGTCGAGGACACCTTCCACGCGCCGGTACTGTTTGAACTGTAAAGTTTGCGCGCCGCCGGCCAGGCCCATGGTCCAGGGTTTGCCGGCCAGGGTGCCGCCAAAGGTGATCTCGAGTTTGCCGTTGAATACCGGCGCATCGCGCACCGGCTGGATCACCAGCACCTGCCACTTGACCTGCATGTCGGACAGCTTTTCGGCCTGCAGGCCCCGGATGGCGGCACTGTCCGCGCCGCCGGCCGGCAACAGCTTCTCGAAAAATCCCAGGTCGTCGCGCAGCAGCCGGTTTTCCGACTCGAGTTGCCGGATCTGCCCCAGCATCTTTTCCTGCGCGGCCTTCTCGGCCGTCAGCAGGCTGCCGGAAATGTTGGCGATCGACTGCGACTTGTCGCGTTCGGCGCGCAACTCGGCGACTTCCTCGCGCAATTTTGTCAACTCGAGCTTGGCCGCCTTGTCCAGGCCGGCAATGCTGACGCCCATCTCGAAAGTCCACAGCGCAATCGCCGCCGACAGGCCCAGCATGACCGCCACCATGGCCCAGCGCAGCGGCCAGGGCATGGCACTGCGCACGGCCATGCGCGGGGAGCTGATGGTCAGGCGGCGGCGAAACAGGCGGAATTTCAAAAGCGGTCCTGCGGTTTTTGCTCAGGAGGGTGCATTGTGCACGCAGATGAACCGGCGACCAGGGTTTGACCGGTAAAGCGCGGCAAGCAGGTGTATCACGGCGGCCGCCCGTGAAAAGGCCATGAAAAAAGCCGCCAGGCACAAGGCCGGCGGCTTTTCGGGGACAGCAGAAACGCTTAACGCTTGCTGAACTGCTTGCGGCGGCGTGCCGAACGGAAACCGACCTTTTTACGCTCGACTTCGCGGGCGTCACGGGTCACAAACCCGGCCTGGCTCAACACCGGCTTGAGGGTCGTGTCGTAGTCGATCAGCGCGCGGGTGATGCCGTGGCGGATCGCGCCGGCCTGGCCGGACTCGCCGCCACCGTGGACGTTGACCATGATGTCGAAGGTTTCAACATGGTTGGTCAGGTGCAGCGGCTGCTTGCAGATCATGATCGAGGTTTCGCGACCGAAGAAGGTCTGGATGTCGCGGTCGTTGACCGTGATCTTGCCAGTGCCTTTTTTGATAAACACGCGGGCGACGCTGGATTTGCGGCGGCCGGTGCCATTGTTCCAATCACCGATCATTTGGCGGCTCCTGCGATTTCAAGCACTTTGGGCTGTTGGGCGGTATGCGGGTGCTCTGCACCACCATAGACCTTGAGCTTCTTGATCATGGCGTAGCCGAGCGGGCCCTTGGGCAACATGCCCTTGACGGCTTTTTCCAGGGCGCGGCCGGGGTGCTTGGCCTGCATGTCCTTGAAATTGGTCGCCGAGATGCCGCCGGGGTAACCGGAATGGCGGTAGTAGATCTTGTCGGTCGACTTGGCGCCGGTGACACGCAGCTGGGATGCGTTGATGATGACGATGAAGTCACCGGTATCGACGTGAGGCGTGTAAATGGCCTTGTGTTTGCCGCGCAAACGGAGAGCAACTTCGCTGGCTACTCGTCCGAGGACCTTGTCGGTCGCGTCAATCACAAACCACTCATGCACCACGTCAGCGGGTTTTGCGCTGAAAGTTGTCATGGTTTACTTTTCAAAAGTTGGTTTGAGCAGCCCTTTTCCACGGTCGGTGTTTCTCTGATGGAAACCTCTTAGGTGGGAAAATGAACTTCGCCGCGGGGCCAGCCATTCGCTGCGAAGCCCTCGATTATACAAAGCTGGCGGTTTTTCCGCCAGCCCGGCTGCCGCCACGGCCGGAACCCGGCCTTTTTCAGCGCCTGACGCCCTAAAACCCCTCGAATTTGCGGCTGTTCTGCATCTGCGCGTTGTTTTCCACACACAGGGGCAGCGCGCCCATGCCGGGTTTCTGGCATTCCCGGTAAATACACATGGGCCTGCCAATAAAGCTGCTGTCGGCGCAGGTTTGCCGCGGGTCGGGCAAGGCAGGCGCGGCGGCGACTTCCGCACGCCGGGGCGCGGCGGGCTGCGCTGCCACGGCCACCGGGACCGGCGCAGGCGCGACCCGTTCGGCCGGCGTGTCCTCCTTCTTGCGGGCAGCGCGTTTGGACACAGCTGCGGGAGCCGGCGGCGCCGCCGCGCTGTCGCCCGCCGCAGCCGGCAGGCTGGCCAGTGCCGTCGACACCGGCAGCGTCGCGGGCAGCAGCACCGGC
>CALRTF020000315.1:0-4086 GCA_943370985.1 Paenacidovorax caeni
TGTAAATGCGGGTCCAGCCCGTGGACGCGGTCGTGTGGTTCACCAGATCAAATGATTCAGCCAGGCAAATCAGGAGGTCACTGGCCACCCAGCCTGCGGGAAGAACCGGTGTCACGTTGCCCGAATTCGCCGTTCCCGCCGTGCCCGCCGCGACAAACGTGATGGCCGTGGTGGCAGGCGCCATGGGATTCAGATCCGCAGCTGTCAGCACAGCGGCCGGAAACCGCGTGCCGTCGGACTTGGCCCAGGGCTTGTAGGTGGTTTCGGGGTTGTAATACAGCGAATTGATATCGGGCGAACGCACCTGTTGCTGGTACCTCAACTCCGAGCCGGTCGCGGCTGTGTTCGCGGTGTAAACACCCCGGTAGTTCCCCGAAAAATTCCGGGTGTCCGAAGGATGGCCCACCGCCGAATTGTCGCCGCCGATGTTGACGGTTTTTCCGCCGACCGTGAAGTCACCCTCCGGCATGTGCTGATACATCATCGACCCCGAGTCGTCGAGGTCCAGCACCACGTTGGGCGACACACCGCCGCCGCTGCGGCTGAGCAAAGGCGACTGGGAAGGCTGGGCCCAGGCCATGCCGGCAACCAGCAGCGTGGCAGCCACCAGCAGCAGAGATGTTCCCGCCAGCCGCTTGCGCGCATCCGGAACTGCAAGATTATTGAGGATGGACATGGTTGAATCCCTTCATTCCAGATACGAAATTGACTGCAGCCAGACCACGGATCCGTTCGTCGTCACGCCGTTGCCATTTGCCGTATAGCCGGGGCTGAAGCCCCTGGCGGTTATCACCATCACGAGCCCGCCATCGGCCAGCACCTGGCGCTCGGCCACGCACTGCGGCAAGGTGGCGGGCGTGCCCGAGCTGTCGTCTGACTTGATCTGGGCGATGGGCAGCGTTGTTCTGGATGCCGACGCGCCGCCACCCCCCGTCCAGCTCGCCGCGTTCTCCCACGCGGGCGCCGCCCCAAAAAGCGTCTGGACAATGTTCACTTCTTTCAGCGTCCCGACGCGAGAAGCGTCTGCCTTCTGGACTTCGCTCTCGCAGTAACGCAGCGCGGCTTCGGCGTATTGCTGCGCCAGATTCTGCAACCTGATGTTGTTGGTTGCCCTTTCGCCGGAAGTGGCGTTGCGGATGGCAGCTGCCGAAGTCAGTCCGATGATGACCACCATGATCATCACGACAATCAGGGAAATGCCGTCCTGGTTGCGCCTGGAGGGCCGCTGGTCGCGGGAAGGTTGAAGGGTAGACATGACGCTCCCTAAAAGGCCATTTTGTTGCGCAAGGTGGTTGTCAGGAAGTACGCGCGGCGCACGTATCTGTCAGCCGATGTCTGTTCAGTCGAATTGCAGTCGAGATATTTGTCCAGGCCCAGGGCTGTATCCTCTCCGGACAGCACCGGTTCGGAGCTGCGCATCAGCAGGCAAATCCGCACGCTGATGATGTTCTGCCAGTCAATCACCACGGCCGGGGCTGCCGCGACATACCTGACGATCTGGCGTGAACCGGCAGCGCCGGCTTCGCCGTACCAGATCTGCATGGCTTCCACGTTGTCCACCAGGGGCTGGCCAGCAATGGCCGCACCGCCCGACGTCTTTGCGGCGCTGGCGCAATGCAGCTCCGTCCGCGCCGCGCTTCCCGTTCCCGTGGTCGCCAGGTAGTAGCGATTGTGTGTCTCGTAGTAGGTGACGGTGTTTGCGCCTATCGTGGAAGTCTGCGCGACATACTGGAGTGAATTTCCAAGGCAATCCGAAGGAAAATTACCGCTGGTCGGAACGCTGTTGGTCAGGTCCGCTTCATAACTGATTTCAATGGCCGGCGTACCCGTCCCGGTGGCCGCGCAGGCAGCATCGCCTGTCGTACTTGCATCCACAAACCCGAGTCCACAGCCGAGAATGGGGGGGGTCGCAAAAGTTTTTCCCAGCGTTTTGACGAAGGTGACGGGGTTGGTTGTCACACGCATGCTCTGGGCGTACCCCGCCAGCAGCAGATCAGACCGCAAAATCGACAGGGCAATTTGCGCGTTTTCGTTCATCTCGGCATAAGCGGCCTGACGCCTGTTGGTCTGCCCCGATCCGATATAGCTGATTAACACCGCGCCGATGACCACAATGCCGATCACCAGCGAGATCATCAATTCGATGAGGGTCACCCCCCGCACGCGTGAGGGGACAACTGAGCGTCTGGAATGGTTCATAAGTTGATGCGGAAATAACTGCACCGGATGCTCAAATCGCTCTCGGTGCTCATGGCATCGGGGCATTCCGCGGCGAGCGCAGGCGCCTCATCGGTGTTGGCTACCGCAGGGTCGCGCCAGGCGACCCACACATCGGCAGCCACCTGGCCCGACTGCCGCAGGATATACACCGAACCTTGGGGCAACTGATCCCGGACAAAAATCCGCCATTGCGCCAGATCCAGCGCAGCAATCTGGGCAGCGGTACAGGTATCGGTCGCCTGATTGCACAAAGTCCCCGGCAAGGTCGCCTTGGTTGCCTGGTTCGCGAACGTGGCGGTGTAGTCGTAATTACCTGCAAAAAAACCGGTGGGACCCGCTGCCGTTCCCTTGTTGGCACGCATGCGCTCTCCGATATCGGCCGCCAGCTGGGCGGCGGTGGCCCGGTACTGAGACATCTTGGTGTACCGGACGGCCGAGGCATTGACGCCCGCCAGCGCCAGCAAAGCCACGGAGGCAATCACGATCGAGATCAATACCTCGATCAGCGACCCGCCCATCAGCGAGACGCGCCTTGCGGATCGCACACCCGCTCGGCGGGACAGAGTGCCGGCTAGGCGCATGAGGTGACTCCTTCGGGGCGAAGCGAGGCCCGGCCCTGGTTGGAGACGCAGATCAGGCGCGTGTAGGACGCACCATCGCCTCCTGAGGGGGTCAGAACAAAGGTCTGGGCAGACGCTTTTGACCACCCTGCCGGCTGAAAAACAAATCTCCGCAGATCCGTGCCAGGCGTACTGCTCTCCATCGACAAAATGCTGGGCAAGGCCTGCTGGACCCGAACGATTTCATCGCCATCCGCCGAATCAACGAGTCCGTCACCGTCCATATCGATGAACACGATCCAGCCATCCTTCCAGGCTTGGGCCACCGTGGCACAGCCTGTGCCCGTGGAAGAGCTGCAGATCGTGACACGCGCCGAGCGTTTGATGGACTCCGAACGCGCATAACGCATGTCCACCACGAATGCATCTGCTGCCGACGCGACGGAGCGTTTGACAAACAGCGACCTGAAACTGGGCACCGCGAGGGTGGCCAGAATCGCGACGACCGTGAGGGTCATCAGCAATTCGATCAAGGTAAAGCCGGACTGGCGAGGTTTCATGCCGACAGCTTACTTGGGGCGCTTTTGGCGCAACAGTCTGTCCCGATGTGTGGTCAGGTGAACCCGCCGGACGGTACGCTGCGGAACCCGGGGAGCCGTCCGCCCCGTCATGCACGCCGGGCGCCCCCGTTTTTTGCCGCTAACCCTCGACGCAAGGGATGCCGAGTTCCACCGCCCGGCCGTCGCCGGGCTGCTCGCTGCCGCTTCTGCGCTCCTGTTCAAGCCGGGCCATCTCTTCGGGACCGATGCAGCCCTGTTTTTGTTCACGCAGTTCCTGCCGCTCCTCCTCCTGCTGCGGCTTCTCGGGCAAGGGCTGCTCCTGCTCCACGCGCTCCTGTTGCGCCGGGGCCTTCTGCTCGATGGCCAGCTCTGCATCCGAAGCGTCCATCGTCACGGCCTCGGGCGGGGCCGGCTGGGGAAGTGCGGCCGGCCGCTGCGTCACTGTTTGTGCCTGAAAGGCGGGCCGCAACTCGACTTGAAAGGAGACGGCCTCGGCGCCTCGCTTCATGCCGGGCTGTGCCGTCAAGGCCAGGAACAGCAGGATGTGAAGCGACGTGGCGAGGATCAGCGCGAGCAGCAAGCTCCGGTCTCGTTGAGGCTCGTCATTCGGGCGCTCAAAGTCAGAATCCGGCGCACGCCCCCCCTCTCCATCTCCCCCAAATGAAAGGACACAAAGCTTCACCAGAGGTGCAAAGGCAGGGAAACAACAAAAGACCGACATGCACAAATATAAACACCCTCCGGGC
>CALRTF020000316.1:0-4075 GCA_943370985.1 Paenacidovorax caeni
CGGCTGGTGGCCTGGCTGCTGCAACTCTCGGGCCGCCACACCGGCCTGGCCTGCCGCGACGGCCTGTTCGTGGACGGGCGCTGCCTGGACAAAACCGACGGCACCCGCTGGGAAGCCGGCCAGCGCCTGCTGATCAACCGCGCGGTCGAGGCCGCGGTGTTTGAAAACAGTGCCGACACCATTTTGCGCACCGGCCTGGCGTATGACCGCTGCCAGGTCGGCGTGGTCACCGACCTGGGCGGCTGGGAGCAGCTCGCCGAGTTCGACGTGCTCGAGCCGGAACCGATGTTCAAGGTCATGCGTTCGCAGGTCGATGTGGTGCTGCCCGACGGCGTGGCCGTGCTCAACGCCGCCGACCCGGCCATCGTCGGCATGGCCGGCCTGTGCGATGGCGAAGTCATTTTTTATGCGCTGGATCCGGCTTCGGCGGGACTCGGCGAACACCTGGACAAGGGCGGCCGCGCCGTGTTCATGCGCCAGGGCCAGGTGGTACTGGCCACCGGCAGCAGCGAGGTCTTCCTGCCCGGGCTCGACAAGCTCGCCATCTGGCAGGACCGCCACGCCCCGACCCCGGAAGACAGCCTGCTCGCCGCCATTGCCGCGGCCTGGGCACTGGGCATCCCCCTCAACCTCATTGGCGCAGGCATCGAGGCTTTCGAATCCAGCGCCGCCCAGCCCCGAAAGACCCTGCCATGAACGTCTCGCGCATCCGTGCCTTGCGCGGCCCCAACCTGTGGAGCCGCCACACGGCCCTCGAAGCGATTGTTGCGTGCGACGAGGCCCAGTGTTCCATCGACCGGCTGCCCGGCTTCGAGCCGCGCGTGCGCTCGCTGTTCCCGGCCATAGGCGCACTGCGCCCCGGCGGTTATGCCGGCCCGGTGTCGCTGGCCCATGTGCTGGAGTCGGCCGCGCTGGCGCTGCAGGCCAACGCCGGCTGCCCTGTCACCTTCAGCCATACCGCCGCCACGCTGGAGCCTGGCGTTTACCAGACCGTGATCGAATACAGCGAGGAAGCCGTCGGCCGCCTTGCGCTGGAACTGGCCCAGGCGCTGGTATTTGCCGCGCTGCATGAAACCACGTTCGACGTGGAAGCGGCGATAGCCCAACTGCGTGACCTCGACGAGGACGAACGCATAGGCCCCAGCACCGGCGCCATCGTGGACGCGGCTGTCGCGCGCGGCATTCCCTACCGACGCCTGACACGCGGCAGCCTGGTGCAGTTCGGCTGGGGCTCGCGCCAGCGCCGCATCCAGGCCGCCGAGCTCGACGCCACCAGCGCCGTGTCCGAATCGATTGCCCAGGACAAGGACCTGACCAAAAAGCTGCTGCTTGCCGCCGGCGTGCCGGTGCCGACCGGCCGTCCCGTCACCGATGCCGACGACGCCTGGGCTGTGGCCCTGCAGATCGGCTTGCCCGTCGTCGCCAAACCGCTGGACGGCAACCAGGGCAAAGGCGTCACGGTCAACATCGTCACGCGTGACCATCTCGACATCGCTTTCCGCGCCGCCGCCGAATACGGCGAGGTCTTGATCGAAAAATTCCTGCCGGGCAACGACTTTCGCCTGCTGGTGGTCGGCAACAAGCTGGTGGCCGCGTCGCGCCGCGAGCCGCCCCAGGTGCTGGGCGACGGCCTGCACACCGTGCGTGAACTGGTCGACATCGTCAACCAGGACCCGCGGCGCGGCGAAGGCCATGCCACCTCGCTGACCAAGATCCGCTTTGACGAAATTGCCGTGGCGCGGCTGGCGGTCCAGGACCTGACGCCGGAATCGATTCCGGCACGCGGGCGCCGCGTGATTCTGCGCAACAACGCCAACCTCAGCACCGGCGGCACCGCCACCGACGTGACCGGCGATGTGCATCCGGAAGTCGCCGCACGTGCCGTGGCAGCCGCCCAGATGATTGGCCTGGACATCTGCGGCGTCGACGTGGTCTGCGAAAGTGTCCTGCGTCCGCTGGAGGCGCAAAACGGC
Organism: Paenacidovorax caeni; assembly: GCA_943370985.1. Lineage (GTDB taxonomy): Bacteria > Pseudomonadota > Gammaproteobacteria > Burkholderiales > Burkholderiaceae_C > Polaromonas > Polaromonas caeni_A. Next base: position 1,974 of record CALRTF020000316.1, read on the forward strand.
GGCGTGGTCGAGGTCAATGCCGCACCCGGCCTGCGCATGCATTTGTCGCCGTCTTACGGCAAGGGCCGCGCTGTCGGCGGCGCCATGATCAACGAATTGTTTGCACACGGTGACGATGGCCGCGTGCCGGTGGTGGCCGTGACCGGCACCAACGGCAAAACCACGGTGACGCGCCTGATCGCGCACCTGCTGGCGGCCAGCGGCTTGCGCTGCGGCATGACCAACACCGACGGTGTGTACGTGGACGGCCGGCAGACCGACAGCGGCGACTGCAGCGGCCCGAAAAGCGCACGCAACGTGCTGATGCACCCCGACGTGGATGCCGCGGTGTTTGAAGTGGCGCGCGGCGGCGTGTTGCGCGAAGGCCTCGGCTTTGACCGCTGCCAGGTGGCCGTCGTCACCAACGTCGGCAGCGGCGACCACCTCGGCCTGAACTACATCACCACGGTCGAGGATCTGGCCGTGCTCAAGCGCGTGATCGTGCAGAACGTGGCACCGGCGGGTTACGCGGTGCTCAATGCCGCCGACCCGATCGTGGCCGCGATGGCGCCCACCTGCCCCGGCAACGTGATCTTCTTCGCGGCCGACCGCCACCACCCGCTGATGGCCACCCACCGTGCCCAGGGCAAACGCACCGTGTATGTGGACGGCAATGCGATTGTTGCCGCCGAAGGCGCCTGGCGCGAACGCGTGTCGCTGCAACATGTGCCGCTGACCCGCGCCGGCAGCATCAGCTTCCAGGTCGAAAACGTCATGGCCGCAGTGGCCGCGGCCTGGGCAGTCGGCATCCAGTGGGAAACCATCAAGAGCGGCCTGGCCAGTTTTGTCAGCGATGCGCACAACGCGCCGGGCCGCTTCAATGTGATGGACTACCGGGGCGCCACCGTGATCGCCGACTACGGCCACAACCCCGACGCCATGCGCGCGCTCGTGGCCGCCGTCGATGCCATGCCGGCCAGCAAGGGACAACGCCGCAGTGTCGTGATTTCCGGGGCCGGCGACCGCCGTGACAACGACATCCGCGACCAGACCATCATCCTCGGCAAGGCGTTTGACGATGTGTTGCTTTACCAGGACGCGGCCCAGCGCGGCCGGGCCGACGGCGAGGTCATGGCCCTGCTGCGCGAAGGCCTGGCCGGCGCGTCGCGCACCACCCGCATCGACGAAATCCGCGGCGAATTCATCGCCATCGATACCGCCCTCGAGCGCCTGCAGCCCGGCGACCTCTGCCTGATCCTGGTCGACCAGGTCCAGGAAGCGCTGGCCCACCTGGCCGAACGGGTCAAGGATGCGCGCGATGTGCGGCAGCTGGCAGCTGCCTGAAGACCGATTCGCGGCGTCACGCGGCGTGCATGGTCTGCGCCGGGCAGTGCTTTCAACTCCCCACTCCCAACCCCCCGCCCTTCCCTCGCCCCGCTGGGCGAGAGAAGGGAGCCTCATGTGGCCGCGTGCGCTGCGCTCGCGTGCAAACATGACCGTTCGTTGGGATTCCCATCCTTGAAGCGCTTTGCGCTTCAAGGACTCCGGATTTTGTCTCTGGTATTCGATCTCCCCACCCTTCTGTATGCGCCGAGGAGCGGAGGTCCAGACGGATCAGGGCGAGCGATTGTCTGAGGCGAAGCCGAGTTCGAGCTCGACCCCGGCTGGACCGAGCACCGCAGGTTGCCCCTCGCAGCGACAGCGAAGAGGGGACGCAGACAGCAGGGTCGCCTTTTCTTTGCTTACTTTCTTTTGGCGAAGCAAAAGAAAGTGAGTTGCCGCCGGGCAACCCCCGGCCAGCAGGCGCAGGCAAACTGCAGCACCCGGCGGAAGCCATATTACTAAACAAATATGCCTCTAGCCCACGCCAGCCAAGCGTAAGCAGCTACAAATTCAGTAGCACCCAGGAGGGCGGGGCTGCCCACAGCCCCGGTTAAACTAAACCGATGGCCTGGACCGCAACGCTCTCCCTTGACTACACCCTGCAGGCCGGCAAAACAGTCGCGCACTTCCGCCATGAAGGCCCCTTGCGCATCCTGCAAAGCCTCTACCCTGAAGGTGAGGCGGTCTGCCACAACGTGCTGGTGCATCCGCCGGGTGGGCTGGTCGGGGGCGACACGCTG
>CALRTF020000317.1:0-4058 GCA_943370985.1 Paenacidovorax caeni
ACGACACCATGTCCACCAGCTACCACCACGGCACCCTGCGCGCCGCCCTGCTGGCCGCGGCGCGCGAACGGCTCGCCACGGCCGATGAGACAGCGCTGAGCCTGCGCGAGCTGGCTCAGCATGTGGGCGTGAGCGTGAACGCCAGTTACCGCCATTTCGCCAACAAGGAGGCGCTGCTGACCCAGGTCGCGGCCGACGGTTTTATGGAGCTGCGCCAGCACATGCTGTCCCGGCTCCAAAGCCAGCCGCGCGCGGAAGCCACGCAGCGCCTGCGTCTGGCCGGCGAGGCCTACATCGATTTCGCGCAGAACGCGCCCGGACTCTTCCGCCTGATGTTCAGCCAGAAGGGGCGTTTCGAATCGGATGAGACATTCCGCGCCGCTTCCGGCGCGGCCTTCGGCGTGCTCGTCGAGCTGGCCGCCGAGCTGCGCGGCGAGCCCGTGCAGGCCCCGGGCGTCATGAAGCTGGCCATTGGCGCCTGGTCCCTGGTGCACGGGTACGCGACCTTCGTGCTGGAATGCTATCTGGCCGCCCTGCCCGAGGCGATGCGCCCCAGCCCGGCCGAGCTGGTCCAGATGCTGAACCTGCGGCCCTGAGACCCCCCGCGCCGCCGGGTGCGCCCATCAATCAGTGGGTGCCGCGCGAGGCCCAGGCCGCGGACAGGCATTCCGCGAGCTTTTCCGGCACGTCGTTGTCAAAGCTCATCAGCAGATCCGAGGCCTGGGCCGCGGCGGCCGCTTGCAGGATGCCGGCCAGGGCCTCCTTCTGCGCAGCGGTCACCACCTGCTGGCGGCCTGCCAGGTGCGCGAGCGTGGCCTCGCGCAGACGCTCCGAACCCAGGACATGCCAGGCGTAGTCAATCTCGTAGCGCTCGAAGGCGTCCTGCAGGCTTTCACCGTTCTCTCGCGCTTCTGCCGCGAAGTGGTTCAGCGTGCGCGTGCTGAGCGCGTCCATGACTTGGGCGAGGGATGCAGCGTGCTCGGGGGCGAATTGGTCGAGGGCCATGGTGGACTCCGGTTACGGTCGTGGGCATGTGCCCGGGATGCATCTGGCGGCCGTCGCCTGGCGTACCGGCGGGCAGATGCGGCTGGCGTGGCGATCCGCTGGGGATACCACGACGGACCGGCACCGCCATGCAGGCAAGACGGTGCCGGGGTGGAACGGGGTCGGACTGCATCGCCGTCAGCCTGTCCTCACGGGGCCGGGCACTGCAGAAGATGAAAAGCCATCCCGGAGAGGATGGCTTTCTGAGAAATTCTGGTGGCCTGGGGCGGAATCGAACCACCGACACGCGGATTTTCAATCCGCTGCTCTACCAACTGAGCTACCGGGCCAAGAGAGGTGAAATTATAGCAGTACTTGAGGCCGGGTCCGGGCGGCTCAGGCGCTGTTGCGCTTGCCGCGGCTCAGGTCCACGCCCAGCTGCTTGAGCTTGCGGTAGAGGTGGGTGCGCTCCAGGCCTGTCTTCTCGGCCACGCGGGTCATGGAGCCGCTTTCGCGCGCGAGGTGGTATTCGAAATAAGCCTTCTCGAATTCGTCACGGGCTTCGCGCAGGGGCTTGTCGAGCTGGAAGTTCTGCTGCGACTGCGGGCCGGTCTCGACCGCGGGCATCATCGGCGCCGCCAGGCCGGCCAAGCCCTCGCCGGTGCCGTGCGTGAGCCCCCCCAGGGGCGCCGCAGCAGCCGGCAACGGGGCGTTGCGGGCCAGGCCCTGCTCCACGGCCTTGAGCAGCTTCTGCAGGGTAATGGGTTTTTCGAGGAAGGAGTGGGCGCCGATCTTCGTGGCGGCGACCGCGGTATCGATGGTGGCGTGCCCGCTCATCATGATCACGGGCATGGTCAGCAGGCCGGCGGTGGACCACTCCTTCAGCAAAGTGACACCATCGGTGTCGGGCATCCAGATGTCGAGCAGGACGAGGTCGGGGCGCTCGTTCTGCCGGGCCTGCCGCGCCTGGGCGGCGTTCTCAGCCACTTCGACGCTGTGTCCTTCGTCGTTGAGGATCTCGGACAGCAAGTCACGAATGCCGAGTTCGTCATCGACTACCAGTATGTTTGCCATGGTGTGAACGCTGGGTCTTTCGTGTGGTCCGGAGGGCTCAGGCGGGGGCCGGCTTCTCCACTGCGAATGATAACGATACTTGAGCCCCTACCACCTGGTCCTCGGCCAGGCGGTTGGCGAGGTCGATCCGGGCCCCGTGCTCGTCGGCAATCTTCTTCACCACGGCCAGGCCCAGGCCCGTGCCCTTGGGCTTGGTGGTGACGTAGGGCTCGAAGGCGCGCTTGAGGATGGCCTCGGGAAAGCCCGTACCCCAGTCGAGCACGCTCAGGCGCACGCGGCCGCTGGCCTCGACCCACTGGGTGCGCACGGTGACGGGGAATTCAGGCCCGCTGCGCCCGGCGCTCTCGGTCGCGTCCTGCGCGTTCTGCACCAGGTTGTGCAGCACCTGGCGCAGCTGCTGCGCGTCACCCATGACGGGCGGGCAGCGCGCGTCCAGATCCTTGGCCACGGGGATGCGGGCGGTGGAGCCGCCGTAGAGCTGCAGCACCTCGCCGACCAGGACGTTCAGATCCAGGGCATGGAGCTCGGCCGCAGGCAGGCGCGCGTAGTCGCGGAATTCGTTGACCAGGCGCTTCATGGCATCGACCTGGTCGACGATGGTCTTGACCGACTTGGTCACCACGGCCTGTTCGGGCTCGGGCACCTTGCCAGCGAGCTTGCGCTCCAGCCGCTCGGCCGAGAGCTGGATGGGCGTGAGCGGGTTCTTGATCTCGTGCGCCAGGCGGCGCGCCACCTCGCCCCAGGCCTGGGCGCGCTGGGCCGAGACGATCTCGGAGATGTCGTCGAAGACCAGCAGCCAAGCCTTACCCGGCAACTCGGCGCCGCGCGCCACCAGGGTCAGGGTGCCGCGGCCGTCGGCGCTGTCGGCTGCGGGCGAGCCCGAAGGCGGGCCGAGCTCGAAGGACTGCTGCCAGTGGTCCAGCGCGTGCTCCGCGCGCTCCTCCACGAAACGGTCGAACTGCTGCTTCACGCTGCGCGCGAACTCTTCCAGTCCCTCGATGTCGGCCAGGCGCCGGCCCTCCCAGGCGGCCATGGGCACGCGCAGGATGCGGGTGGCGCCGGGGTTCACGGACTGGATCACGCCATTGGCGTCGAGCACCATGACGCCGGCCGTCAGGTTGTCCAGAATGGTCTGCAGGTTCTCGCGTGCGGCGTTGACCTGCTCCATGCTGACCTCGACGGCGCGGCGTGCATCGGCCAGCTGCTGGGTCATGTCGGCAAACGATCGTGTCAGGCCGCCAAGCTCGTCGCGCCCCTGCAGCGCGGCCTTGGGCGTGAGGTCGCCTGCAGCCACCTGGCGCACGCCCTCGGCCAGCAGCAGCAGCGGCCGCGTGATCTGGTTGCCCAGTACTACGGCCAGCAGCACGGCACCGAAGACGGCCAGAAAGAGACTCAACGTGAGCGTGCCGATGTACATGCGCCGCAGGCCCTGCCGCGCCAGCGCGCGCTCCTGGTATTCGCGGTGCGCCTCGGTCACGGCCAGGGCGTTGGCCACCAGGCTCTCGGGCAGGATCTGGGTCACGAGCAGGAAGCGTGGTTCGTCCAGGATGTCCAGCCCGGTGCGCGGCACCAGCACCAGGGCCTTGATGCGGGCCTGGGCCGGGGCCATGGCGGTGCCATCCTCCAGCCCTTCGATCCAGGTCACGGCGCGCTGGCTGCGTGCCTTGCGCAGCTGCGCGGGCGCGGGCCGCTCGGGGTTGAGCAGGAAGCGCGAGTCGCCCGCGCTGGCCAGCAGCTGGCCGCTGGCACTCCAGAGGATGGCGTCGCGCACCTCGAGCTGCTCGCGCAGGCGCTCCAGCATCAGGCCGGCCACCACGTCAGGCGCGTCCTGCAGGGACACAGAGGCGGAGCGGGTTTTGGTGGCCAGGTCGTTGGACAGGGTTTCCAGCGTGGCCCGCCCCAGGCCCAGGCCGGCCTCGAGCGCGCCCTCGACCTGCACGTCGAACCAGCTCTCGATGGAACGCGAAACGAACTGGTAGGACACCACAGAGATCAGCAGG
>CALRTF020000318.1:0-4046 GCA_943370985.1 Paenacidovorax caeni
TCCACGCGCACCCGGTGTTCGCCCGGCGTCAGGTAATCTGCAAAAAGTATGACCCCTACCAGACGCGACGCCCCGAACGCGCTGGCGGGAAGCTTCAATGTCTGGCTGGGGGCAATCTCCAGGCTCTGGTAACTCAAGCCTTCGGGAAAGGTCTTGGCCAGGTCGCCACGGGAAGCAAACCACTTGGCCGCCGACAGGGCGGACACCATGCCCAGTGTGGCGTCATCACGCAACAGCACCACATCCAGGGCCACCGGGGTATTGAGGTTGGCGCCCTCCGAGGCGACCACGGTCACGCCTTTCCAGTCAAGACGGCTGCCCTTGGTCGCAAAAAAGTCGCCGACCTTCGTCAGGGCGCCGCATGCTGACAGGCTCGCGACCATCCATGCTATCAAGCAAATCTTTAGGAATTTCATCATTTTCTTAAACGGACCTGTTTCCGTGTACCGCCAGCAGGCCCATGGCGTACGGCCGAATGGGCCCCGCTTCGCTCTTGCGCATGCCGACGCCAACACCCGCAATCGTAATCAATATCGCGACCAGCAGGACACAGGCAAGCGCCAACAACACGCTGGCCCTGGAAAAAACAAACCGGATCGGCTTCAATGTACCCGCGTCTGCGGAAGTGACCGGCTCCACACGTTCCGAGGGCAGTCCTGCGGAGACGAGGACGATCAGCACGCAGGCGAACAGCAGGGTGAGCAGATTGCGGGGGCCTTCGCAAACCAGGTCGATGGCCAGAAACAGCGCCAGAGCGGCCTCGATCGGCAGCTTGAGCATCGTGAGCACAATGCTGGCAAATCCGACGGCGGCCAGACTGTTGTTGCCTGCCGAGGCAAACGCCGCCATGGAAGCACCCAGGCAAATCACCAGAAATTCCTCGGCGGCGACGGGCCGGCCATAAATATTGGCCACAAAAACCGCGAGCAGCGAGAAATAAAGTGCCGCCCCTGAGCGCATGAAAACAGAAGAAATCGGAATCACAAGTTCCGCGATTCCCCGGCTGAAACCCAAACGCGAACTCATGGCCTCTATCGTGTCGGGAATGGTCGCCGTTGTGCTGGCCGATGTCAGGCTGATCAGGGCCGGCGTCTTCAACGCCGAGAGAACCATGCCGGCAGGAAGCCCGGACTTCTTCCAGATCAGCATCGTGGCCAGCGCCGACAGGGCGAAGGCAAAAATGAAGAACGACGCCAGAAAACTGCCCATGGCATGGACGGTCCGGGCTTCGGTGTTCGCCACGAAGTACGCAGCCATCCCGAAGGCAAGCACGGGAATGAACATGTTGACGCGTGAAATGATCAACTCGAGTGCCCGGTAAATCGCCTCGAATATCCCCATCAATGAACTGCTTTGCGCCTTCACCAAAGCGGCGAACGCCAGCCCGAAAAGAATGGCACACAGCAAAATGCCCAGCGATTGCCCCTCCGCCAGTGCACGGAAAAAGTTGTCGGGAACCACCGCCCAGTGCCCGGATGCCGCCTCCGTCGCAGCGCCTGCGTCGTACAGCGAAATTTCGGCGTTGGCCGCATCGCCCCCGGCGCCTTGCACCAGAGTTCCAAGGTACTCGCGGCTGGAAGGGCTCAGATTCTGGCCAGGCCCGGCCAGAACACCCAAAAACGCGCCAAGGACGGCGCAAAGCACCACCAGGCCGATCGCCAGGGCCACAATCATCAGGGTTCGCCTGCCGGGCTGCGGCAATGCCAGTGTCTGGCGCAAGCCGAAAAAAGTGGCGACCACCAGCAGCGGCAGGGCAGCCATGTTCACCAGTGCGAGGTAAATCTGTCCGACGACAAACGCCTGGCCGCCCAGGGAGGGCGCGAGCCAGCCGACCAGGCCACCCCCCAGCACACACAGCAGGAGCGCCAGCGGGCTGTTCGACAGGCGCTTCAGGAGTCCCATCCGGTCCGGTTCCACCCTCTGTCAAGGGCAAAGGCAACACTGGCCCGGGCCAGCTCCAGCGAGCTGTCGATCAGAACCAGGCCCGACACATCGGCTTGCCTGCTCGCAATGGGAAGCTCCGTACAACCCATGATGAGCGTGCTGGCCCCCTGGCGCGCGGCATCCTGGCAAGCCTTCGAAAGATGTTGCGCACCTGCTGCCAGATTGCCGGCCTTGACCTCACGGATGCAGGCGTCGACTTCGATCTGCGTGCGGTCAGGATCGGGGATCATGAATTCAATGCCGCGGGCAGCGAGTTCGCGCTGGTAAAAACCCGAGGCCAACGCACCTCGGGTGGCGAAAATCGCGACACGTGCACCCGCCGCCGGGGCAATCGCCTCTACACAGGCCTTGGCGATGTGCAGAAGCGGCACCTTGCTGCAACGGCTCATTTCATCAAACCAGTGATGCGAGGAGTTGCAGGGAATGGCGATCACACCCACTTCGGCGCGGTTGAGCATCTCTATACCCGCCAGCAATTGTGGAAGCGGATCCCGCCCCCGTCCCAGAATCGCGCTGGAGCGGTCATGGATATGCGGCAGGCTGGCGACAATCACCGGCAAATGATCCTGGTCGCGCGAGGCAGGCGTCAGCCTGACGAGCTTGTCAAGGAAGTCGACCGTCGCTGACGGTCCCATTCCCCCGAAAACACCAATGCGCGACATGCAGGCCCCTAAATCTTCAAGGGACGGGGGCAAATCAGCGACACCGCAGCGTTGTTGCCGATCACCAGCACCAGCGTCCGCAGCATGTCACAGATCGGATCCACCGCGAGGAACAGAATGAATGCGGCCTCAAATGGCAGCCCAAGGTAACTGCAGGTCAGGCCGACCAGCGAGACCGTCAGCAACCCGGTCATGCCGGCAGAGGCAAATCCGGCGAGGATGGATGCCGACAGAATGACCGCCAGCTCGGTGATCCCGAGCGGCTTGCCGTACAACTGCGCAATGAACACGGTGGCCGCCACGTAATAAATGACCGGCCCGATTCTCAGCAGAGACACGCTCAGCGGCACCATCAATTCGACGCGTGAGCGCGCGAAGCCCAGGCGATCCGCAAGGCTTTCAATCATGATCGGCATGCAGGTGGCGCTGCTGCGGGTTGCAAGCGCCAGCGCAAACGGCCCGCGCAGGGCATTGAGGGTCTGGCCCAATGTCGAATTGGAACGCTTCCAGATGATGAGCGTCGCAATCACCAGCGCCAGCAGGGAGGCAACGAAAAAAGCGAGGACAAATTGCGCCATCGCCTGGAGCGGGCCAATCCCGGTCTTGGCCATCTGCGCAGCGCTCATGCAGAAAAGAATCACGGGCAGCGGGTAGTTCAGCCACCGCATCAGGGTCTGGCAGGAGTGATAAATGGTTTCCAGCGATTGCGTCAGCCCGTCGGAAACGCGCGAGGGCACCTGCCCCACCGCAAACCCGAACAACAGTGCGAAGACCAGGGCCTTGAGCGTGTCGCCGCTGGCGAGTGCAGCAAAGATGTTGGAGGGCACCAGGCTCACCAGCACTTCGGTGAAGCTGACGGATTTAACGGGTGCATCGACACCCTGCAGGCTCATCACCGTGTCGCTGGAATTCAGGTCGCTGCCAACGATCTTGCCAAATGTCTGCATGGTTTCGGTCGACAGGTTTTCTCCCGGTTTCATGACCAGCAGCGTCAGTGCCCCCAGCAGTGCGACCACCACGGAGAACACGGCAAAAACCACGGCCACACGTGCCATCAGGCCGCCGGCTCCACCCTCACGAAACAGCCGTTGCAGGCTGAAGATGACCGCCGACACCATGAACGGCAAGGCAATCATCTTGAGCAGGTCGACATAAACATCGCCCACAAACCCCAGCTTGAGGCCAAGCGCCGGCATGTACATTCCAAGCATGAAGCCCGCTGACAGGCTGGCAATCACCACCCAGGGATTGAGCGCAAACGCATACAGTTTTTTGAGATTGATCATCGCGAACCCTGGTTAATCAGTTACTTGTCCAGTGCCTTGAGCACCTTGTCAATGGTCAGTTTTTCCGAACTCTCGGACAAGAACTGGTTGACGTAAGCGAGCAAGGTCGGATCCTGGATGCCAACGGCAATCCCCAAGGTGTCTTCCAGATCCT
>CALRTF020000319.1:0-4019 GCA_943370985.1 Paenacidovorax caeni
CGCCGGCCTATGCACCGGTGCGGCCGCCGCTGGCCATCCCGGCCTCCCTGCCGCTGGGCACGGACAGCCCGGACATGCCCGGTCCCAAGACCAGCGAGAAGGTCGCCAGCCTGTCGGTGTCCTGAGGGTTTTGGCCGGGACCGGACCGGCCGGAACAGCGACTCCGTTACACTAGGCAGGTGCGCGACTGGCGATAGGCTTGCCCTGATTACAGGGCAAGGCTGACGTGGGATACCACTGGGAAGCGCACCGCCGGCTGTCATCGGTGACAGCGGCGTTCAGCCGTTCGCCTGGGCAGCCCTTGTTTCATGCACCCCCGGTGCCAGGACAGGGACCACGTCTTGAAGGACTGCCGTGTACCACCGAAACATCCTCGTCGAACAAACCGATCCCGAACTGTGGGCTGCCATCGTCGCTGAAAATGCGCGCCAGGAGCACCACATCGAGCTGATCGCCAGCGAAAACTACGCCTCACCCGCCGTGATGGCGGCGCAGGGCTCGCAGCTCACCAACAAATATGCCGAAGGCTACCCGGGCCGCCGCTACTACGGCGGCTGCGAACACGTGGACGTGGCCGAGCAGCTGGCGATCGACCGCATCAAGCAGATCTTCGGCGCCGAAGCCGCCAATGTGCAGCCGCATTGCGGCGCATCGGCCAATGAAGCCGTCTTCCTGGCCTTCCTCAAGCCCGGCGACACCATCATGGGCATGAGCCTGGCCGAAGGCGGCCACCTGACCCACGGCATGGCCCTCAACATGAGCGGCAAGTGGTTCAACGTCGTCAGTTACGGCCTGAACGACAAGGAAGAAATCGACTACGACGCGATGGAGCGCAAGGCGCACGAGTCCAAACCCAAACTGATCATCGCCGGTGCCTCGGCCTACAGCCTGCGCATCGACTTCGAGCGCTTCGCCAAAGTCGCCAAGGCCGTGGGTGCCATCTTCATGGTGGACATCGCCCACTACGCCGGCCTGGTGGCTGCGGGTGTGTACCCGAACCCGGTGCCGCATGCCGACGTCGTGACCTCCACCACGCACAAAAGCCTGCGCGGCCCGCGCGGCGGCATCATCCTGATGAAGGCCGAGCACGAAAAAGCCATCAACAGCGCCATCTTCCCCGGCCTGCAGGGCGGCCCCTTGATGCATGTGATTGCCGCGAAAGCCGTCGCTTTCAAGGAAGCGCTGGCGCCGGAGTTCAAGACCTACCAGCAGCAGGTGCTGAAAAACGCACAGATCGTGGCGGACACCCTGACCGAGCGCGGCCTGCGCATCGTCAGCGGCCGCACCGAAAGCCATGTGATGCTGGTGGATCTGCGTGCCAAGGGCATCACCGGCAAGGAAGCCGAAGCGGTGCTGGGCAGCGCCCACATGACCATCAACAAAAACGCCATTCCCAACGATCCGGAAAAACCGATGGTCACCAGCGGCGTGCGTATCGGCACGCCGGCGATGACCACACGCGGCTTCAGGGACGAGGAAGCGCGGCTGACCGCCAACCTGATCGCCGACGTGCTCGACAACCCGCGTGACACGGCGAACATCGAGGCGGTGCGTGCCAAGGTCAATGCCCTGACCAGCCGCTTCCCGGTCTACCGCTGAACAGGCATGAACGCAGGCGCTACTCTTTTGATAGCTGCCTGCGCCTGTCACACAAGGGCTGGAGGCCAACCATGCTAAAAATTCGAGCCCTTTCGGCATGAAATGCCCGTTCTGCGGCAACCTTGAAACCCAGGTGGTGGAGACCCGGGTGTCGGAAGACGCAGACTTCATACGCCGCCGCCGTCAGTGCGGCGCCTGTGAAAAACGCTTCACCACCTACGAACGTCCCGACGTCAACTTTCCGGCGATTGTCAAAAAGGACGGCCGCCGCATCGAGTACAAACGCAGCAAGATCCTGGGTTCCATGAACCTCGCCTTGCGCAAACGCCCGGTCAGCACCGAGCAGGTGGACTCTGCGATCGAGCGGATCGAGGAAAAACTGCTGAACCTCGGCCTGCGTGAAGTGCCTTCCACGCGGCTGGGGGAGCTGGTGATGCGCGAGCTGAAAAAGCTCGACAAGGTGGCTTACGTCCGTTTTGCCAGCGTCTATCGCAGCTTCGAGGACATCGACGAGTTCAAGACCCTGGTCGACGAAGTGCGGCGCTAGGGGGCGCCCTTCAAGCGCAGGGGATTTCCGGAATCGCTTCCGGTCCTATTTCCAGCAATCCTGGATGGACAAGCCTGAGCCGCTCCTGCCTTTGACACCGGTATTGGTCAGCGTCAGGTTTCCGCACTTGGGGTCCGCGACACGCGGCGTGGCGGTCAGGGTATAGGAATTGACCGCCGGCCCGCTCAGGGCGAGGTCGTATTTCGGCGCTTCGACCGGGACCGCCTGCAATTTTGTCGGCAATGTCGGGCTGGTCGTGCCGGCATCGGTGGTGGTGTAGCGGCTGTTGGCCGCATAGTAACGCTCCATGAATTGCTGCGCTTCGAGCAACGCCGAGCGGGCTGCCGCCCTGTCGCCGCGCCGTATGTATTCGGTGTAACTCGGCAACGCAACGGCGGCAAGGATGCCGATGATCGCAACGACGATCATGATTTCAATCAGGGTGAAACCGGCGTTCTTCCTCACGCCAAGGTGTGAAGGGCGATCACGCTGCGTCATGGCTGGTCCTTGTCAATGTCTTACCGGATGGGCGGATTGATGATACGACGCCAGGTGCGGTCCCTGATGGTCGTGGTGGTGCCTGTCGGCGGCAGCTCCACCTCTTCGCACGCCGTGACTTGCCCGGTGGTATTTTGCAAACTGATTTTCTGGCAGTCGCCGGGCACGGCGGGTGGGGCCAATCCCTTGATCACCGAATCGATGCCGTCGACGTTGGTGGCATAACCCGCCACAGAAGCATCTGCGGAGGTGAAGAACCCATCGCCGTTGGTGTCGAACAATTTGTACGACGGGTTCAGGCCTTCCTGGACAGGAATCAGGTAATTGGCGCCCAGACCAGTGGCCGCCGTGCAAACCGCCGCCTGTTCGGCCGGGGCAATGGTACTGAGCAGGGCCAGGCGCGTGCTGACCTTTTGTGGCGGATAAATCACCCGCTGGCCCGACAACAGGTTGCTGCCTCCTTCCGTCAGCGACAGATCAATGACCCATCCGCGCTCCAGGCTGCTGTAATTCACCGCATCGCCGGACAGCGCATAAAAGACGGAGCCGCTGGCACCTGTCACCTTGGAAAGCGTGCGGACCGCCAGCGAGGCACGAGCCATCGGACGGGTCACGGTATCGGCCGGCTTGTCCCAGACAGCGTACATCGACTGGATGCCCGTGGTGTCGCGGTCAGCCTCCACCAGCAGCTTGCCGGTTGCAAAGACGATGAGCTTGCCACCCAGGGCGTGGTCGTACACAAGCGGCGCCTGGGTAATCGGTTGCGCTTCAGAGGCGGGCGACCTGGCCTGAAAGAGGGCCTGCGAGCCGGACACGACAAATTTGGAAGCAGCAGCCGCGCTGTAGTCAAATTTCCAGAGACTGCCGTTCAAGTCGCCGGCGAACAGGTTGGTGATATACCCGCTCGCGTCGCGCTGCACGCCGACGCCGCCCAGGCCGTTGGCTGCAGTCACGGCATCCACCACCAGCTTGGTCGCCGCGCCGGTTTCCAGATTGAGGACAAACAGCACGGCCTTGCCATCGGTGCTGAAAGGACCGTTGCCGAAAATCGCCACCCAGCTGCCGTTGGGCAACACGCCGACCTCGATCGGCGCCGAGACATAACCCACGTCACTGTCGTCGACGTTCGAAAACTCCCACTTGATGTTGTTGGCCCCCGGCGAGCTCATGTCGGTCACATCAAATGCCATCACCGCGCGGCCACCACCGCCGAGGGAGCCCAGCAGATAGTTGCGCCATGACGCCGTCGTGGCGGCAGGCGTTGCCTTGACGTAGGCGTCGGTTTCGCTGAAAGCACCGTCTACATAAAACTGGTGATACAGGGAGGTGGAGCCGTAGTTCTTGTCAGCCAGTTTTGCAAGGTTGGCATACACGG
>CALRTF020000320.1:0-4014 GCA_943370985.1 Paenacidovorax caeni
TCTTGTCGCTCAGGCTGGGCCCGGCGAGCTTGAGCATCTTGCGCCGGAAGGTGTCCCCCGACAGCATCAGGAAATAGGTCAGGAAAATCACCACCGTGGCCTGGCCGACCAGGGCGATCAGCCCGATGGTGCCGCTCCAGAGGTAATCCTTGACGTTGAAGCTTGCCTTCTCGACCACGACCCGCGTCACGCCGCGGGTGGTGCCGGGCGTCCCACTTTCCTGGGCTGCCTGCTCGATCTGCGCTGCCGCCTTTTGCACGGTGTCCAGCGTGCTGGGGGATTTGCCGGTGCTGCGCTTGAGGGCATTGCGGAATTTCTGGGCGGCCACCGGCAGTGACTCCACCATGGCCGAGGCTTCGTCGCTCAGGGAATAGGCGGTGCTGCCCAGGGCGCCGAGGATGGACAGCAGCACCATCGCCGAGCCCAGCCAGCGCGGCACGCGCCTGTGCTCCATCCAGTTGACCAGCGGCGAAAACGCATAACTGAACAGGATGCTCAGCATCACGGGGATGAAGACCGCCTTGGCCCAGTGCAGCACAAACAGCAGTCCCAGCGCAGCCAGCACCATCAGTGACATGCTGCGGATGTCCACCGGCATGTGCAGCATCAGGCGCTCCGGCTCCGGAAAGGTCGTGACCTCCTCATCAGGCGGCGCCGCAGGCACAAGCTTGTCATTCACGGTGGTTTCTCCTGGCCGGTCCGGGTGGGCAGCGCGCGTTTTGATCGTTGTACACCGATTTCAGCAGAAGGCGCCCGCGCGCCGTGTAGGACGCCTGCGCGGGAAGTGACCGGCTGCGGGCGCGCCTTCAACCGGCGATGGCTTCGCGCACCGCGCTGAGCTGGCGCCGCGAGACCGCCAGCAGTTCCTCGATGCCGTTGAGCCGCACCGCCCAGCCTTCCCCTTCTTCCGGGTCGAAGTGCTTTTCGAGCGCACGCACGGCGCGCCGCGCCACCAGCGCATTGCGGTGGACGCGCAGAAACTGCGGGTAACGCTCTTCCAGTTCGTTGAGGCTGCCGTCGAGGATGTAACTCTTGGCGTGGGTCCGCACCGTGATGTACTTGAGTTCGGCCTTGAGGTACAGCACTTCGGTCAACGGCACCCGCTCGGTCCGCCCGCGGTCCTGGATGATCAGGCACTCCTCATTCGAATCCGGCTGCAGCCCTTTTGTGGCCTGCGAAAGGCGCTCTACTTTTTGTAGCGCCTGCTGCAGCCGTTCAAGCCGCACCGGTTTGGTCAGGTAGTCGACGGCCTCGAGTTCGAAGGCCTTGACCGCGTGTTCGGAATGCGCCGTGATGAACACCACCGCGGGCGGCTGCGGCAGCTGGGCAATGGTCTGGGCCAGCGCGATGCCGTCGGCGCCCGGCATGCGGACGTCCAGCAGCACCACGTCGAACACCTCGCGGCGCAAGGCTTCCATGGCCTGCACTGCATGCGCCGCCTCTGCCGCCACACTCGCGCCAGGGGCCGTGCAGTCGCCGAGCAGGGTGCGCAGCCGCGACCTGGCCAGCGCTTCGTCATCCACGATCAATGCCCGCAGGGTTGTACTCATAGGGGAATCTCCAGCCTCACCTGAAACATGCCATCGCGAAACACGGTCTTGAACTGCGCCTGCACGTCGTGCAGCAACGCCAGGCGCTCGCGCACATTGGCCAGCGCCAGCCCGTGGCCGCGTTCGCCGACGCCGGCCGGGGTCGAGTTGGTGACCTTGAGCACCACCATGCCGCCGCGGCGTTCGGTGACTATTTTCACCTGCGCGCCCGCCGCGCTCGGCTCGACACCGTGGCGGACCGCGTTCTCGACCAGCGGCTGCAGCAGCAGCGGCGGCAGCTTGGCGGCATTGGCTTCGGGGTCCAGGCTCCACTGCACCCGCAGGCGGTCCCCGAAGCGGATCTGTTCGATGGCCAGGTAGCGCTGCGCCAGCTCGATCTCCTGCCCCAGCGTCACGGATTCGGTCGAATCCGCCAGCGCGTGACGAAACAGCTCGCTCAGGTCTTCCAGCACCGCCTCGGCCTTGGCCGGTTCGGCGCGCACCAGGGCAATCGCGCTGTTGAGCGTGTTGAACAGGAAGTGCGGCCGGATGCGCGATTGCAGTTCGGCCAGGCGCGCGGTGGTGGCTGCCGGCGTGCGGGCCTTGGCGCGCCAGACCAGGCCGGCCACCAGCACCGAGGACAGCAGCGCCCCGGCTGCCGCACTGGCCGCCCAGGGCGCCGGCGTGAGCAGTCCCATGACCGCCAGCAAGCCGCAGCCGTACAGTCCCGCCAGCACGCCCATGGCGATGCCGGCCGCCCACTGGGCCGGCGTGGCCAGGCGCGCCAGTTGCCCCTTGAGCACACAGGCCGCGATCAGCCAGCACAGCGTGGCCGGCAACACACCGCCGCTCAAGACCGAAAACCGCAGCAGCCAGTCGACAAACCCTGCCGCCATGAACATGGCGCCCACCCCCACCACCGCCTCGGTGAACACCACGGCGCGCAGCACCACGCCGACATTGCAGGCGTCGAACACGATGACCCGCAGCGGCAGCCGGACAGGCTCGTCCCCGGACTGGCTGGCGCCGCCCAGCATGGTGGACTCCCCAAAGGAGGAAAGATCGGTCTTGAACTGCATGAAAAAGGGCGCGGACTCCATATCTGGTTCTGCGCGCGGACCGGTCCGGGGGCTCCGGGACGCCCCGCCAGGGCGATTTCCCGCACGCAGATAAAATCAGGTCCATGAGTATTGCACCGGCCAGCCGCCTAAAACCGGCGTCAGACCCGTACTTTCCCCAATAATGTTGTCACCGCGAGACGCCATCGCTGCCGCCAGACGGTCCTCCACAGAAAGCCTCCCGTGAGTCAACTCGACAAAAAGTCCCAAGCCTGGTCCGCCCTGTTCTCCGAGCCCATGAGCGACCTGGTCAAGCGTTACACCGCCAGCGTGTTTTTCGACAAGCGCCTGTGGCAGGCCGATATTGCCGGCTCGCTGGCCCACGCCGAGATGCTGGCGGCGCAGGGCATTCTGGGCGCTGCCGACCATGCGGCCATCCAGCAGGGCCTGGCGCAGATCACCACAGACATCGAAGCCGGCAATTTTGAGTGGAAGCTGGACCTGGAAGACGTGCACCTGAACATCGAGGCGCGCCTGACGCAGCTGGTCGGCGACGCCGGCAAGCGCCTGCACACCGGCCGCAGCCGCAACGACCAGGTTGCCACCGATGTGCGCCTGTGGCTGCGCGGCGAGATCGACCTGATCACCGGCCTGCTGGCCGACCTGCAGAAAGCGCTGGTCGATATCGCCGAAAAAAACGTCGAGGTCATCCTGCCCGGATTCACCCACCTGCAGGTGGCCCAGCCGGTGAGCTTCGGCCACCACATGCTGGCTTATGTGGAGATGTTCGCGCGCGATGCCGAGCGCCTGCAGGACGTGCGCAAACGCGTGAACCGCCTGCCGCTGGGCGCGGCCGCGCTGGCCGGCACCAGCTACCCGCTGGACCGCGAACGTGTCGCCAGAACCCTGGGCATGATCGATGAACAAGGCCTGCCGCAGGTCTGCCAGAACAGCCTGGACGCCGTCAGCGACCGCGACTTCGCGATTGAATTCACGGCCGCCGCCTCGCTGGCCATGGTGCACATCAGCCGCATGAGCGAAGAACTGATCCTGTGGATGAGCCAGAACTTCGGCTTCATCGACCTCGCCGACCGCTACTGCACGGGCAGTTCCATCATGCCGCAGAAGCGCAACCCCGACGTCGCCGAACTGGCGCGCGGCAAGAGCGGCCGCGTGGTCGGCCACCTGATGGCGCTGCTGACGCTGATGAAGGGCCAGCCGCTGACCTACAACAAGGACAACCAGGAAGACAAGGAGCCGCTGTTCGACACCGTCGACACGCTGGCCGACACGCTGCGCATCATGGCCGAGATGGTGGGGGGCATCCGCGTCAAGAAGGAGGCGATGGAACGCGCGGCCCTGAAGGGCTACGCCACCGCCACCGACCTGGCCGACTACCTGGTGAAGAAGGGCCTGCCCTTCCGCGA
>CALRTF020000321.1:0-3961 GCA_943370985.1 Paenacidovorax caeni
TCAACCTCTCCCATGACTTCGGCGAACTGATCCAGCTGCAGAAGGACGTGATGAGTTACGAGATGGCGCGCTCACTGAGCTTCGAGCGACTGCGCCACCGCGAGGCCCTGAGCCCGGCCCTGCAGGCCCTGCTGGATACTGGCATGGCCATCAGCGGCGCGCAACATGCCGCCAACCTGCAGCGCACGGCCGACTGGCGGCTGCGCATTGACGCCCTGTTCGAACGCCACGACGTGCTGCTCACCCCCAGCACCACGGGCGCTGCCCCCGAAGGCCTGGCCGCCACGGGCGACCCGCTGTTCTGCCGCA
Organism: Paenacidovorax caeni; assembly: GCA_943370985.1. GTDB lineage: Bacteria > Pseudomonadota > Gammaproteobacteria > Burkholderiales > Burkholderiaceae_C > Polaromonas > Polaromonas caeni_A. The sequence continues at coordinate 310 of CALRTF020000321.1, forward strand.
GCTGGTCCCTGCTGGGCCTGCCCGCGGTACACCTGCCCCTGATACGCAACGCCAAAGGGCTGCCGGTGGGCCTGCAGCTCGTGGGGCGCATGGGCGAAGACCACAAGCTGTTGGCCGCGGCCCGGCACATCCACGACAAGCTGCGCTTCTGATGCATCCCGAGACCCTGCCCCCGGCCCTGCAGGCCCTGCTGAGTCGCCATTCGCTCGGCCCGCGCTGGATGGTCGCGCCGGGGCCCAGTGCCGCCGAGCTCCAACTCGCCGTGCAGGCCGCATTGCGCGGCCCCAACCATGGCCGCCTGCAACCCTGGCGCCTGGTGCAGATCAGCACAGGGCAGCGTCCGACCCTGGCGGATCTGTTTGAACAGTTCGCGCGCGAGGATGGCAAGAACGAGGAAGACGTGGCCGCCGAGCGCGAGCGCGCCTTCAACGGCCCGGTGCTCGTGGCCTGGGTGGTGCGCATCGCCTCCGTGGACAAGGTGCCGCCGCACGAACAGTGGATCTGCGTGGGCGCGGCCATGGGCAACTTCATGAACGCCGTGCACGCCCTGGGCTACGGCGCCAAGATCCTCAGCGGCCGCAAATGCCAGCATCCTGCTCTGGTGCGGGCCTTCTGCGAAGACGGCGAGCAGCTCGTGGGATTCACCTGCATCGGCACGCCCACGCGCGCACTGGAAGCCCGCGAGCCGGACGATGCTGCGCCTCGCCTCTCAAACTGGGCGGGCTGAACCCAGCAGCCGCCCGACGCGCCAGGCACAGAAGGCGGCCAGCAGCGCGCACAGGGAGCAGGCCCAGAACACCGCCGACAAGCCCAGGCGGCTACTGATGACGCCGCCGGCCAGACCGCCGAGCACCCCAGGCACGCCATAGGCCAGCGTGGCATACAGCGCCTGGCCGCGGCCACGCAGTCGCCCCGGGAAGTGCTGCGAGAGCAGCGCGATACAGCTCGCATGGTGCGCAGCAAACGTGAAGGCGTGCAGCGCCTGCGCCAACAGCAGCACCGGCCACCAGGCCGCCCACTCCGCCGTCATCACCATGCGCAAGGCCGTGAGCAACGCGCAGAGGACCAGCCAGCCGGCCAACGGGAGACGCGGCAGCCAGCGGCCCTGGGTGTAGAACCAGACGATCTCCACAATGACCGAGATGCCCCACATGAGGCCGATCGAATCCTTGCCGTAGCCCAGGGCATCGAGGTGCAGGGAGAGATAGATGTACATGCCCATGTGCGCGAGCACATGGAACAGGGCCGAGACGAAGAACCAGCGCATTGCAGGCTGGCGCAGCACAGGCCACAGCGAAGGCTTGGGCGCATGGGCCAGCTGCGCTTCCTTGAGGTCGGGCATCCACCAGGCACTGGCCGTGACCACGGCCAGGGAGCACACGGTCCAGGCCGGGAAGTCGCCCAGACCGCGCCACTCGAACCAGGCCCCGGCCACGAAGACTGTGACCAGAAAGCCCAGCGAACCCCAAAGCCGCACGCGCCCGTAGCGCTTGGCGTCAAACGCGCCACCCGTGCTCACGAGGTGCGCCAGCGCCGCTTCGCTCATGGGCATCATGGCGCTGGTGTGCAGGAAGACGATGAAGAGCACCAGCGCGAGCCAGGCCGTGCCACCATCGATCCACAGACCCATCGAGATCAGGAGCGCCGTGGTCGAGGCATAGCGCAGCAGCTTGACGCGTTCACCCGTGTGATCGCTGAGCCACCCCCAAGCCAGCGGGCCGACCAGGCGCGTGGCCGGGGGCACGATCATCAGCAGGCTCAGGGTCATCAGGCTGTAGCCCAGATCCTTGAGCCAGAGCGGCAGGTAAGGGTTGAAGAAGCCGATGTGCGCGAAATAGCTGGCCGACAGGGCCGAGAAAGGCAGCAGCTGCCGGCGCGCGAGCGACACGGCAGGGCCTACTTCTTCTCGCTCCAGAGCACGCCGCCCGTAGCCCAGTCCGATTTCTTGATGTCGGTGATGATCACGTCCACGGCCTCGGGCGAGCTGCCCAGGGTCTTGACGGTGGCCTCGGTGACGGCCTTGACGAATTCTTTTTTCTGCTCGGGCGTGCGGCCTTCGAACATCTCAACGCGGATGGTGGGCATGGTGTGACTCCTTCAGAGTTTGTAGGATGGATCGATCTGGTCGAGCCGGCGCAGCAGCGCGGGCCATTCGGCGTCCCCGTCGCGTTCGCTGCCGTCGCCGACCCACTGTGCATAGGTCCTGGCCGCGACTTCGTCGCTGGCCACGAGCACGCGGCCACCGGTGGCGGCCATGGCACGCAGCTGGGCCCGCGCGGCGCGCTCCAGGTGGTGCATGAGCATCCAGGCTTCGGCCACAGTGCGGCCTACGGTGAGCGTGCCGTGGTTCTCGAGGATCAGGCCGTCGAGATCACCGAGGTTGGCCACGAGGCGCCGGCCCTCGGTCTCACCCAGCGCCAGGCCTTCGTAGGCATGGCGGCCGATGCGCTGGTACAGGCGCATGGCGTGCTGCGTCGTCGGCAGCAGGCCACCGGCTACCATGGCCAGGGCCAGGCCCCATTCGGTATGCCAATGCAGCACGCAGCGCGCACTCTGACGAGCGGCGTGGATGGTGCCGTGGATGGCAAAGCCCGTGGGGTTGACCGCATGCGGCGAGTCGTCGAGCTTGCGACCCTGCGTGTCCACCTTCACCAGATTGGAGGCCGTGACCTCGCTGAACAGCAGGCCGTAGGGATTGATGAGGTAGGCTCCCTCCTCGCCCGGCACGGCCGCCGAGATGTGGGTGTAGATGGTGTCGTCCCAGCCGTTGAGCGCGGCCAGCCGGTAGGCCGCGGCCAGATCGACGCGCGTGGCGCGCTCGGCCTCGCTCATCGGATTCCTCATCTTCAAACGCTGCCGGGAATCGGCGGCACAGGCAGCTGCACGTCACCGCATTGGGCGCGGTGCCGCAGCGCGTGGTCCATGATCACCAGGGCCAGCAGGGCCTCGGCAATCGGCGTGGCACGGATGCCCACGCAAGGGTCGTGACGGCCCTTGGTGATGAGCTCGGTCGCCTGGCCTTCGGTGGTGATGGACTCGCGCGGAATCAGGATGGAGCTCGTGGGCTTGATCGCGATCGACACCTCGATGTCCTGCCCCGTGCTGATGCCGCCGAGCACGCCGCCGGCCTTGTTGCCCACGAAGCCGTTGGGCGTGAGGCTGTCGCCATGCGTGCTGCCCTTGTCGGCCACGGCCGCGAAGCCGGCGCCGATCTCCACGCCCTTGACGGCGTTCAGGCCCATCATCGCGTAGGCGATGTCGGCGTCGAGCTTGTCGTAGAGCGGCTCGCCCAGACCCACGGGCACGTTCGTCGCCGTCACGCGCAGGCGCGCGCCGCAGGAGTCGCCGGACTTGCGCAGCGTCTCCATGTAGTTTTCCAATGCGGACACATCGGCCACGGGGGCGAAGAAGGGGTTGTTCGGCACGTGCTCCCAGGACTCGAAGGGGATGGCCAGCTCGCCGATCTGCGTCATGCAGCCACGGAACTCGGTGCCGAATTTTTCCTTCAGCCACTTCCTGGCCACGGCGCCTGCCGCCACCGTGGGCGCGGTCAGGCGGGCCGAGGAACGGCCGCCGCCGCGCGGGTCGCGCAGGCCGTATTTGCGCCAGTAGGTGTAGTCGGCATGGCCGGGACGGAAGGTCTGCAGGATCT
>CALRTF020000322.1:0-3909 GCA_943370985.1 Paenacidovorax caeni
ATGAGCGACGCCGGGCCGCCCCAAGGCGCGAAGGCCCCCGCGGGGGGCAGCGAGCCACACGCAGTGGGGGAGCGTGGGGGCGCTATTTCACGGCGCACCTGGCTGTTCACTGCCGCGGGCGCGGCCGGCGCGCTGATCGTCGGCTGGGGCCTGATGCCGCCGCGCTCGCGCACCGGGTCCGCACGCTTGTGGCCGCCGGTCGAGGGCGAAGTCGCGCTGAACGGCTGGATCAAGGTCCTGCCGGACGGATCGGTGGTGTTGGCCATGCCGCGCAGTGAGATGGGGCAAGGTGTGTTTACTGCACTGACCATGCTGGCGGCCGAGGAACTCGACCTGCCGCTGTCGCGCATACGGCTGGAGCAGGCCGGCGCCGACGCGATTTACGGCAATGTCGCGATGCTGGCCGCCAGCCTGCCTTTCCACCCGCTGGAGGCAGAGCAGCGTCCCTTCAAGGTGGAGGCCGGGGAATGGATGGTGCGCAAGCTGGCGCGCGAGCTGGGCATCAATGCGACCGGCGGTTCCAGCAGTGTGGCCGATGCCTGGCTTGTTCTCCGCACGGCTGCGGCTACTGCGCGGGCCTCCCTGCTGGGGGCGGCGTCGCTGCAATGGCGGCTGCCGGTGGCGGAATTCACGGTCCGTGCGGGGGTGATCTCCCACCCTTCGGGCAAATCCGCGCACTACGGCGAGCTGGCCCGGTTCGCTGCCGCGACGCCGCCGGGCAAGGTGGTGCTCAAGGAGCGCAAGGACTGGAAACTGATCGGGCAAAACGCGCCGCGCCTCGACATTCCCGCCAAGGTGGACGGCTCGGCACGCTTCGGGATCGACGTACGCCTGCCTGCCATGTTGTATGCCGCCATTCGCCAGTGCCCCATGCTGGGCGGCGCGCCCGGCGCCATCGATGTCCAGTCCGCGCTGGCCATGCCGGGCGTGGAGCGTGTGCTGCGTTTGCCCGCCCATGCCGGTTCCACCGCCGGTTTTGCGGTGGTCGGCAAAAGCTGGTGGCAGGCCCAGCAGGCCGCGCAGGCTGTGGCGGTGGATTGGCAGCAGCGGCCGGCGGGCGCGCTGGACTCGCGCCGGATCGAGGCTGAGCTGGAAGCCGCACTTCAGACAGGGGGCGGCTTCACCTTTTATGAAAAGGGTGAGGCGGATCTTGCCGAAGCCGGTGCTGCGCGCCTTGTCGAGGCGGTGTACCTGGCCCCCTATCTGGCTCACGCGACGCTGGAGCCCATGAACTGCACGGCGCAGGTCAGCGAAGGCAAGGTGGTCCTCTGGGCGCCGACCCAGGTGCCGCAGATGTGTGCCGCCATCGCGGCACGGGTGGCCGGCGTGCCGGTGGAAGATGTGAGTGTGACTGTCACCCTGCTGGGCGGCGGTTTTGGCCGGCGCCTGGAGGTGGACTACGTCGCCCAGGCTGTGCGGGTCGCCATGGACTGCGGCGGCCGGCCGGTGCAGCTGATCTGGTCGCGCGAGGAGGACGGTACCCACGACTTCTACCGTCCCATGCAGGTCGCCAGCCTGCGTGCAGCTGTAAAGGCCGATGGCCAGATCACCAGCCTGCGCATCCGGTCCGCCGGCGACGCCATCACACCGCGCTGGATGGAGCGGGGGCTTCCGGAACTGGCAGGGCCTGTGGATACCCCCGACAAAACCACGGCCGAAGGCCTGTTTGACCTGCCCTACGGGTTTGGCAGCCAGCACATGTCGCATGTCGCCACCCGCAAAGGGGTGCCGGTGGGCTTCTGGCGCTCCGTGGGTCATTCGCACAACGCCTTCTTCTCGGAGAGCTTTGTCGATGAACTGGCCCATGAAACCCGCCAGGACCCCTTGAACCTGCGGCGCCAGCTGCTCAGGCATGCGCCGCGTTACCTCGCTGTGCTCAATCTGGCGGCCAGCCGGGCCGGCTGGGGGCGCCCCTTGCCGGCGGGCCAGGCGCGCGGCATTGCCCTGCATGAATCTTTCGGTTCCATCGTCGCCCAGGTGGCCGAGGTTTCACTGGCCGGCGGCCAGCCGCGCGTCCACCGCGTGGTGTGCGCCATCGACTGCGGTACGGTGGTCAATCCGGGCATCGTCGCCCAGCAGATGGAGAGTTCCGTGGTGTTCGCATTGACGGCGGCGCTGTATGGGCGGGTCGATATCCACGAGGGCGTGGTGCAGCAGAAGAACTTTCCCGATTCCCCGATGCTGAAGCTGGCGCAGATGCCGCTCGTGCAGACCCATGTGCTTGAAAGTACCCGCCTGCCCGGCGGCGTTGGGGAACCTGGCGTTCCGCCTTTGGCGCCCGCAGTGGCGAACGCGCTGTTTGCGCTGACCGGGCAGCGCCTTCGCGTCTTGCCGTTCCGCTTTTGACTGGAAGCGCCTGGTGGCCGGCCACGAGTGCGTCTGTGCAGAACTTTTAGCGCCGTTACGGCGAGCGGCAAAAGGCGTGCTATAGTCGATGGCTCAGCTGACGAAGGACTTCAAGTTCAGCCAGCTGACAGGGTCTCGGAGGAAGGCAAATTTTTTTGAATTTGTTTTGACTGGAATGAAAAAACCGGTATAGAATCTAAGGCTCGACTGATCACAGTCAACAACCTCAAAGCGAGCTGAAGACGCTGCGAGTCGCGACCCCATCCAAGGATTCGGTCCGGCAAGCAAGACACTCAGCAAGCCGGCAAAAAAGTTAAATTTTTTGTTGACCGGGATGAAAAAACCGGTATATAATTTGAGGCTCTGCTGATTACGGCAAAGCAAACAAACTTGAATAAAGTTGCTCTGAAAAAGAGGTTTGCAAGCGGATCAAAAAGAAACCCTTCGGGTTGACAGGTTGTTAAAAAACATGTCATAATTCGAGGCTCAGCTGATTACAGCTAACGACGAAAACAAAGCCGCCAAGCGGTGATGAAAGTAGTCAGGATCATTAAAAATTTACAGCCGATAAGTATGGGCGTTTGAAGGCGATTGCCAGGTTACTTGTAACCAGGTCTTCTGACCTTAAACGCTCATAGAGATAGAAAATGTGAAATCGTCAAGATTTCTCATCAATTCCGTTTTTATGAGTTTCTTCCCGCAGTCAAATGCGGGGAGTTGAAAATTATTGCAGTGATTAAACTAAAGAGTTTGATCCTGGCTCAGATTGAACGCTGGCGGCATGCCTTACACATGCAAGTCGAACGGTAGAGTAGCAATACTCGAGAGTGGCGAACGGGTGAGTAATATATCGGAACGTGCCCAGTCGTGGGGGATAACGTAGAGAAATTTACGCTAATACCGCATACGATCTAAGGATGAAAGCGGGGGATCGCAAGACCTCGCGCGATTGGAGCGGCTGATATCAGATTAGGTTGTTGGTGAGGTAAAAGCTCACCAAGCCGACGATCTGTAGCTGGTTTGAGAGAACGACCAGCCACACTGGGACTGAGACACGGCCCAGACTCCTACGGGAGGCAGCAGTGGGGAATTTTGGACAATGGGCGAAAGCCTGATCCAGCAATGCCGCGTGCAGGAAGAAGGCCTTCGGGTTGTAAACTGCTTTTGTACGGAACGAAACGGTCCTTTCTAATAAAGAGGGCTAATGACGGTACCGTAAGAATAAGCACCGGCTAACTACGTGCCAGCAGCCGCGGTAATACGTAGGGTGCGAGCGTTAATCGGAATTACTGGGCGTAAAGCGTGCGCAGGCGGTTCTATAAGACAGATGTGAAATCCCCGGGCTCAACCTGGGAATGGCATTTGTGACTGTAGAGCTAGAGTACGGTAGAGGGGGATGGAATTCCGCGTGTAGCAGTGAAATGCGTAGATATGCGGAGGAACACCGATGGCGAAGGCAATCCCCTGGACCTGTACTGACGCTCATGCACGAAAGCGTGGGGAGCAAACAGGATTAGATACCCTGGTAGTCCACGCCCTAAACGATGTCAACTGGTTGTTGGG
>CALRTF020000323.1:0-3868 GCA_943370985.1 Paenacidovorax caeni
CTCGCTGGCGAAGACCGAAACCGGCCAGCCGCTGGATGTGAACAAGCTGACGCCGCCCACCAGCGAGAGTGCCGAACCGGTGCCGGTACTGTGAGCGCCGCACGGGCCGTGCGCGAGCACGGCCCGTGCCCCAGGCGCAGGCACTGACCGTACTGCGCTCGCAAAGTCGATCGGCCCACCAACGCAAAACAGCGGAAGGCCGACGCGGTGGGTGACCCATGGCTGCACCCTGGGTGACCGCTTCCCGGCTGTGTGTTTGTATCTGGGAAGTTCGGCTTAGGGGCGGCTGTGTGAAAACTCAGTCTTCGCGTGGTCGCGCGCAGAGTCGAACCTCCTGATCGGCCCAGGATTGACAGTCGGCATCGCGGGAGGGGTTCGATGGCACCGGAAATTTCTCGTCCGCCAGGTTTTCACACAACCTCGTCCATCAGCTATCGCTCGCGGCCGGCAGTTCCACGGAGTGCCAGCCGCGTCGCTGCGAAACTGGACAAGCCCGTCACCCATCGCATCATCTTCCGATTCACCCTGTGGCTGGAGCATCCGCGCAAGGCGCTCCTTGGCACGCCACGGCCTGCCCTGGGACGTCGTCGCATCTTCGAAGGCAAGCGCTGCGCTGCCCTGGAATCAAAAGTTGGTCAGCGGAACCAGCGCTACTCGCGGCACTCACCCTATGCGCCCCAGCGCACAGACAGGAGCGCCGAATGCTCGCAGGCTCACTCGACTGTTTCGCACCCAGTGCTTGATCGATTCAAGCGAACTTCCTAAGGACTTCGTCCGCCGGCCCGACAAGCGCTGCTCGCCGAGAAGAGACCCGCAGCCATGCTGCGTAAGGTTGCGAGATGTCCAAGACAGCTTCCGAGGCTGGCCGACCACGGGTCAATGTGAGAGTTCGGCGTCAGAAGGTTGTGCTCGAAGCCAGTGCGCTTCAGGCTGCCATCTTCAATAGCGCCAACTTCTCCAGCATCGCCACCGACGCCAAGGGCGTGATCCAGATCTTCAACGTCGGCGCCGAGCGCATGCTGGGTTACACGGCCGCCGAGGTGATGAACAAGATAACGCCGGCCGACATTTCCGACCCGCTGGAAGTGGTCGAGCGTGCCAAGACGCTGAGCACCGAACTCGGCACCGACATCACGCCGGGCTTCGAGGCCCTGGTGTTCAAGGCCTCGCGCGGCATCGAGGACATCTACGAACTGACCTACATCCGCAAGGACGGCAGCCGCTTCCCGGCCGTGGTGTCGGTGACGGCGCTGCGCGACGAGGGCAACGCCATCATCGGCTACCTGCTCATCGGCACCGACAACACAGCGCGCAAGCAGATCGAAGCAGAGCGGGGGAAGCTTGACCAGCGCCTGCGCGACCAGCAGTTCTACACCCGCTCGCTGATCGAATCGAACATCGATGCGCTGATGACGACCGATCCGGCGGGCATCATTTCAGACGTCAACAAGCAGATGGAATTGCTCACCGGCTGCACCCGCGACGAACTGATCGGTGCGCCGTTCAAGAACTACTTCACCGATCCCGCGCGGGCTGAGGCGGCCATCAGGCGAGTGTTGAACGAAAACAAGGTCACCAACTACGAGCTCACGGCGCGTGCGCGCGATGGGAGGGAGACGTTCGTGTCCTTCAACGCGACGACGTTCCATGACCGAGACCGCACGCTGCAGGGCGTGTTTGCCGCAGCGCGTGACGTCACGGAACGACAGTTGATGGACCGGGCGCTGCAGGAAACCAACATCGCCCTGGAGAGCGCCAAGTCTTCGGCGGAAAGGGCCAACTTGGCCAAGTCCGACTTTCTGTCCAGCATGAGCCACGAACTGCGATCGCCGCTCAACGCCATCCTCGGCTTCGGTCAATTGATGGAGTCAGGCCCGCCGCTGCCCAGCCCGGCACAGAAGGAAAGCATCGACCAGATCCTTCAGGCGGGCTGGTACCTGCTGGAACTGATCAATGAGATCCTGGACCTCTCGTTGATCGAGTCCGGCCGGCTGTCTCTCTCACTCGAGGCCATGTCGCTGGAAGAAGTGCTGGTCGACTGCCAGGCCATGATCGAGCCGCAGGCGCAGAGCCGCGGCGTACGCATGCACTTCCCCACCGCGGGCAGCCCGCTCTACGTGAGGGCCGACCGAACGCGGGTAAAGCAGCTCATCCTCAACTTGCTGTCAAACGCCATCAAGTACAACCGCGTCGATGGCAGCGTTGAAGTGAGCTGCGATGTCAGCGCGGCGGAGCGGGTTCGCGTCAACTTTCGCGACATGGGACAAGGCCTCTCGGCTGAACAAATAACGCAACTGTTCCAACCCTTCAACCGCCTCGGCCAGGAGGCCGGCGCCGAAGAGGGCACGGGCATCGGCCTGGTCGTGTGCAAGCGCCTGGTCGAGTTGATGGGCGGCTCGATTGGCGTGGAAAGCACCGTCGGTGTTGGCAGCGTGTTCTGGATCGAGTTGGTTGCGGCGCAACCGCCGCACCTGCACCGCCCCGTTCGCGAGGACACGACGGGGTCGCTGGCCCCGCCGCGGACGCCATCTCGTACAGGGCAGCGCACCTTGCTCTACGTCGAGGACAACCCGGCCAACTTGATGTTGGTCGAGAGGCTCATCGCGCGTCGGCCGGATCTCTGCTTGTTGACAGCAACCGAAGGCAACCGCGGCATCGAGATTGCCCGGACGGCCCGGCCCGATGTCATTCTGATGGACATCAACCTGCCCGGCATCAGCGGCGTCACCGCGCTCAAGCTGCTGGCCGCCGACCCGGCCACCGCACACATCCCGGTCATCGCGCTCAGTGCCAACGCCATGCCGAGCGACATCGCCAAGGGCATGGCCGCCGGCTTCTTCCGCTACGTCACCAAGCCGATCCGCGTCGTCGAGTTCATGGCCACGCTCGACCTCGCGCTGGCCCTTCCACCGCCCGTCGGCGCCCACGCCGCCCCAGAACTCACCGCCCCATGACCCTAGAAGAAGACATCCTCGCCGCCCGCATCCTGATCGTCGACGACCAGGACGCCAACGTGCAGCTGCTCAACCGCCTGCTGACCGAGGCCGGCTACACGGGCGTCACCAGCGCGATGGACCCGACCACGGTCTGCGCGCTGCACCGACAGCACGCCTACGACGTGATCCTGCTCGACCTGCAGATGCCCGCCATGGACGGTTTCGCCGTCATGGAAGGCCTGAAAACCAACCTGCGCGACAGCACCCTGCCCGTCATCGTGCTGACGGCACAGCCGGGCCACAAGCTGCGTGCCTTGCAGGCCGGCGCACGCGACTTCATCAGCAAGCCCTTCGACCTGGTGGAGGTGAAGACGCGCATCCACAACATGCTGGAAACGCGGATCCTGTACCGCCACCTCGAAGCCCACAACAGCCTGCTCGAGCAAACGGTGGCCGAGCGCACAGCCGAACTGCGAGAGAGCGAGGCGCGCTACCGCAGCCTCACCGAGCTGGCCTCGGACTGGTACTGGGAACAGGACGAATCGGGCGAATTCACTCGCGTCTCGGGGCCCGTGATGGAGATGCTTGGCATCCGCGTCGGGCCCCTGGTGGCCGGCGCCGCGCCCGCGCCCGACGAAGGCTGGAACAGCGACCAAAGGCAGGCCCTGCAGGCGCGCATCGAGGCACGCCAGCCCTTCCTCGACTTCGCCTTGCACCGCCAGCGCCCCGGCACCGTGCAGCAGGAATTCCGCGTCAGCGGCCAGCCGATGTTCGACCAGCAGTGCCGCTTCATCGGCTACCGCGGCATCGGCGTCGAAGTGACGCCGAGGTAGGCCATGACGCACGCTCACCCCGCGGCGCGGGCCCTGCCTTCACCGAACCAGAACCACCTCATCGCCGCGCTGCCCGCGGCCGAGTTCGACGCGCTGTGC
>CALRTF020000324.1:0-3850 GCA_943370985.1 Paenacidovorax caeni
ACACTGCGTGAACGTGTGCCCAACAGCGACAAGGCGATCTGGTCGGTGCATTGCCACAACGACCTTGGCATGGCCGTGGCGAATTCGCTGGCCGGCGTGAAGATAGGCGGCGCGCGCCAGGTGGAATGCACGATCAACGGGCTCGGTGAACGCGCAGGCAATTGCTCGCTCGAGGAAATTGTCATGGCGGTGAAAACGCGCCGCGATTATTTCCAGCTCGACATGAACATCGACCCGCTGCACATCGTGGCCGCCAGCCGCATGGTCAGCCAGACCACCGGTTTTGTCGTCCAGCCCAACAAGGCCGTGGTCGGTGCCAACGCCTTTGCGCATGCATCCGGCATCCATCAGGACGGCATGCTCAAGGCGAGGGAAACCTATGAGATCATGCGCGCCGAAGACGTGGGCTGGAGCTCCAACAAGATGGTGCTGGGCAAACTCAGCGGCCGCAACGCATTCAAGCAGCGCCTGCAGGACCTGGGCATCCAGATGGACAGCGAAGCCGACACCAATGCCGCGTTTGCGCGTTTCAAGGAACTGGCCGACGGCAAGAGCGAAATCTTCGACGAGGACATCCTGGCGCTGGTCAGCGACGACAGCGTCACCCATGAAAAGGAACAGTACGGTTTTGTCTCGCTGTCCCAGCACAGCGAAACCGGCGAACGCCCGCAGGCCAGTGTGGTGTTCACCGTCGACGGCAAGGAGGTCCGGGGCGAATCCGACGGCAACGGCCCGGTCGACGCTTCGCTCAAAGCCATCGAGACCCATGTCAAAAGCGGCGCCGAGATGGTGCTGTATTCGGTCAACGCGATCAGTGGCTCCACCGAAAGCCAGGGCGAGGTGACAGTCCGCTTGCAAAACAGCGGCCGCGTGGTCAATGGCGTGGGTGCCGATCCGGACATTGTGGTGGCGTCGGCGAAGGCTTATTTGAGCGCCCTGAGCAAGCTGCAGAACAAGGCCGACCGGGTAGCGGCCCAGGGCTAAAGACCCTGCCCACAACAAAGTCCTTTGAAATCAAAGACTTAGTAATTTTTTGTGCTTTTTTTCCGGTGGAGCACAAAAACGTCTGGTGAGTTAAACGTTGCGTTTAGGAAAGTTTCGCAAACGATTGATATTGCGTAGCTTTTTCTATTTGTATACACTCCAGCATCGCACTAATCGCAACTGGAGGCGAATCAATGGCCAACTCGCTGAACCTGATTTTCAAACGCAGCTTACAACTCGTTGGACTTCTTACTTTCTCGGCCGCGTTGATCTTGCCGGCTGTTTCGGAAGCAGCGCCCGCCAAACGCCAGGTGGTCAAAAAATCCCAGTCGGCCAAGGTGGTGTCGAAGAAGGTTGTTTCCAGCCGCAAGAGTGCGCGTTTTGTCGCCAAGTCCCCGCGCAAGCCCGTCATCGTTGCGATGCCGGCGCGCCCCTCGTTCGGGCAGATTGCCGGCCTGCACAGCGCGCAGGATCCGCTGGACCTCAAATCCAGCGTTGCGCTGGTGATTGACCAGGACACGCATGAAGTGCTGTTCAGCAAGAACGACCAGGCCGTGTTGCCGATTGCTTCGCTGACCAAACTCATGACCGGCGTGATCATCAGCGGCGCCCGCCTCCCGATGGACGAAAGCATCACCATCACGCAAGACGACGTGGACACCGAAAAAGGCAGCCGCTCGCGTCTGCGTGTCGGTTCCAGCCTGACCCGCGGCGAGTTGCTGCACCTGGCGCTGATGTCCAGCGAGAACCGGGCCGCGCACGCGCTGGGCCGCACCTACCCTGGCGGCATGCCTGTGTTTGTCGGGCTGATGAATGCCAAGGCCAAAATGCTGGGCATGACGGGCACGCGTTATGTCGAGCCCACCGGCCTGTCCAGCCAGAACCAGTCCACCGCACAGGACCTGGCCACGCTGGTCAATGCCGCCCATGCCGACCCGGTGCTGCGCGAACTGTCCACCTCCACCGGTTACCAGGTGGCCATGGGCCGGCAGACCCTGCAGTACAACAACACCAACCGGCTGGTCAAAAACCCCGACTGGGACATCGGCCTGCAAAAAACCGGCTACATCTCGGAAGCCGGCCAGTGCCTGGTCATGCAGACAAAAGTGGCGGGCCGCAAGCTGATCATGGTGTTTCTGGATTCGGCCGGCAAACTCAGCCGCCTGGGTGATGCCGAGCGCGTGCGCCGCTGGGTCGAGTCGCAACCGGTCAGTGTGCCGAAAATCAGCGCGGCCGCCCGGCCTTCCAACGGCTGAAGCGACGCCGGGCGCCTCGCCCCGCGTTCCACGGGCAGGGCTGATACGCTATCTTTTTGATAGCTGAAGGCCCTTGTCCGGCGGGGGACGAAGCCCGTTTTACCTGAAATTTCCGGAGCGGTAGCCCAACGCGGCCGAGATGTCGTGCGCGGTGGCTTCGAGCTTGGGCAACCAGCTTTCATCCAGCCGGTCCGCAGGTGCCGATATCGACAGGCCTGCCACCAGCTTGCTCTGGTCGTCGTAAATGCCTGCAGCCATGCAGCGCACCCCCAGTTCCAGTTCCTCGTTGTCGCGCGCAATGCCGTACTGGCGGGCTTTCGACAATTCACGCTCCAGCGTCGCCAGCTGCGTGATGCTGTTTTTGGTCTGGCCCGGCAGGCCGGTGCGCGTGGCGTAGGTGCGCAGGCGCTGCGGGTCGTCAAAGGCCAGGAACAGCTTGCCGACCGACGTCAGGTGAAGCGGCGCTCGCCCGCCAATCGCCCGCACCACCTGCATGCCGGAGCGTTCGCTGTAGGCGCGTTCGACATAGATGATTTCGTCGCCCTGGCGCACGCTCAGATTGACCGGTTGCTGGATCAGGCGGTGCAGCTCGCGCATCGGTGTCAGCGCGGCGTCGCGTACGCTCAGCCGTGCCTTCACGAGGTTGCCGAGTTCGAGCAGGCGCATGCCGAGCCGGTAGCTGCCCGCCACGGGGCGGTCGACAAAGCGGCCGGTGGCCAGGTCGTTGAGGATGCGGTGTGCGGTGGACGGATGCAGGCCCGATTTTTCGCTGATTTCCTTCAGCGAGACCGCTTCTTCACGCGCCGCCAGAATTTCCAGCAAGGTGAACATGCGTTCTATCACCTGGACCGTGGGTTTGGCAGGCAGGGCGGAGGTGTCGGATTTTGTCATGGTGCTGGGGTAAATTTTACCCTGTGAAACGCTCGAAAGCGTGCGCTGCCGTTTGGGACGGCCTGCGGGCTCAGGTGGCGGCACCGCCCGCAACGGCCGGGGCGTTCACCCACTCCCCATCCCGCAGGATCTGGTTCGGCAAAAACCTGGCCTTGTAATTCATCTTGGGGCTTTGGGCGATCCAGTAGCCGAGGTAGACATGCGGCAGGCCGAGCTGCCGCGCCTGCTCGATCTGCCAGAGCACGCTGTAGTTGCCGTAGCTGGCGTGGAGGTCGGGCTCGTAAAAGGTATACACCGCCGACACGCCGTCTTCGAGCACGTCGAGGATGGACACCATTTTCAGCGCGCCGGCCTCGCCGTTGGGCAGGGTGTCGCGGAACTCCACGAGGCGCGAATTGACCCGGCTTTGCAGCAGGAACTGGGTGTACTGGTCCACACTGTCGTGGTCCATGCCGCCGCCGGCATGGCGGCCGTTCTGGTAACGCAGGTAGAGCTGGTAATGCTCGGGCATGAAACACAGCTTGAGCACACGCGCCTGCAGCGACTGGTGGCGTTTCCAGGCACGGCGCTGGCTGCGGTCGGGCGTGAAGGTGGCGACCGGCACGCGCAGCGGCACACAGGCCTGGCAGCCATCGCAGTAGGGCCGGTAGGTGAACATGCCGCTGCGGCGAAAACCGCTGGTCACCAGTTCCGAATAGGCGGCGTTGTGGATCAGGTGG
>CALRTF020000325.1:0-3838 GCA_943370985.1 Paenacidovorax caeni
CCGGAGCGCAGCGCAGGGGACCCAGACCATCGGGTCGCCTTTCTTTTGGGTACTTTTCTTTGGCGACGCAAAGAAAAGTGCCTCGCCCGCCGGGGCGAGACCCGGCTTGTGGGCAAGCCAGGCTGTCCGAGTCATCCAATATGGATCCCGGATCCAGTCCGGCATGACAAGCGAAGTACTTACCGCCGGGCCACCCCCCGGCCAGCGGGTGAATGCAAACCCCCGCATCGCGAGATAAAAAAGTTTTGTGGGTTTTTTCCCAACCATCCCCATCTACAAATATCACGATTCCAGCATCCCGTCTTGCGCAAGACAATTGAACTGACCCCACACTGCAGTTTTCCCAACCACCCAGAACAAGCAAAACCATGCCTACCCTTTTCGACCCCACCCACGCCGGCGAACTCCAGCTTGCCAACCGCATCGTCATGGCGCCGCTCACGCGCAACCGCTCGCCCGATGCCATCCCGCCCGATATTGCGCAGACTTACTATGCGCAGCGCGCCAGCGCCGGCCTGCTGATCACCGAGGCGACCGCCATCAGCCATCAGGGCCAGGGTTATTCAGACGTGCCGGGCCTCTACGGCACCGAACAGCTCGACAGCTGGAAAAAGGTCACCCAGGCGGTGCATGACAAGGGCGGCAAGATCGTGGTGCAGCTCTGGCATGTGGGCCGGGTCTCGCACACCGAGCTGCAACCTGACGGCGGCAAGCCGGTGGCGCCTTCAGCCATCACCGCCAAGACCAAAACCGTGCTGATCAAGGACGGCGTGCCGGCCTTTGTCGACACCTCCGAGCCGCGCGCACTCGACGCCGGCGAGATCCCGGGCATCGTGCACAGCTTCCAGGCCGCCGCCCGCAATGCCGTCGAGACCGCCGGTTTTGACGGTGTCGAGATCCACGGCGCCAACGGCTACCTGCTCGACCAGTTCCTGAAAGACGGCTCCAACAAACGCACCGACGACTACGGCGGCAGCATCGAGAACCGCGCCCGCCTGCTGCTGGAAATTGTCCGAGGCATCGCCGGCGATATCGGCGGCGGCAAGACCGGGATCCGGCTGTCGCCGGTCACGCCAGCCAATGACGCGATCGACTCCAACCCGCAGCCGCTGTTCGAGTACGTCGTCAAGCAACTGGCCACGCTGAACCTGGCCTACATCCACATCATCGAAGGCGCCACCGGCGGCCCGCGCGTGATCGACGACCGGCCCTTTGACTACGCCGCCCTGAAGGCCGCCTACCGCACGGCCGGCGGCAAGGGTGCCTGGATGGTCAACAACGGTTACGACAAGGCGCTGGCCGAAAAAGCCGTGGCCGACGGCGCCGACCTGGTCGCCTTCGGACGGCCCTACATCGCCAATCCGGACCTGGTCGAACGGCTCAAAGCCAACGCGCCGCTCAACACGCCGGACAAGGCCACCTTTTACGGCGGCCGCGAAAAAGGCTACACCGACTATCCCGCCATGGCCTGAGCCAGGCCGTCGCCTCCGTCGAGGTCAAACTACCCCGACGACTGGACGCGGCCGGTTGCACCAGGGGCTGGACGCCGTAGCCGGGACGAAAACTTGCAGCCGTTTCTGCCCGGCCGGTGCGAAGGCTCAACGCCAACAAGACGGCTTGCGGCGCGCCATCCCGAGAACAGGGGATAAAGCACCCGTCTTGACTGCCCATGACCGGGGGCTTGCACTGGCTACACTGGCGCCACCATGGCCGCTCAAACCGCTCTGCCCCGCCTTGTCCTCATCCTCATCCTCAGCCTGCTGGTAGGCGGTGCAAGCCACGCCGGCCGGCCCATGGTGGTGGACGATGCCGATGTGGACGACGCCGGCACCGGCCACATCGAGGCTTGGTATGCACGCCAGCCGGGCCATGCCCATACCTGGACCGTCTCACCGGCCTACAGCCCCATCGAAGGCCTGGAAATCGACGCGGCGGTCACACGTGACCGGACCGCAGCCAGCACCAGCCAGTGGCTGCAGGCCAAGTGGCGCATCAGCCCGTCGCGTGAGCGGGGCTGCAACCAGGCCGCCGTCCTGGGCGTGCTGCAGGTGCGCGGCCAGCCGGGCAACACGCCTTATGTCAACGGCTTGCTGAGCTGCAACAGCGCCTGGGGTGCCACCCACGTCAACCTGGGAGGACAAGGCCCGGCCGACGGACCGGGTGTCGCGACCTGGGGGCTGGCGCACGAGCGCGACTTCGGCCGCGCGACCCTGCATGTCGAGGCCTTCGGCCAGCGCCGGACCAAACCGACCTTCCAGGTCGGGGCGCGCACCCTTGTCCTTCCCCGCTTGCAGCTGGACACAAGCCTGGGGCGCAGCAACCGCGAGACCCTGCTCAGCGTCGGCCTGCGGCAATCGTTCTGAATGCCGGCCGGCCGGATTTGCTATGAAAAACGGAGCTGCTTACCCTTGGCCCACAAGGGCTGGCGGGCTCTTGTCAACAAGGTTCAGGCCGCGCCGACACCGATGGGCGCCGGCGTCGTCAGCACGATACGCGTGAACAGACGGTCGTAACAGGGGTCGCGCGTGCCGCCAGCCAGCGGGTCGCGGTTGGCCTGGAAGGCAGCGTCGAGTTCGGCCCAGTCCCCGGCGCTCAGGACTTTCTGCGCGGCCGGCAGCAACTCGGTTTCTTCGGTGCGCATGTGCTCGAGGTAAAACCCGGTGTAGGCCTGCGCCGCCTCGGTGAAAGCGGCGCGCCGCGGTTCCCCGATCAGCTCCCAGGCCAGCAGCAGGTGCTGCAGTTCCCGCACCCGGCCTTCGCCCAGCATGTGGTCCGACTCCAGCCGGCGGATCACCGGCATCAACTCCGGCGCGATACGCGCCAGCCGCGGAAACAGCAGGTCGGACTCCTTGGGGTGGTGCAGCTTCTCGGGAAACTCGTCGATGTAAAACAGCATGGCGCGCAACACATCGAAAAACCGCTCGGGCTCGTCGCCCGGGCCGCGCGCAATCATCATGTCCAGCGAACGCAGCACGGCAGCCACGGCCGCGTGTTCGTCACGGATGATTTGCAGCGTGGAATGAGGCATGCATCCAGCTTGGCACAGGCCTGCCGGGCTGCCTTGATCCAGGTCAATCCCGGTGTGGTTTCCAGCGCTTGAGCAGCAGGGCGTTGGAGATCACGCTGACGCTGGACAGGGCCATCGCGGCACCGGCCACCACCGGGCTCAGGAAACCCAGCGCAGCGAGCGGGATGCCGGCCACGTTGTAGGCAAAGGCCCAGAACAGGTTCTGCCGGATCTTCATGACGGTACGGTGCGAGATGTCGAGCGCGCCGGCCACCAGCGCCACGTCACCGCGCATCAGCGTGATGCCGGCCGCGTGCATGGCGACGTCGGTGCCCGTGCCCATGGCCATGCCGACATCGGCCGCCGCCAGCGCCGGCGCGTCATTGACGCCATCCCCCACCATGACCACGGTATGGCCGCCCGCCTTCAGCGCTGCCACCTTCGCCGCCTTGTCGCCCGGCAGCACCTCGGCCATCACCTCGTCAGCCGCAAGGCCCAGGCGCGCGCCCATGGCCAGCGCGGCGCCGCGGTTGTCGCCCGAGATCATCACGATGCGGATGCCACGCGCACGCAGCGTCGCCAGCGCTTCTTTGGCGCCGGGCTTGGGCTCGTCGGCAAAGGCCATCAGGGCACGCACCACATACCGTTCGCCCTGAGCTTGTCGAAGGGTTTCTTCACGCTGACCAGAGACGGCTTCGACAGGCTCTGCCCGAACGGGTAACTGCTCCACCAGCAGCGCCAGTGTCGCGCCTTCGCGCTGCAGCCGCTGCGCCTGCGGCGCAAGCGCAGCGAGGTCCACGCCGAGTTCGTCCATCCAGCGCAGGCTGCCGA
>CALRTF020000326.1:0-3832 GCA_943370985.1 Paenacidovorax caeni
GCGCTGCGCCTGTTTCGTGGTCCGACCAGGCTTCGTGAAAGTCCGCGCTCAGGTAGGTAAAGCCGCGCTCTCGCACAGCTGCCACCCCGAACGGCGTCCACTCGACAAGGGCACGCAGGCGGTTGTCTTGCACTTCCAGCTTGACGACCTTTGCAGCTGCTCCGTCCGAATGTTTGTGGGCGACGTCGATGTAGATGTCCTGCCCTGTGACGCGCTTGTCGAAGTTGCTGACCATCTGCGAAAGCATGGTCGGCGTGATCGAGAATTGCCCGTAGCGTGGATCGGTGAAGTCGCCCGTCCGGGTGACAGTGACCCAGGAGCTTTTCGTGGCCGGATCGCTCAGTTCGATGGCCTGCGAGACAAACCGCACCGTTCCAGGCGCATGGTCTGATTCAAGCCGGAAGTGCCGCGCCTCCGGCGCAGCAGACGTGGCCACAGCCGCCATCGCGGCGACGGTAGCCAGGACACCCATCGAAATTCGTGATCGTTTCATCAAAACCCCCAAAGCCGTTAAGCCGAGGTCTTGATGGTTCCGGGAATGTCAGGGCAAAAAAAGGGGGGCACTTTGCCCGTGTTTGGGAGATGGGCTACACGCTGAATCGGTGCAGTCCTACTTTCGCTAGCTCACTATTTGAGCTACTGGCTCAAGCCGGTTTGCGCATCACCGTGTGAAAAATTTCCCAGCCGTCTGTCTGCAGCTGCCGCAGGCCGTCGATCTGCGCCAGCGCCGTGCGGCCGTCTGGGCCCAGCTCGGGCAGCTCACAAGCCAGGCGCGCAGTGTAGCCACCGGCCGGGCTGGGCGTAAAAGCCAACGCAAAGCCGGTTTCCCGGTGCGTCGCTGTCAGCGCCTCGCGGTCCACGTCCCAGGATCTGCGCCAGCTGATGCGTCGGTGATTCCCATCACCGTAGGGCTGCGCCAGGTTCATGGCTTTGGCTCCAGCACCATCGCCGCCAGTTTCTTGTCCGGCCTGGCGCTCACGTTGTACGGCACGTCAGCCGCCGGCAGCGTGATGCCCATGCGCTTGGCCAGCAACTCGCCGTCAATGTATTTGTCCCCGTGCTGCAGCATGTTCACGCCCTGCAGGAAGGCTTCTTTCTGCGCCCTGGTCTGGAAGCACACACCCAGCCAGAACTCGCTGTCGGTCGCGGCCTCGAAGCGCTCCTGCTCGGTTTTCGCCCGCTGCTTGAACGCTCTCAGCACTTCGCTGATCTCCTGGCCGGTGGCCTGCTCGTTCGTCAGGTTCTCGTAGTCGATCGCGCCGATCGGGTCAACGGTTTCGGCTTTGGTGCCATTGGCCAGCGCGTCCAGACTCTTCGCCTTGCTCCCGCCCAGCAGGTCGCCCAGATCGAAGTCGGCCTTCTCAAACAATTGCCGGTTGGCTCTTTTTTCTTTGGCAGAACTCATAGCGTGCAAACTCCATGTCGACAAGGGGGAACCACTCGCAGATCGTTGCGTAGTCGCGCGGGAAATGCTCCCTGATTTTGATCAGGAAGCGCAGGTCCAGGCCGTCAAACGACCGCCCGAACACCTTGTAATCAATCGGCAGCTTGATGTTGGCTTTTTCGAGCTCCACCAGCAGCGTCGCCTTGTTCCAGTCCCAGCATGGGTAGAACTGCCGGCGATTGGCGCTGATCCCGCCGTTCTTCATCAGGGCTGCGCGGCGCATCGGGCTGTCGGCCGCGCGCACGCCGCTGGCCACCCAGCAGTTGTCCGGCAGCTCGCAGTCCTCGATCACGGCATCCCGCATGTCCTCGTAGTCAGGCTCGCCCAGATCTGCAGCCAGGATGATGCGCAGCCGCTCCGGTGCCTGGAAAATGGCGTGGTTCAGCATCCGGTAGAAGCTGGGGTGCGGGAGGCGCACGATGCGCTTGCCCAGCACCCGCTCCGCGTACACCAGGTATTCCTCGACAAACTCGAGCCCGGGCACCAGATACAGGTAGTAGGGCTGGAAGTCAAAATGATCGCGCGCGCTCAGCCAGGCCGCCCAGCTGTCTTTTCCGCAGCTGAACGACAGCAGCGCCTGGTCGTGGCCGCAGGCCTCCTTCACGATCTCGCAAACGCCGTTGCTCATTTCCTGCCTTTCACGTGCCGCCGCACCCGCGCGGCGTCGAACACACCCCAGTCCTGCAGCACATACTCGCCGCCGGCGCCGCGCTGCGTTTCGATCTTGCAGCCAAGGCTCCGCAGTTCCGTGACCAGGCGCACGACGGTGGCCCGGCCGTAGCCGGTCTCCGCGGCCAGCTGCACGCTCGACATGGGCGCTTTCTCCATCGCCACCAGCAGCTGCATCGCCTTGTCCATTTTGGGGATCGTCATGCACGCAATCATAAGGCTCCGTTTTTGAGGCTTTTAAGACGTAGAAAAAAGCCGGGGACGAATCCCCGGCCGAGGGTCAAAAATCAATGCACGGTGTCAGATCCGGCCACGGTGGGCGGCTTGGCCAATTCAGCCGGTTTTGCTGGCTTCACAGGCGGGCGGACCTGCCCGGGCTGTCCGGATGCCTTGGGGGCGGGTTTTGGGGCCTTTTCTGGCCCTGTGGCAGGCTTTCCTGCCCCTCCCGGCTGTCCCGGTGCCTTGGGGGCCGGTTTGGGGCCCTTTTCCGGCCCTGTGGCGGGCTTTCCTGCCCCTCCCGGCTGTCCCGGTGACTTGGGGGCCGGTTTGGGGCCCTTTTCCGGCCCTGTGGCGGGTTTGTCGGACGGTGGCGGCTCAAGGCGGCGGGGCATGACCACGGCCGAAAAATCACCATCAAACACGGCAAGAGCCTGATCCCCGGTTTTTTTCAGCTCTGTTTTCCCGTGTGACTCAAACTTGATATCGACCGGAACCATCCACTGCGCGTCGGGCGTCACGCAATCGGCCACGTCCGACAGGAAGTGCGGATTGAAGGACGCAAACAGTGTCTTGGGCATGCTGGCCGGGTAAGCCTCATAGTTCAGCCGCTCGAACTCGACCGGCTTGAAGTCCGGGCCCGTGTTGGCATATACCCGGTTCGACCCCCAATGCACCGTCACACAGCTGTTCTTCTCCCGTTGCTTGGCGGCCAGCTTGCGCATGCTGTCCACGGCATCGGAAAAGGCGATCGGATTGAGTTTGACAAACCCTGCGGCCTTGCTGCGCGGCGGGATCACGCGCATCACGTCAGGGAACTTCGCGTCAATCGCCACCGTGTACACCAGGGCTTGACTGGTCTGCATGAGGACCAGCGACTTTTCAGCGCCTAGCCGCCACACGCTCACCCGCGCTGTCTTGTCGTCGCTCTTGAGCAGCCAGTAGGCCGGAGCCTTCGGGACGATGATCTGCAGCGCGCCCTGATCTTTCCCCCGTGTCAGTTTCGGCACCTTGTTTTCGTACAGGTGGACTCGCGCACCATCCGTGCCGACCAGCCGACCAGCCTCGAAGTCAAGGAAGGCCCCTTGCAGCGACGGCCGGATATCTCCGGGATCCACTGCAACCAGCACGCGGTCCAGCGCATCAAGGTCAAGCTCAAACTGCACTGGCAGGCCTTCCGGTCGCGGTGGCATGTCCGCCATCGCATTGTTCCAGTCGATTGGATGGTTGCTCCACGGCGTGCGGGTGCCCTGATTGTTGTGCACGTGGTCCTTGGCCACGAACAGGTGCCTGCTTTTGAGGAAGTGCTGTGTGATCGCGTCCACCGGCACGGCGACAGGCTCACTGACAGCGGCCTGCGTGTAGGGCACGCCCGCCCACCAGCGCGTGGACTGCGGGCCGCTGGCGTTGTTCATGGAAACTGCAACCTTGCCATCAAAAACAATGCTGCGGTGCCACGCGCTGGCATTGGCGGCTTTGGTCAGCCTGATCAAGTCGTGAATA
>CALRTF020000327.1:0-3804 GCA_943370985.1 Paenacidovorax caeni
AAGCTGATGTGAACCGGGGGGCAGGGAGGTAAATGCAGAGCAGAATTTTGGAGTGGCCGCGCGCGGTCAAGCTGGCGGTGGTGATTGCGGTCGACGTGGTCCTGGCACTGCTCGCTACCTGGATCGCCTTCACGCTGCGGCTGGACGAATTGCATTCTCCCGTGGGCGCGCAGTGGTGGGTTTACCTGCTGGCCCCGGTTCTTGCCATTCCCGTATTCATGAAGTTCGGCCTGTACCGGGCCATTTTCAGGTACACCGGGCAGGATGCACTCAAAGCGACGGGGCAGGCTGTCGCCGTGTATTGCGTCATTCTGCTGGCGGTTCTGCTGTGGCGACAATGGCCCGGCGTGCCTCGCAGCCTGGGTGTTCTTCAGCCGGTGTTATTTCTGTTAATGGTCGGCTCGAGTCGTGCACTGGCGCGGTTCTGGCTCGCCAACCTCGATGGCGCCCGGGGACGAAGTGAAGGCCGCCTGCTGATTTACGGCGCCGGTACCGCGGGTGTGCAGACGGCGTCGGCGATCGGTATTTCACGCCAGTTTGTGGTGCTGGGTTTTGTGGATGACGACGCTGCCAAGGTGGGCCGCAGCATCAACCGTGTCCCCGTGTTTGCGCCATCGGATGTCCCGGATGTGGTGGCGCGTCTGGGAGTGACGGACATTTTGCTGGCCCTGCCCAGTTCCTCCCGGGAGCGGCGCAACAGGATTATTGCCGGGCTGCGCTCGGTGCCGGTTCATATACGGACCTTGCCGGGGCTGGCGGATCTGGCAACCGGCCGGGTCACCGTTCAGGATTTCAAGGAACTCGATATTGAGGATTTGCTGGGCCGGGACCCGGTACCGCCAGACACCGGGCTGCTGGCGCGCAATCTGGCTGGCAAGGTGGTGCTGGTGACGGGGGCCGGTGGCAGTATTGGCAGCGAGCTCTGCCGCCAGATCCTGGCCGAACGGCCGCGGCAACTGCTGCTGCTGGACCACAACGAATTTGGCCTCTACAGCATTCACCAGGAGTTGCAGGGCCTGTGCACGACTGGGGGTCACGGCGCAGAACTGATTCCCCTGCTGGGAAGTGTGTCCAATCCGCCGCGCCTGCAGGAGATCTGCGAGACCTACCGGCCCGCCACGGTGTATCACGCGGCCGCCTACAAACACGTCCCGCTGGTGGAGTCCAATCCGGCCGAAGGTATTGTCAACAACGTGTTTGGCACCCTGAACATCGCGCGGGCCGCCATGGCCAGCGGTGTCGGCCAGTTCATCCTGGTGTCGACGGACAAGGCGGTTCGTCCCACCAACGTCATGGGCGCCAGCAAGCGCATGGCCGAACTGGTCCTGCAGGCCCTGGCGGCGCAGCCTGAGAACGGCCCGACCTGTTTCGGCATGGTCCGGTTTGGCAATGTGCTGGGCTCCAGCGGCAGCGTGGTGCCGCTGTTTCGCGGCCAGCTCGCCAGCGGCGGCCCGCTGACGGTCACCCACCCGGATGTCACACGGTATTTCATGACCATCCCGGAAGCGGCGCAGCTGGTCCTGCAGGCCGGCGCCATGGCGACGGGCGGCGAGGTGTTCGTGCTGGACATGGGGGAACCGGTCAGGATCCTGGATCTGGCCCACCGCATGGTGGAGTTGTCCGGCCTGACGCTCCGGGACCAGGCGCATCCAGGTGGCGATATCGAAATCGCGATCACCGGCCTGCGTCCGGGTGAAAAGCTGTATGAAGAACTGCTGATTGGCGACAATCCCGCGCCCACCGCCCATCCCCGCATCATGAAAGCCCACGAGGACTACCTGAGCTGGCCTGAGCTGCAAGTGCATCTGGACACCCTGAGACGCGCCTCTGAACAGGGTGATGTGGAGGCCATCAAGGCGGTGCTGCGGACCTGTGTACACGGCTATCTGCCGCAGGCCCCGGGCGCGGCCTGAACAGCGGGCTGCCGGGATGCGACACAATGGAATGGTTGACCTGATTTAATACGCCAATGACCCAAATTCCTTCCCCCACCGACCCCGACCTCTCCCACGTCGGCCCGCGCGACAAGGCCGAGATACTGGCGCAGGCGCTGCCTTATATCCGCAAGTTCCACGGCAAGACGCTGGTCATCAAGTACGGCGGCAATGCCATGACCGACCCGGCGCTGCAGGCGGACTTTGCCGAGGACGTGGTGCTTCTCAAGCTGGTCGGCATGAACCCGGTGGTGGTGCATGGCGGCGGGCCGCAGATCGAGACCGCGCTGAACCGGCTCGGCAAGAAAGGCCAGTTCATCCAGGGCATGCGTGTGACCGACGAGGAAACCATGGAGGTCGTCGAGTGGGTGCTGGCCGGCCAGGTGCAGCAGGACATCGTCGGCCTGATCAACCAGGCCGGCGGCAAGGCGGTGGGCCTGACCGGCCGCGACGGCGGCCTGATCCGCGCGCAAAAGCTCAAGATGCTGGACAAGGACGACCCGGCGAAGGAGCACGACATCGGTTATGTCGGCGACATCGTCAGCATTGATCCCAGCGTGGTCAAGGCGCTGCAGGACGACGCCTTCATCCCGGTGATCAGCCCGATCGGTTTCGGCGAGCACAACGAGAGTTACAACATCAATGCCGACGTGGTGGCCGGCAAGCTGGCCATTGTGCTCAAGGCCGAAAAGCTGGTGTTGCTGACCAACACCCCCGGCGTGCTGAACAAGGCCGGCGAACTGCTGACGGACCTGAGCGCGCGCGAGATCGACGAGCTGTTTGCCGACGGCACCATCTCCGGCGGCATGTTGCCCAAGATCGAAGGCGCGCTCGACGCGGCCAAAAGCGGCGTCAACTCGGTCCACATCATCGACGGCCGGGTGCCGCATGCCATGCTGCTGGAAATCCTGACGGACCAGGCCTACGGCACCATGATCCGATCTCACTGACGCGCCCATGAAGCTACTGCGCGTCTGCCATGCGTTGTTGCGCGGTGCTCGCAATCCTCATGTGCCTCAAGCACATTCCGGTTGCTGCGCTCCGTGCGCCTAGCCTGGCAGCCGCTCGCTACGCTTCCTGGACGCGTTTGCAACTTTGGTCGAGGCCTTATGAGATTGCTTCTGGTTGAAGACGACGTCATGCTGGCCAGCGGCATCAAGCTGGGGCTCAGCGACGCCGGTTATGCGGTGGACTGGGTCGGCAGCGCCGAGCGTGCCGAAGAAGTCCTGCTGGCCGAGAGTTTTGATGCCGCCATCATTGACATCGGCCTGCCGCGCACCGATGGGCTGGAGCTCACGCGGCGCCTGCGCAGCCGCGGCCTGGCGATGCCGGTGCTGATCCTGACCGCACGCGATGCGCTGGAAGACCGGGTGCAGGGGCTGGACCTGGGCGCCGACGACTACATGGTCAAACCCTTCGAGCTGCCCGAGTTGCTGGCCCGCCTGCGCGCGCTGCTGCGCCGCTCCCAGGCGGCGACCAGCGCCATCCTGAGTTTCGGCAGCCTGGAGCTCGATTCGGCGAACCGCCAGGCGCGCGCCAACGGCCAGCTGATCGAGCTCGGCCCGCGCGAGTGGACCGTGATGGAGTACCTGCTGGTGCACGCGCCCAAACCGGCCAGCAAGGAAAAGCTGCTGGCCGCGCTGACCGGCTGGGACAAGGAAATCACGCCCAACGCGATCGAGGTCTACATTTCGCGCCTGCGCGGCAAGCTCGAGCCGCACGGCGTGGCCCTGCGCTCCATCCGGGGTTTCGGCTACCGGCTGGAGCTGGTGGATGTGGTGCCGCCCGGCGCCTGAGCCGCGGCAACCCGCGCCAGCGCCGCCATGAACCCGCCCCCCGCCGCCAGCCTGCCGCCCGCGATGAAGTCCGG
>CALRTF020000328.1:0-3797 GCA_943370985.1 Paenacidovorax caeni
CTGAAGCCCGCCACGTCGCCAAACTCCAGCTTGGGCTCATCGCCTGGGTTCTCCGCCGCCTTTTCCGCCTTGATGATGCGGGTGAAGTCCACCATCGTCCGGTACCGGCTGTACGCCCACACGTCATTCGACGGCAGCCACAGCCGCGGCTTGCTCATCTGTGGCACGCCGATCGGGGGCAGGCCAGGCACCATCCACGGCTCCAGCTGCTTCAGCGCCGCCCGGGTGTCATCAAGGCCTCGCTCCTGCAGGAAGTCATTGATATCATTGATCGGCTCCTCCGGCGGCGTCGCGCCCGGTCGGCCCATCCAGCCCGCCTGGTCCACCAGCAGGCAGCTGATATCCAGCGCCGTCAGCAGCTCGTGCAGCCGCCAGCCGGCCATCAGGCCCGTGCTGTAGCCCGCCTTGGCCCCGTCCTTCTTCGGCTTGTCATTGTCAAAACAGCCCACCACCTGTTTGCCCCGCAGGAAGGACCAGTCGATGTTCTCCACGTTGCCGGCACCGCGCACCGCGATCGCCGCCGTATACGGCATGGCGCAGCTCTCGATCGACAGTGCGTTGATGCAGCTCTCCACCACATAGACCGTCCGCGCCTCCTTCACGCGCAGCCAGTCCATGCACCACGGGTGGCCGCGCTTTTCGCCCTGGCTCCCGCTTTTCTGGCCACCGTTGATCGTCGGTTCAAAGTAGCGCAGTTCCAGCGCCACCGGCATGGTGCTGATGTGGTGCCGCACGATGAAAGCCGCCGCCAGCCCGCCATAGCCCACCTCACCGAGCTTGTGGCGGTCGCTGCAATAGGTGTTCAGGCCCAGCGTGCGCTTGTTCAGTGCGTGCTGCAGCACCTCCCGGGTGATGCCCCGGCCCTCCAGGTAGTTCAGCAGCTCGGCGCGCGCCTCATCGTTGCGCACCGCCTGCAGGCAGTTCTCCACGATGTATTCCACCAGGCTCGGCTTCTTCGCCGGCACGTCCGGATCACGCTGCGGCTTGTCCAGCGCAAAGCCATACATGCGGCACAACTCCTTCACCGCGTCCGCAAAGCTCAGCGAGTCCCCGCTGTGATAAATCATCAGGTCGATCGGCCCGCCGCCCTTTTTGTCCGTGTGGTCGTAGAAGGTTGAGCCCTTGCCCCCCTTCGCCGGGTACATCGTCACCGAGGGGTTCGCGTCCTCCCGCCGCGGGCTGCGCCAGTTGCCCTTCTTGCCGCCGACCTGCACCATGCCCAGCTTCACCGCCAGGTCATCGCACTCGATGTTGTTGTTCAGGTAGGCCGAAGCGTCCTGCCCGCTGATCTTCATTTTTGATGTTGCCATGCTTCGTTCGATGCTCTTGTTTTGATAGCTACTTGCGCCCGCCCTCCGTGGGCTAGGCCTTGTTTTTCATCTGAAACCGGCCCACGCCTGCTCCAAAGGGCTGCGGTTGGCCAGCGCGGTGGCAACCGTCACCGGTTCCCGGCTGTGCGCCTCCTCGGGTGGGGGGTCCGGGGGGTCCGATTCCTCAAGCGACTGCCGCGTTTCCACACGCTCACGCCAGCCCGGCGCCAGGCTGTACAGCCGCGGCCGCTGACTGCAGTCCTCTTTCATCAGCCCATAAACCACACCCCAGTGGCAGGCGTGCGTTGTTTTCGCCTGCAGTGCGGCCGGGACTCGGTCCCGGATCTGCGCCGCCGTTGCAGGACGGCCCAGCTCCTCCAGCGCGGCCAGCATCGCAATCAGCGGCTTCCCGTAAGGTGTTGGCATATTTAATCTGCTCCTGAATTCATAGCTTCTTGCGCTTGCAGGCCGTGGCCTAGAGGCCGAAACCGTCACCGGCCAGCAAGTCACCTTGCCCGCCCGATCGCTCGGCAATCTTGCGGTTCTGCTTCGCCTCCACGGCCTCGATCGCCGCCTTCGTCGCCGCCTGGTATTCCAGCGTCCGGGCCTGCCCCCGGTCGCGGTTGCGCCAGGCTTTCAGCACGGCGCGCGCCAGCGCCGCCGGCACCATGCGCCAGTGCGTCATGCACATCAGCAGGTTCAGCGGGATCTGCTTCTGGCAGCCCACGGCCGCGCAGTTGTGGGTGTGGGCGGTATTCATGGCTTTCCTTTCAGGGCAGCGAGTTCGTCCTCCGCCGCTTTCAGACGGTCGAACAAGGCCTCGCTGTGCTTCCACCCAGCGCGCGCCTCTTGCTCCCACGTCGTCGCGGCGAGCGGTCCGCAGCCGTTGGGACACGGCTCGGGAGTGTGTTTCGCGGCATAGGTCTGGCCATTGGCCACACACAGCACGACTTTCTGCAGCGTGAAGTTGCATTTGACGCAGTGCATCGCGCCGGGCACGAAGTTGGAAGGAAGTTTTCCCGCGTCCTGCTCACGCGCCAGGTTGTGGCCCGCAAAGAACCAGTTCAATGGCTTGAAAAGCTCTGTGTAATACGACCCCGACAGCACATCGAAGGCCGCCCGCACTTCGTCATGCTCTTTTTCCAATCCGCTGCTCATGCGTCCACCACCTTCACACGGGCCTGATACTCGGCCCGGGTCTCACCGAAATGCACTTCGGCACAGGCTACGCAAAAGAAGCAGCCGCAGTACAGGCAACGGTGCAGGAAGCGGATCGGAGCGCACAGCCCGCAGGCGCATGTCACCTTGGGAATGTCGCCCTGCATCGACTCGCGCCACTGCGCTGCAGCCAGGTCCTGGGTCTCCTTCCGATCGGCCGCCGTGGTCAGGATCTGGGGCCGTGCCAGCGCCGGCGTTGTCTCGCCCGCGTTCATGGCAGCCTCACATTGAAAAATCGCTGCATGCCCTTGTAGGGAACGAAGGGCATGGGCCGGGCGTTCTCCAGCACAAAGCCATAGCCTGTGCCATGCCCCTCGGCGATGGCCCCCGGGTTCGGGTTCGCAAAGCCGCCGGTGAACCACGGCGACGGGTGCGCCTGCACGCAGTCAACCATGTTCACGCGGCCCACCAGCCCGCCCGCCTGCAGCTCGCCAATGTCCGGCACGATCGCCGCCAGCGACGGGCAGATAAACGCCTCGATGAACAGCAGCGCCGCGTCGTAGTCGTCCACGCTCAGCTTCTTGCCGGCATGGATCAGCAGCTCGCCGCGGTATTTGGTTGGCCAGTCCCGGTTCTCGATGACCTTGATCTGGCCCAGCTCGTACAGCTTTGCCCGGGCTCTCGGGTCGGTGACGTCCGGCCGGATGGCCAGCCAGGCCCATACAGGCCGCAATGAAAGCGCAGCGGTCATAGTTTTGTTGCCTCGATAAAGTCGTCAATGAATTCGTCCAGAAGCGGACGGGCCAGCCGATTCCAGATGCCCTGCAGGCTGATGACAGTCAGCACCAGCTGCTGTACGAAAAGACTGCCTTGGTCCGTGCGCCAGGCATACGCGATCCACAGCGCGTTCGCGCCCAGGAAGAACACAAACCCCCAGCTGGTCCAGCGGTGGCCAGGGTTGGCCAACAGCCAGGCCCCGTAGATCGTCAGCGCCGCGGCTGACCAGCTCAGCACCTTGTCCAGCGGCCAGATCGTCAGCCACTGCCAGCTGGCCCACGCCGCCTGCATCAGCTGCTCGCTCAGGCTGAACAGGCCATAGGCCACCACGCCGGTGATGCCGAAGAACAGCACCATCAGCACGTCCAACAGCCCGTCGCCGAGGCGGTCGGTGCGCGCGCTCATGCCTGGTCCCTCGTGAACATCAGCTTCCCGAGTTCATTCCGTGACAACGCACCCTTGCTTTCCAGCTTCACGATCACCTCGCTCGATGCATTCGGGCTGCTCCAGCCAAAGGCTTCAGAGATCGTTGCGCAGGGCGGAAGCTGATCG
>CALRTF020000329.1:0-3792 GCA_943370985.1 Paenacidovorax caeni
CGTAGCGAAGCGGAGGGACGCAGACAGCAGGGTCGCCTTTTGGCATTCGCATAACTTCGCTTCGCGAAGTGAGCGAATTCCCACTCCGTGACCTTTGGTGACTTTCTTTTGGCGAAGCAAAAGAAAGTTACTTGCCGCCGGGCAACCCCGGCTTGTTGGCGCACTCGCACCGCATGAGTTAGCGGATATGGATCCCGGATCAGACCCGCGCTGACGGTCAGGCAGCGACCGAACCGCTAGCGATCAAACGCCGGGCGTTTCGGATCAAACTTCCACCCCGGCATCAGGCTCTGCATGGCCACCGCGTCATCACGCGCGCCGAGGCCGTGTTGCTTGTAAAGCTGGTGCGCCTTGTCGACTTCCACCATGTCGAGCTCCACGCCCAGGCCGGGTTTTTTCGGCACCTGCACGAGGCCGCCTTCGATCTTCAGAGGCTCTTTCGTCAGGCGCTGTCCGTCCTGCCAGATCCAGTGGGTGTCGATGGCGGTGACGCGGCCCGGCGCGGCGGCCCCGACCTGGGTGAACATCGCCAGCGAGACGTCGAAGTGGTTGTTCGAATGCGAACCCCAGGTCAGGCCCCAGTCGCGGCAGGTTTGCGCGACGCGCACCGAGCCGGCCATGGTCCAGAAGTGCGGATCGGCCAGCGGGATGTCCACCGACTGCAGCGACAACGCGTGGCTCAGCTGGCGCCAGTCGGTGGCAATCATGTTGGTCGCTGTCGGCAGGCCGGTGGCACGGCGGAATTCGGCCATGACCTCGCGGCCTGAAAAACCTTCTTCCGCGCCGCAGGGGTCTTCCGCATAGGCCACCACGCCACGCATGTCTCGCATCAGGCGGATCGCGTCCTTCAGCAGCCAGCCGCCGTTGGGGTCCAGCGTGACACGCGCCTTCGGGAAACGCTCGTGCAGCGCGCGTATCGCCTCGACCTCTTGCTCGCCGCGCAAGACGCCGCCCTTGAGCTTGAAGTCATTGAAGCCGTAACGTTCATGCGCCGCTTCAGCCTGGCGCACGATGGTCTCGGGGCTCAAGGCTTCTTCATGGCGCACGCGCGACCAAGCGTCGCGCGCATCCGGCTCGCTGGCGTAGGGCAAACTGGTTTTTGCCTTGTCGCCGACAAAAAACAGGTAACCGAGCATCTCGACCGCCTCGCGCTGCTGGCCTTCGCCGAGCAGGGCCGCCACCGGCACCTCCAAGTGCTGGCCCAGCAAATCGAGAAGCGCCGACTCGATCGCCGTCACCGCATGGATGGTGGTGCGCAGGTCAAAGGTCTGCTGTCCGCGGCCGCCGGCATCGCGGTCGGCAAACTGGCGCTGCACGCTCTGCAGCACCTGCTGGTGCGAACCGATGGCCTGGCCGACCACCAGCGGCCGCGCGTCTTCCAAAGTCTGGCGGATTTTTTCGCCGCCCGGCACCTCGCCAACGCCGGTGCGGCCGGCGCTGTCCGTCAGGATCAGCAGGTTGCGGGTGAAGAACGGGCCGTGGGCGCCGCTGAGGTTCAGCAACATGCCATCGCGGCCGGCGACGGGAATCACGCGCAGCTCGGTGATGCGGGGGGTGGAGGTCTGGGGCATGTTATTCAGTCAAATCCGCTTCAGGTCAGTCAATCGTTATTTTTCCGGTCTCAATCACTTTTTTCCAGCGCGCAAATTCCTGCTGCTGGAAGCTGGCAAATTGTGCCGGGGTATTGGCCACGATTTCAAAACCGACCGAGGTGAACTGCTGCCTGATCTGCGGGTCGTTCAGCGCAGCGACGATCGCGGCGTGAGCTTTGCTGCGCACATCGGCGGGCAGCCCCTTGGGCGCGACCACCGCTTGCCAGGAATACACCACCAGGCCTTTCAGGCCGGATTCTTCCAGTGAAGGCACATCGGGCAGCAGTGTGGACCGTTTGGCGGAAGTGATGGCCAGCGCCCGCAGCTTGCCGGACTTGATGTGCTGGATCACCGCGTTGATGTTCTGGAAGGAGGCATCGACCTGGCCGCCGAGCAGATCGGTGATCGCCGGTGCGCCGCCCTTGTAGGGCACATGGGTGCCGCTGGTGCCGGTCTGCTGCCAGAACAGCTCTGCCGTCAGGTGGTCGCTGGAGCCGTTGCCCGAGGACGCAAAACTCATCTTGCCCGGGTTGATCTTCTGGTAAGCCATGACTGAGCCGAGTGTCTTGTACGGCGATGAAGCCGGCACCACCAGCACATTGGGCGCCTGCACCGCCACCGTGATGGTGTCGAAGTCTTTCAGCGCGTCGTACTGCACGCCGCGTATCAGGTGCGGCGCAATCACCAGCGGACCCAGCGAGGTCACCAGAAAAGTGGAGCCGTCGGGCGCGGCGCGCTTGACCTGGGTCGCGCCTATGGTGCCGGTGGCACCGGCCTTGTTTTCCACCACAAAAGGCTGGCCCAGCTTGCTGCTGAGCTGGGTGGCCATCGCGCGGGCCACGGTGTCGGTCGAGCCCCCGGGCGGGAAAGGCACCACCATGCTGGTGCTTTTGGACGGCCAGGCCTGGGCGTGAACAGCGGCGCTGGCGAGCAGGCCGATGGCCAGGGCAGAGAGAATTTTTTTCACGGGATGTCTCCTGAGGGGGGCGCTGCATGGGCGCGGGTTTGTTGAGGCGGAACGGGCGGAACAAGGCGAAAACGTCAAAAGGTAGCGCTACCAAATAGGCATGGTAGCGCTACCCAAGCCCTTGTCAAGCCAGAAAACCCTGCAGCTTTCAAAATTTCCGGCTCAGGCGCTGTCGCGGTCCACGATGGAAAAGCCCACGTCCACCACGCGTTGCGTGACCTCGCGGCCCTCGGCACGGTCCACGATGAACTGCGCGGCCTGCCGGCCTATCGCCATGCTGTCGATGCGCACCGTGGTCAGCGCCGGATCGAGGTCGGCGGCAAACTCGAGGTCGCCAAAACCGACCACCGCGAGTTGCCCCGGTACAGAAACACCGCGCACCCGAGCCTCGGTCATCACGCCCAAAGCCAGCAGGTCGGAGCTGCAAAACACGGCGTCGACATCCGGCGAAGTTTTCAGCAACTGCGCCAGCGCGGCCCGCCCGCTCTTGAGTGTGGTCGGCGCCGGCACGGTAAGCACCGGCACCGCCGGCAGGCCGGCCGCCTGCGCCGCCGCATGAAAAGCCTGCTGGCGCCGCCGGGAACGCTCGTCGTCACCGGCAATCATGGCGAGGTGGCGCCGGCCTTTGGCATGCAGGAAATCGACCACCGCGCGGCCCACGTCCACATGCGAAAAACCCACCAGCATGTCGATCGGCGTGGGCGTGAGGTCCCAGGTCTCGACCACCGGGATCCCGGAGGCCAGCAGACGCTGCCGGCCGAGCGGCGAATGCATGATGCCGGTCAGCACGATGCCGTCGGGACGCCGGCTGATCAGCGCTTCCAGCAAGTCGTCCTCGCGCGAATCGGCGTAGCCGCTCTGGCCCAGCATCAACTGGTAACCCTGGGCCACCAGCGCCTCGTTGAGGGCCCGGACCGTGCCCAGGAACACCGGGCCGGAAATTGTTGGCACCAGCGCCGCCACCAGCCGACTGCGCGCCGACGCGAGGCCGCCGGCGACCCGGTTCGGCACATAACCGCTGCTGGCCACCGCCTCGGTGACGCGCCGCACCAGTTCGGCCGAGACCTGGCCGGGTGTGTTGAGCGCGCGCGAGGCGGTGATGGGCGCCACGCCGGCCAGGCGCGCCACGTCATGCAGCGTGACGGCGCCGCTGCCGCGGCGGCTGCGGCGGGCGGGAGGTGCGGCGTCTTCACTCATGGATTCCCCCTTGGCGTGGTTTCCGGGCCGGCGCCC
>CALRTF020000330.1:0-3776 GCA_943370985.1 Paenacidovorax caeni
GGCCAGGGCCGGCCCCTGCTGTTCGTCGAACTCAGCCTGGATGTCACCGAACGCAAGCGTGTGGAGCACGCCCTGATCCAGTCCGCCCGCCTGTGCCGCGTGCTCGACCAGGTGTCCACAGACATCTACTGGGAACAAGCCGACGACGAGGATGCCAGCGACACGCACCCCGCGCCTCTGGCAGCGGCCCCGGCTTCCGGGGACAGCCTGCGGAAAATGCGCGTGCTCTATGTTGAAGACAATATGTACAACCTGATGCTTTTCGACGACGTCATGCGTACCCGCGACGACGTCGAGATGCGCATGGCGCAGAACGGCGCCCAGGGTTTCGAAGTTGCCAGCAGCTGGCAGCCCGACGTGCTGGTGCTTGACGGCCGCCTGCCGGACATCCACGGAATTGACCTGCTCAAACGCATGCGCGCGCTGCCGGGGCTGGAAAACACACCCGCCTTCATGTGTTCTGCCGATACCCTGGCTGAGCACAAGGTCCTGGCCGAACAGGCCGGTTTTACCGGCTACTGGACCAAACCGGTCGATTTCGACAAGGTTTTTGACGAGCTGGACAGGATCGCCGCAGGCAGCAGCCTGCGCTGAACTCGCGGCCACCTGCGGCGGCCAGCTGTCCCTGGCACTGCGGCGGCCCGATCCGCGCGCAGACCGTCTTGCGTCCTATTGGCCTGCGGACAGCGGAGCCGCAGAACTCTCCCTGACGATCAGCCAGCGGTCGCCGAGCTTCATCCACTGCAGGGTCTTGGTCACGATGTCGCGGTAATTGGCCGACCGGTAAGTTTGCCTGAACACCATGGTCGCATGCGTTGCATCATTGAGGGTGACGGTCAGGTCGGCAATTTCAACCGTGATATCGGAAGCGCGGGACAAGGCCGTCCTGCGCCGCTCTTTCCAGGCCTCCCGGTCACTACCGGCGGGCGGCACGAAGTTCGGCGAATAGAACTGGAGATAGGCATCCACATCGCGCCTGACCCAGGCCGCACGCCAGTTCTGCAGTGCCTGCCGCACCTCGCCGTAATTCGCTTCGTCAGGCGATGACACCGGGGCCGCAGGAACAGGCACCCGCATCTGCGCATCGGGAGCGGGCCGCGTCGCCGGAGCCGGCACGGGAGGCGGCGGTGTCAGCGGCGCCGGTTCGGGCAGGGGAGCGGGCAACGTCACCGGCGCCGGCGGCGCCACAGGCGCTGCGGAGGCTCGCGGTACAGCCGGGGCGACCGGTGGACGCGGGGAGATCGTGGCCGAGCTGGCCGCAGCGGCTGGCGCCGGCACGCCCGACGGAGAAGCGGTGATCATCTCCTGCATGGCACGCTCGCGCGCATTGAGCAGGGCTGTCTGCCTTTGCAGTTCCAGTGCGCGGTTGATCAACTCCGGCTTGTCGATGGCATACAGGGTCACCGGTTCTGCCGGGCAATTTTGCGCGGCGTCATTGCCCTCATCCCACTGGTCCAGCCCGGGCACCACGCCGGTCTCTATCCTGGAAAGCTCCAGGGCACCGAGCAGCGTTCCGACGCTGGCGTGTGTCCGGCCATAGGCGATATTGAGATCCTGCTCGGCATTGACCTCGGCCCGTTTGGCCTGGTAAAGCTCGTTTTCGGTGTCCAGCAGGTCCAGCAAGGTGCGCTGGCCGATGTCGAACTGCTGGCGGTAGGCATTCCTGGCCTTCTCGACCGAGATCTTGTTCTGGCTCAGGTAACCGAGTTGCTCGTTCAGCTTGCGAACGTCGTTGTAGGCAATCAGCAGCGTTTGCCGGATGTCGCGGCAAGTTTTGTCGCGCAGGTCCCTGGCGACATTGAGCTGCTCGGCAAACTGCTTTTCGCGCGAGCGGTCACTCATGCCATTGAACAGGTTCCAGCTCATCACCACTTCAGCGACATTGGTTTCGGAACTGCCCGGAATGCCGTTGAGATTGCTTCCCTTGTCTCGCCGCAGGCGCAGGTCAAAGCGCGGCTGGTAGGCGCCGGTACGGGAGGACAGCGCCGCATCGGAAGCCCGGACGTTTTCGATGGAAGCACGCAAGGCGCCGTTGCGCTGCTGCGCCTGCCGGACGGCGGTGGTCGCGTCCGCCGGAATATTTTCCTTCAGTTGCGCGGGCAGGGGCATTTCTGCACTCGGCACCTGCCCCACAAGGCGCTGGAAACGGGCCGTCGTATCGTGGAGGTTGGAGGTTTCGGTCA
This sequence comes from Paenacidovorax caeni, assembly GCA_943370985.1. Classification (GTDB taxonomy): domain Bacteria; phylum Pseudomonadota; class Gammaproteobacteria; order Burkholderiales; family Burkholderiaceae_C; genus Polaromonas; species Polaromonas caeni_A. The sequence continues at coordinate 2,184 of CALRTF020000330.1, forward strand.
GCAAATTGGCCTCGGCCAGTGCCAGACGGGCCGAAATTTGCTCAAGATCGACCGCCCGCGCAACCCTCGCCCGGACACGGCGATCGGTCTGGTCAAACACCGAACGGTGCTGGACGAAGTTGTCCTCTGCCAGTTGAACCAGTTGCCGGTAACGCAAAACATCATAGTAAGCGCGCACTACCTCAAGCGCCACACTCTCGGACGTGTCGAAAAACTCGAACAGCCGCACCAGCCGCGCATGATCCAGCCGTTTGATTTCGTTGCGCGTGGCAAACCCGTCGTACAACAGCTGGGTAATGGTCAATGACGAGGAGTTACGGTCATAGCGGGAACGGGTCGTGGCGTCGCTGCGCCGCTCTGCCCCCGTCCCGGCCAGAAGATCCACCCGGGGAAGCAGGGCGCCTGCGCCCACATCGCGCTCGAAATCAGCCGCTCTGAGGGTATGCCAGCGGGCCAGCACCTCGGGATTGTTCAAAACGGCTTTTTGCGCCGCCTCCTTGAGGGTCAGCGGTGCCGGCGGCGTTTGCGCGTTGGCTGAGCCCGCGCCTGCCAGCCAGAAACAACCGGCCAGCATGCTCAGCCACAACACGGAAAATCCCGGTTGCCTGGTCGGGCGCCGCACCGCTTCGGCCGTGTGATCCATGCCGGCAGCGGGCACGGCTGGATGGGGCTTCGACTGCAGAATACTCATGCCGGTAGCCGCTTCGCCGTTACACTGGAAAAACACCATGGGTTCAACCAGCAGGCATCAAAGATCTGCCGGAAGAAGCCGTCGAATGGTTGGTCTTGCATGCCTTGCTCTTGCCCTGTCAGACAGCAACCCAACGGTGCGCGCAACCGTCTACAGCCCTTCAAACTTTGCCAGCCGGACCATCCGAAATCATTCGAAATCAGGTGAACAAAGAACAGGTAGTTACTGTTTTATATAGATATTTTCATGTTAACGCAGCTATTCCGGAAGTGCAATTAATATCCGGGCCAATCCTCCAGTTGGGGCAAAAACGACACACTTGAGCCAATTTCAGAGAGCGTTACTGCTGGTGATCCTGCTTGTTGCGGGCTCATTGCGGGTTGCGGCCGTCGACTTCGAACGCATGCAGACTGTCCTGGCGCAGCGCTTTGGTGCGCCGGCAGCAGCCTCGTTCACCGACTGGCAAAAGCTGCTGAAAGACGGCAGTGGCCAGCCCGAGGCCTCCAATCTCAAGCGCGTCAACGACTTTTTCAATCGGCGCATCCGGTTTGATGAAGATGTGGCGGTGTGGGCGCGGAGCGACTACTGGGCCACCCCGATGGAAACTTTGGGACGCGGTGCAGGTGATTGCGAAGACTTTGCCATCGTCAAGTATTACTCCCTGCTGTTGCTGGGCATCCCGGACGAAAAATTGCGTCTGGTGTATGTCCAGGCACGCCTGGGTGGGGTCAACAGCAGCATCACGCAGGCGCACATGGTCCTGGCCTTTTACCCGTCCCCCGGTGCCGAACCCCTGATCCTCGACAACCTGGTCGACGACCTGCAGCTTGCCTCGCGCCGCGCCGACTTGCAGCCGGTTTTCAGCTTCAACAGCCAGGGCTTGTGGCAGGGCGCCTCCGGAG
>CALRTF020000331.1:0-3741 GCA_943370985.1 Paenacidovorax caeni
CGCAAACTCGGCATCGAGCATGTTGTCAATGTCACGCTGAACCAGCGCCTGAGTGAGACATCACCGACGCTGGCGCAGGACCGCCAGGGGCTGCCTGTGTGTCTCACTGCACAGGGGATGCTGGTCAACCCGCAGCAGTCCGGCCATGACCATCCCGGCTTCGACTTGCGGGCCATGCAGCAGTCGCCGCTGTCCCTTGGGCAGTGGATCTCCATCTCGGGCGCGGCGTTTTCGGTCGGCGTTGGCAAGGAAACCAAGCCCGGCTACGCCTTGCTGGCCTTCCTCGCCAACGTGCGCACTGCTTACTGGTGGCGCAGGCCCGACACGGATGCAGAACCGACGGATGGATACTTCAGGCGCTTGTTGAAAGGGACCTGGTGCTACCTCTGGGAAGAAGCCCGCTGCCGCTTCAAGGGCATTCCCGGGCGCTACTGGTACCTGTCGGACGGCGGCCATTTCGACAACACCGGCGTGTACGAGCTGGCACGGCGCAAGCTGCCGCTGGTGCTGGCCAGCGACAATGGCGCCGATCCCTGTTACCAGTTCGACGACCTGATGCACCTGGTGCGGCGTCTGCGCATCGACTTCGGCGCCGAGGCGGTGTTCCGCAGCGCCGGGAATATCGGCCTGACCGGCTTTGGCACGCCCGAGGAGTTCAGGAAGGCTGAAAAAGCGGAAGAGCCCATGCCTTATGCCTTGTGGCTGGAGCTGTATTACGACCGCGAGCACGGCCGGCCGCGCGATACCGCCAATGAGCCACCCGATACGGTGGTGATTTTTATCAAACCGGCCTTGCCTGCAGATCTTCCGGGTGACGTCGGCCACTATGCCCGCACGCATGCTTCCTTCCCGCAGGAAACCACAGCCGACCAGTTTTTTGACGAGGCCCAGTGGGAGAGTTACCGCGCCCTGGGCCAGGTGCTGAGCGCCCGCCTGCTGGCACAGGATGTGTTTGGCAAGGTGAAGGAGAAGCTGACGCCGCAGCAGGTCGGGCTGCTTTAGGGGCTGGTCTGCCGTTTCCGGCGACGCTGAAACAGCAGACCGGCCAGTAGCCTGCGCAGCTGCTCAGGTGGGAGGTAGTACGTCGCCTGAAGCAGAAAATTTCGCGCGTGGCTCGGCTGGTTGGCTGGCTGCCGGGGGCATGGCCACCATGTGAGCCACGGTTTCGGCGATGCCCGTCAGCGAGGGATTGCTCAAACCCGCGTCCTTCATGATGGCATCGACGATCGGTTTGGCCACCTGGTACTGGAGCGCAGAATTCACCACCTGTTCAGGAAGAGTACCCCCACCGGAACTGCCGCCCGATGCGCCTGCGCCGCTCGAACCGTTACCCGTCGGCATGCCATTGACCTGAAACAGACGGATGGATTCAATTTTTTCCAGGGGTTTGACCGACTGTTGAATGATCAGCGGCAATGACTGGATCAATTGCATACGCACCGCCAGGTCAATCTGCGCTGCACCGAGGCGATTTTTTGCTTCGTTGATGGCGGCGATACCTTCAGCCTCTGCCAGGGCCGCTGCCTTTTTGGCATCCGCCTCAACTCGCAAAGCGAGTGCGCGATTTTCCGCGGCCTCACGCTCGGCTTCCGCAGCAACGGTAATGGAGATCGCCTGTTGCTCGGCCTCACGCGTTGCATCAATCAGCTGAATCGATTTGCCACGCTCCGCAATCGCAACCTCGCGGGCGGTGTTCACGAGTTCTTCCGATTTAACCGCTTCGGCACGGGCGGTATTGGCCGCTGCATCAGCCTGCGACTGTTCCTGGGATTTTTGGGCGATGGCGATGGCCGCGACCTGGTTAGCGATTTCAATCGACTGGCGTTGCTCAGCCTGCTTCACCTTGGTTTCGCGGTCTGCCTCAATTTGCTTTTTCTGAACGGAAAGATTCTTGTCGATTTCTGCGTTGTTGACTGTCCGGTCTGCTTCGATACGGCGTTCCTTGACAAGCCGATCCGCGTTGATGCGCACTTCTTCGGCTTCGCGCTGGCGCTCTGCTTCGATTTTTGCGATGGTTGCAGTCTGGTCGGCCTTTGCGTTGGAAATCTCCTGCTGCTGGGTCAGGGTTGCGAATTCCTGCTCTTTGGAGATGGTCAGCTTCAGACGTTCGGCTTCGAGATTTTTGGTGCGGACCTGGACCTCGGTGTCCTGCTCGATATCGTTGCGTTGTTTTCGGCGGCTTTCGGTTTCTTCGGTCAGCCGGGTCAAGCCTTCTGCATCAAAGGCATTGCTCGGGTTAAAGAATTCCTTGGCGGTCTGGTCCATGCTCGTGAGCGAGACCGATTCCAGTTCCAGGCCATTCTTCTCCAGATCTTCGGCCACGGCGTTTTGTACGGCCTGGACAAACTCCCGGCGCTTGTCCTGCAGCTCGCGCATCGACATGGTTGCCGCGGTAGCGCGCAAGGCGTCCACGAATTTGTCCTCCACCAGGACTTTGAGTGCCGCCGGCTCCATGGTTTTTCGCCCCAGGGTCTGGGCCGCCGTGCTGACGGATTCCGCGGTCTGCTTGACACGCACGAAGAAGGCCGCGGCCACATCCACACGCATGCGGTCCAGCGCGATCAGGCTCTGCTCTTCGCGCCGCGAGACTTCGAGCTTGAGCGTGTTCATGTTCACAGGAATGGTTTCATGGAAGATTGGCAGCACGATGGCGCCTCCGTCCATGATGACCTTCTGGCCGCCGAGGCCGGTGCGCACAAAAGCGGTTTCCTTGGTGGCGCGGTGATAAAGCCGCGCGAAGATGATGCCGATCAGCAGCAATGAGAAAAATACCAGCGCTGCGGGAACCGCTATGTTGATAAGCATGTCAATCACGATCTACTTCCTCCGGTTGTTGTTTTGGCCGGCCACCAGGGCCAGGTTTGTCAGTCGATGCCAGTTCTTTGACTGGCTTCACAAAAGCTCAGGATGGGGATTGCGTATGCACTTGAAGCGGGCGCCGGCTTTGCGCACCAGCACGATGGCCGTCCCTTCGTCCAGCGTCTGATCCGCGATATCAGGCTCAACCATCACGTAGTGCGCCCGGCCATTGGCATCCCGGACTTTGGCCTCGGCAGCTACGCCTTCGCGCGCATGGCCGCTGATGATGACGCCGGCACGGCCTATCAAGGTCTGTTCGCTGACAGCACTGGTTTCATCGCCTGGAACAATCTTGGCCAGCAATCCACCCACGCCGTTGACCGTCGAAATGCCGGCCAGGAAAGCCGGGATGCAAGCCAGCCACGCAGGTAGCAGCGAACCGGCCAGACCGTGGGCGACCGACTGGATCACGTAGCCCGAGACGGTGAAACCCGCCAGAAACAGTATCAGCAGCACAAGCAAAGGCACCTTGCCGACATGCAACCAGCCCAGCGCGCCTTCGACGCCGTCCGGCACATCAGGGAGCAGGCTTTCGAGGATGTGCGAGGGACTGTGCGCCAGCATCAGCCCAGCCCCCTCCACAACGCTTAAGCCCACCATCACGGCCAGCGCGGCACCGAAGGGCCAGGTTTCCGGTGCGGTGAAGATAATCATAGCGGTGGCCTCAATGGCTCGCCTTGAGCTGGGCCAAGCGCTCGCTGATCTTGTTGTCCCGCACCAACTGGTTCAGTTCGTTGAGTTTGGCAGCCTGCTCCAGCCCACCGCTGCCTGCGCCGTTCACGCCCGTCTGGCGCTGAATGGTACGGTCAAATGCCGACTGGGCGGAATTCATTCTGGCCTCGGCAGTGGCGGCGGGGTTTTTGCGCAGATTGCTGGTTTCGG
>CALRTF020000332.1:0-3729 GCA_943370985.1 Paenacidovorax caeni
TCCCCCTCCATCGCCCAGCGGGGCGAGGGAGGGGCTAGGGGTGGGAGTGGGGAGTTGAAACTGCTGTCCGCAACGAGCTACAGATGCGGCGCGATGCAAGTTTCACTATCAATTCAATAGCTTCTGACGTATATCAGGCAAGGGCTGGAGGCCCAAAGCATCCACAAATCAGTTCATCACGCGAGGATCAACTGTCCTCGCCATAGTCATGGTCCGGATGGTTGACCACGTCCAGCTTCCAGTAACCCCGGCCCACGATGCGGCTGCGCGCCACGCCGAGTTCATCGATCAACAACTGGCGCAGGCGGCGCATGGCTGCGGCTTCGCAGGCCAGGTAGATGCGGGCTTCGGGCGCGATGGGCGGCAGGGAACGCAGGGCGGCGGCCAGCGGCTGACCTGCGCTGCGGTGATCCGCGCCGCGTGCCAGCCAGCTCACGTCGAGTGCTGCGGGGCTGTGCAGGGTGCGTTGCTCGGCCGCACTGATCACTTCCAGCAGCACCCGGGCCTGCGCGCCGGCGGGCAGGGCGGCGAGTATGGTTTCGACCGCAGGCAGCGCGCTGTCGTCGGCGATCAGCAGGTGCTGCGTGGCGTCTGCGTCCAGCGCGTAGCCGGGGCCAGGCCCCATGAGAAACAGGACCTGCCCGACACGGGCCTGCGCTGCCCAGGTCGAGGCCGGGCCTGCGCCGTGCAATACAAAGTCGACGTCGACTTCCAGCACCTCAGGCCGCACGGCCAGCGGCGTGTAGGTCCGCATGGACACGGCGCGCGGCCCGTCCGGCAGCGGACGTGTGGGTTCCGTCTGTCCGGGTTCCGGGAAGATCAGCTTGATGTAGCTGGCCGGCCCGGCCGGCGCAAAACCTTCGAGCTCGGCGCCGGTCAGCGTGATGCGGCGCATTGCCGGGCTCAGCACCTCGATGCGGCTGACCTCGACCCGGCGCGGCGGCCGGCGTTTGCGCGGTGCCGGTGCGGCGGTTTCGGTGGCGGACGTGTCGGCAGGAGGGGGTGGTGTGGTCAAGAAAAGCTTTCAACAGGCGTTGGCGATGAGAATCATTGTCATCCGGAATCGGTAAGCTGCCGGGCTGTAGGGACAAGCCGCCAAAAAACGCTGCGCGCCGGTGCGGCTTTGAGGGTGCAGTAAAGTGTCGGGCTGTGCCGGCGGCCCACGCCGCCATCAACCCTTGTTCCATCTCCACCAGACCCCATGACCACCTTCGGCACCCCGCTGTCCCCCCACGCAACCAAAGTGATGCTGCTCGGCTCCGGCGAGCTCGGCAAGGAGGTGCTGATTGCCTTGCAGCGCCTGGGCGTGGAGACCATTGCCACCGACCGGTATGACAACGCGCCCGGCCAGCAGGTGGCCCACCACGCGCGTACCATCACCATGAGCGACCCGGCGCAGCTCAAGGCGCTGATCGAAGCCGAGCGGCCGGACCTGGTGGTGCCCGAGATCGAGGCGATTGCCACGCCCATGCTGGAAGAACTCGAGGCGGCCGGCATCGTGCGTGTGGTGCCGACCGCACGTGCCGCGCGCCTGACCATGGACCGCGAGGGCATACGCCGCCTGGCCGCGGAGACGCTGGGCCTGCCGACCAGTCCTTATGTGTTCTGCGACTCGCTGGAGGAGCTGCAGGCCGCCATCGATTCAAAAATCGGCTACCCCTGCGTCGTCAAGCCGGTGATGAGTTCCTCGGGCAAGGGCCAGAGCAAGATCGCCGGCCCGGAAGACGTCAACAAGGCCTGGGACCACGCGATGGCCGGCGGCCGCGTCAGCCATGGCCGGGTGATTGTTGAAGGCTTTATTGACTTTGACTACGAGATCACCCAGCTCACTGTGCGAGCGATGGGGGCGGATGGAAACATCGAAACCCACTTTTGCGAGCCGATCGGCCATGTGCAGGTCAGCGGCGACTATGTGGAGAGCTGGCAGCCGCAGCCCATGGCCAGGGCCGCGCTGCAAAAAAGCCGCGACATCTGCAAGGCCGTGACCGACAACCTCGGCATCGGCCATGACGGCCGGCCGGGTGGCCTGGGGCTGTTCGGCGTGGAGCTGTTTGTCAAGGGCGACGAGGTCTGGTTCAGCGAGGTCAGCCCGCGGCCGCACGACACCGGCATGGTGACCCTATGCACCCAGTGGCAAAACGAGTTCGAGCTGCATGCCCGCGCCATTCTCGGCCTGCCGGTGAATACCGCGCTGAAAAGCCCGGGCGCCAGCGCGGTGATTTACGGCGGTGTCGATGCACACGGCATTGTGTTCGACGGCGTGGCCGACGCCTTGCGTGTGCCCAACACCGACATCCGCCTGTTCGGCAAGCCCGAGAGTTTTGTCAAACGCCGCATGGGCGTGGCGCTGGCCTTTGATGCCGACGTGTTAACCGCGCGCGACCGGGCCAAGCTGGCCGCGTCCCGCGTCAAGCCGCGCGTGGCCTGACGGGATGCGTTATCCGGAACTGATGGAAATGCTGGCCTGGGCGGACGACTCCTCGCTGCGCCTGCTGCTGGTGGCGGTTATCGCCGTGCTGCTGGCCCTGCTGGTGCACCGCGTGGGCTCGGCCGTGTTGCAGCGGCTTACCCGCTCCATGCCGGTGGCGGCCACGGTGGTGCAACACTGCAAGGCGCCGGCCCAGCTGCTGCTGCCGCTGATCGCGCTGCAGGCGGTCTGGCAAGGCGCGCCGGACAGCCTGCCGCTGATCAGCGGTGTGCGGCACGCCAATGGCCTGTTGCTGCTCACGGCGCTGACCTGGCTGGGCCTGCGTGCCGTGCGCGGGGTGGCGCGCGGCGTCACCGACCGGCACCCGGTTGATGTCGAGGACAACCTGCAGGCGCGCCGTATCCATACCCAGACCCGCATGCTCGCGCGCACGGCGATGTTTGTCATCCTGCTGGCGGGCCTGGCGCTGATGCTGATGACCTTCCCGGGCGCGCGCCAGTTCGGCGCCAGCCTGCTGGCCTCGGCCGGCGTGGTCGGCCTGGTGGTGGGTATCGCGGCTCGGCCCATCTTCAGCAACCTGATAGCCGGGCTGCAGATTGCCCTGGCCCAGCCGATCCGCATCGACGACGTGCTGATCGTCCAGGGCGAGTGGGGCCGCGTCGAGGAAATCACCGGTACCTATGTGGTGCTCAAGATCTGGGACGAACGCCGGCTCATCATTCCGCTGCAGTGGTTCATCGAAAACCCGTTCCAGAACTGGACCCGCAACAGCTCCAGCATCATTGGCACGGTGTTCCTGTGGGTGGATTACCGCATGCCGATCGCGCCGCTGCGCGCCGAAGCGCAGCGCCTGTGCGAGCTCTCGCCGGACTGGGACCAGCGCCTGTGCAAGCTGCAGGTGACCGAGGCCGGTGAAGGGTCCATCCAGCTGCGTCTGCTGGTGACCTCGGCCAGTTCCGGCCGCAACTGGGACCTGCGTTGCCATGTCCGCGAAGGCCTGGTCGACTTCATGCAGCGCGACTACCCGCAGCACCTGCCGCTGCTGCGCGCGGAGCTGGGGCGTGTTGAAAGTGACAAGCCTTTTGGGCCTCCAGCCCTTTAATGGCGCGGGCGAGCAGCTACGGTATTGATAGCAATCCCGGGCCGCCGGTCACTGAAACGCCACCTCTGAAAAACTGCGCAGCTTGCGGCTGTGCAGCTGGGTTGAGCCCTGTTCGCGCAGCAGCTCGATGGCGCGCATGCCGATGCGCAGGTGCTGGTCCACGCGTTCGCGGTAGAAGTGGTTGGCCATGCCGGGCAGC
>CALRTF020000333.1:0-3697 GCA_943370985.1 Paenacidovorax caeni
GTGATCGATGCCGACAGCCAGGGAAGTGAGCACGCCAATCAGCAGCGAGGCCAGCATGGCGCCGCCCAGCGAACCCAGTCCCCCGACGACGACGACGACAAATACCATGACACCGATTTCCAGCGCCATGTTCGGGCTGGTCGTATAGAACGCCCCGGCAATGGCGCCCGCCAGTCCGGCCAGGGCCGCGCCCACACCGAACACCGCCATGAAAACGAGCTGGACGTTGTGCCCCAGCGCCTCGACCATGCGTGGCTTGTAGATCGCCGACCGCACGATGATGCCCACGCGGGTCTTGGTCAACAACAGGTAGAGCAACACGAACATCGCCACAGCCACGCCGCCCATCAGCAGACGGTACATCGGGTACAGCTGTCCACTCAGGGTGAACGCGGGACCATCCAGTGCGGCAGGGACGTGATAAGGGACAGGGAAGTTGCCAAACAGCAGCTTGATGCTTTCGGCGATGATGAAGGACAGTCCGAAGGTGAGCAGCAGCTCATGGGCATGTCCGTGGTGATGGACGCGCCTCAGGAAGAAGCGCTCCACCACCGCACCCACCCCGCCGGCCAGCATGGTTGCCGCCACGACGGCCAGGCCGAAGCCCAGCAGTCCCTGCAAGGTGTAGGCGAAGTAGGCGCCGAGCATGTAGAACGATGCGTGCGCGAAGTTGAGCACGCCCATCATTCCGAAGATCAGCGTCAGCCCGGCCGACACCATGAAGAGCAACAGCCCGAAGATGACGCCGTTGAGCAGCGAAAACAGCAGGGCTTCCATGGATCAGGAGGGGCGCTGCATCTTGCAGCTCGGCTGCACGGGCATGGCGGACTCCTGGGCGCTGAACACCCTGACGGGCTTGAATCCCATGTCGGTTCCGTCCACCTTGTAGCGGGCATCCTTGCTCACGGTCGACACCACCAGCGGCAGCAGGATCTGGTGGTCTGCGGCGCGCATGCTGGCTTCACCCATGGGGGTCTTGATTCGCGCCGTTTCCATGGCGCGTGCGAACGTGTTGACATCAAGTTTTCCGCCCGTCGGCCTGGTGCGTTTGAGCGCGTCGGCAACCATGTCCAGGCCGAATGCCGTCTGGGCTTCGACGAAAACCGGCGCATGCCCCGTTTTGCTCGTGTAGTCGGTGACAAAACGCGCGCCTTCGGTGCCACCCGCCTCGCCGTTGAAGACGTGGACGACATAGTGACCGATCGCTGTCTCGCCGGCGTTGCTGATGTTGCCGGGCTGATCGAGGAAGACCGTACCGAAGGCGGCTTTGAGGCCGGCGGCCTTGGCGGCCTTCATCATCAGCAGAAGGTCGTTGGACCAGTTGCCGGTCAGCACGGTTTCGGCGCCGGAAGCACTGATCTTGGCGATGTAGGGCGAGAAGTCCTGGATCTTGTTGGTGTCGTGCAGGGTCTTTTCGACCACCTGATAACCGCCGGCCGCCGCGTTGTCCATGATGGCGCTCTCCATGTCCTGGCCCCAGGAGTAATTCTGGTTGATCGCATAGACCCTGGTGCCCAGGGCCTTGGCCTCTTTCATGCCGTTCACCAGCACCTTGGTGCGCACCTGGGCATTGGCGGTTAGCCGGAAGTGGTGGAAGTTGCACTTCTCGCCGGTGAGTTCCAGCGCCTCGGCCCCAACGTTGATGTAAACGATCTCCTTGCCGGGATTGCGAAGGTTGTGCTTGCGGACATCCTCGGTGATCTGCCCGCCGATGGCGGACGAGGCGCCCTGCACCACGATCTGGACACCGTCGGCAATCGCCGCCTTCAGTTTGTCCGAGGCGCCGGCGGGCCCGCCCTGATTGTCGTACTCGACCAGTTGCACCGGCTCGCCGTTCCAGCCTCCAGCTGCATTCATCTTGTCGATCGCGTAACGTACACCGGCACGGAAGGTCTGGCCGGTCGACGCCTGCGGGCCCGAGAGGGTCTCCAGCAGCCCGATTTTCACGGGCGCTGCGTAAGCTGAAGTCGCGATCAGCAATGCCGCGGGAATCGCGGCGATACGAAATGAACTCATCACTTGTCTCCTTTTATGGTTGGGGGGAACTACAGGTACTCGACGTTGCCGTCCACGCTGATGACCTGACCCGTCAGGTTGCGTGCAGCCGGCGAACACAGGAACAGCGCCGTTGCGGCCACGTCATCCGCGGTCACCATCCGGCGCAAGGAAATCTTTTCCAGGTACTGCTGACGCATGGCCTCGACACCCATGCCGAGGGCTGCCGCGCGCGCCGAGATGACGCCGTCCATGCGCGCCCCTTCGACCACGCCGGGCAGGATGGCGTTGACGCGCACGCCTGTCGGCCCCAGCTCGATCGCCAGCGACTGGGTCAGGCCGACGATGGCCCATTTGCTTGCCGCGTAGGGTGTCCTGTAGGCATATCCGAGACGCCCGGCCACCGAGCCCATGGCGATCACACAGGGATTCGCGCTGGACGCCCTGAGAAGCGGCACCGCACGGCGCGTGAAGTAGAACTGACTGTTCAGATTCACCGCCAGGGTTCGTTCCCACATGGCGGCGTCGATGTCTTCAACCGCCGCGGTCGGGCCTGCGATGCCTGCGTTGTTGACCAGCACGTCCAGCCCGCCGAGGTGACCCCGGACCTCCTCGAAAACGACGTCCACGTCCGCGCTGACCGAGGCATCCGCCGTGCTGCCGGTGACCCCCGGCGTCTGGGTGACGAAACGGTCGAGCGCGACGCGATCCACGTCGCAGACATGGACACGCGCGCCAGCCGCGTGAAAGGCCCGGGCGATCGCCGCGCCTATGCCATTGGCCCCGGCAGTGACGAGCACGCGCATGCCAGGGGCGGGACGGAGGGTGTCATGAAGGGCCATGGGTGGAAATGCTCAGCAATTAGTCAGACTGGCGACAGTCTCCTCAATCGACCACGATTGATCTATGTGCATCACAGACATGAATACCGGGCTCAAAGTGTTCTATGCAGACATACAATGATTTGTTGCTATCAAATAACTGCACTTTCTTCTGACTGGCCCCAACCATGGAATCCAAGGAACCGATCGCCAGCACGCTGATAGACCTGTTGCACCAAGGGGCAACGGCAGCGGATTTCGCGCAGCAGCTGGCCCGGGCCGAGGCCCTGCCGGCTGGCCGCGCGGACAAGGCCGGCCTGATTGAATCCGTGCGCATGGCAATGGCCGTGCACAACCGCCTCGAACTGCTGCAGCAACGCGAGCAGGGAATGATGGCGGTGATGGAGTCGGCGCAGGACTTGTCCGAGCGGCTGGATCTGGCCAATCTGCTGGCCGCCATCGTTGCGAGGACACGGCATCTGCTCGGCGCCGACATGGCCTGGATCTCGGAGCTGGACGAGGCGCGCAGCGTTTTTCAGGCGCTGGCATCCGAGGGCGGGCTGACGCCCAACTCCGTGGCCATGAACATACGCAGCGACCGCGGTGTCGCCAGCGTGGTGATGGCCACCCGCATGCCCTTCACCACGCCGGACTATCTGCACGACACACGTTTCAGTCACGACCCCCGGTTCGACGACATCTTTCGGGCCGAGGGCATCTGCGCCCTCGTAGGCGTCCCGCTGATCTGGCAGGACGAGATGATCGGTCTGCTCTTTGCCGCTGACCGGTATCCGCGGGTACACACGACGCAGAACATTTCAATCCTTCGCACACTCGCTACCCATGGGGCCGTGGCCCTGAAGAACGCGCGTGACTTCAAG
>CALRTF020000334.1:0-3673 GCA_943370985.1 Paenacidovorax caeni
TGGGACTGGTCTGGCGCTCGGTGGTGCTGTGGATGCTGCTGCTCGCGCTGCTCACCCTCGCGCGTCTGATCGGTTAGCCCACCGCTTCAGTAGCGCGGTGCCTGTGACAGTTCCGCGTGCAGCTCGCTATAGATTCTGTAGCGGGACGGGCTGATCCCGGTGCCCCCCGCTTTTCCATCCACCACCGCAATCACGCCGCAGCCCGGCTCGTGCAGGTGGCTGCAGTTGTAGAAGCGGCACGTACCCGCATGCGTGCGCAGATCGGGCATGAGACTGGCCAGCTGCGCCGCTTCGATGTGCTGCAGGCCGAACTCCTGAAAGCCCGGTGAGTCGATCAGCGCCGTCTGCCGCGCCTCATCCACCCAGTACCAGCGCGTGCTCGTGGTCGTGTGCTTGCCGGAGTTGAGTGCCGTGGAGATCTCGCCGGTCTGGGCCTGGGCACCGGGCACCAGCCGGTTGATCAGCGTGCTTTTGCCCGCGCCCGAGGGGCCCAGCACCAGGGTGGCCTTGTCGCGCAGCTGCATCTGCAGCGCCACCAGCTCGGCGGGGCAGCCCGGTGCCTTGAGGTTGAGCGGCAGCACGGTGTAGCCCATGCGGCGGTAGGGCTCCAGGCGGGCCCAGGCGCGCGCAAAGAGATCGGCCAGATCGCTCTTGTTGAGCGCGATCAGCGGCTGGATGCGTTCGGCTTCGGCGGCCACCAGCGCGCGGGCCAGCTGGCTCTCGGAAAACTCGGGCTCGGCCGCGATCAGGATCAGTACCTGGTCCAGGTTGGCAGCGAAGCTCTTGGTGCGGATCTCGTCCTGGCGGTAGAAGAGGTTACGCCGCTGCTCCACCTTCTCGATGCTGCCTTCGTCGCCGCTGGCCAGCCAGAGCACGCGGTCCCCGACGACCGCCTGGTTCTTCTTGCCGCGCGGGTGGCAGATCAGCTGCCGGCCTTCGGGGGTTTCAACGACGACGTGGCGACCATGGCTGGCCACGACGAGGCCACGGTCCAGTTCAGGGGCCTGACTCAAGCGCTTCCCCGCAAGGCGTCCACTGCGGCGGCGCACTCGAAGTCGATGCGGGTGATGCCGCCGGCATCGTGCGTGCGCCAGGCCACCGAGCAATGCCGGTAGCTCACGAGCAAGTCCGGGTGGTGGTCGCGCTGGTGGGCCATCCAGGCCACGGCATTGGCAAAGGCCAGGACCTCGGGGTAGCTGCCGAGCTCGTAGCGTCGGGCGATGCTCAGCTCGGCCCCGTCGCCCTGCAAGGTCCAGCCGGGGTGTCGGGCCAGCTCGGTCACCAGCTCGGTCGGACCCAGGGGCCGGCGCAGGTTACCGCTCATGTCGTGCCCAGCCGCGCCAGGCGCTGGCTCGCCGGAGGGTGGGAGTAGTAGAAGGCCACGTAGACGGGGTCGGGCGTCAAGGTCGAGGCATTGTCTTCGTAGAGCTTGAGCAGGGCGCTGCCCAGGTCTTTCGCATCGGCCTGTTGGGCGGCGTAGGCATCGGCCTCGAACTCGTGCTGGCGCGAGGAGCGCGAGAGCAGGGGCGTGATGAAGAAGCTGAACACCGGGATCACCAGCAGGAAGAGCAGCAGGGCCAGCGCATCGTTGGGCATGGCCTGGGTGGCGCCCAGTGCAGGCACCAGCAACTGCAGGCTGGGCGTGACACCCAGGCCGGCATAGAACCAGGCCTGTTGCGCCAGCCAGCCCAGCAGGGCGAAGCCGGCCAGGCTGAACGCGAACATCGTCACGATGCGCTTGAGGATATGCTTGTGCTTGAAGTGGCCGAGCTCGTGCGCCAGCACGGCGTCTACCTCGCCAGGGGATAACTTGTTGAGCAGGGTGTCGAAGAAGACCACGCGCTTGGCCGCACCGAAACCCGTAAAGTAGGCGTTGGCATGCGCGCTGCGGCGGCTGCCATCCATCACGTACAGGCCCTGGGCCTGGAAGCCGCAGCGTTGCATGAGTGCGGTCACGCGCGCCTTGAGCGACTCGTCTTCGAGCGGCTGGAACTTGTTGAACAGCGGGGCGATGAAGGTCGGGTAGATCAGCAGCAGCAGCAGGTTGAAGCCCATCCACACGCCCCAGGCCCAGAGCCACCACAGGCCGCCGGCCGCGCCCATGAGCCAGAGGATGAGGGCCGCAATGGGCAGGCCGATGGCCGTGCCCAGCAGCGTGGACTTGAGCAGATCGCCCAGCCAGAGCTTGAGCGTCATCTTGTTGAAGCCGAAGCGCTGCTCGATGACGAAGGTCTGGTACAGGGACAGCGGCAGCTCGATCAGACCGCCGATCAGCGCAAAGCCAGCGAGCAGGGCGAGCTGTTGTGTCATGCCGCCACCCAGCCAGCCCAGCAGGGCCTGGTTCAGCGCGTCCAGACCGCCCAGCAGGGTCCAGCCCAGCAGCACAGCGGCACCCACGGCGGTCTCCAGCAGGCCGAAGCGCACCTTGGTCACGGTGTAGTCGGCCGCCTTCTGGTGGGCGGCCGGGCTGATCGTGCTGGCAAAGGCCGGTGGCACGCTGGCGCGGTGTCGCGCTACATGGCGCACCTGGCGTGAAGCGAGCCAGAACTTGGTGAGCAGGCCCAGCAGCAGGACGGCGGCGAAGACCACGGTCAGGGTCAGGCTGGGGTTGAAGGCGGCGGCGGGTGTCATGGCTGGGAAGTTTAGGCGATCAGCGACAATCGACACCATGAGCGAGAACGCGACCCCACTGAAGAAATCAGATCTGAACCTGGTCTGGCTGGACTGCGAGATGACCGGGTTGGACCCGGAAAAGGAACGCATCATCGAGATCGCCGTCATCGTGACCGGCCCCAACCTGGAGCCGCGCATCGAGGGCCCGGTGCTGGTGATCCACCAGGAAGATGCCATCCTCAACGCCATGGACGCCTGGAACAAGGGCACGCACGGCAAGAGCGGCCTGATCGACAAGGTCAAGGCCTCCACCGTGACCGAGGCCCAGGCCGAGGCCGAGCTGATCGCCTTCCTCTCCAAATACGTGCCCAAGGGTACTTCGCCGATGTGCGGCAACAGCATCGGTCAGGACCGGCGTTTCCTCGTGAAGTACATGCCCAAGCTGGAGGCCTTCTTCCACTACCGCAACATCGATGTCAGCACCTTCAAGGAGCTGGCCAAACGCTGGAAACCCGAGGTCTACAGCGCTTTCAAGAAGGCGCAGAAGCACACGGCCCTGGCCGATGTGCACGAGTCCATTGAGGAACTGGCGCACTACCGCGAGCACTTCCTGAAGCTGGCCCCGACGCCCTGAGTTGAACGGGATTAGGTGAAAACCCTGATCCGTGCCATAATCCGCGCTGTGCTGCAAAACGCAGCGCTTTTCGTGCATCTCCCTTCACTCACCGGATCAGGGTTTTCGAACCCGCAATAGATCCCCGGTACCGGTCCCCACCGGCGCAGGCTTTGTTTGATGGTTGATGTCTTTTAACCATCAGCGAAGCACCCGCAGTCCCTGCGGTGTTCGCGTGTGAGAACAATCTAAATGACCGACACTTTTGAAGTGACGGGCGAATTTGCGCCTGTCGAATCCATGCTTTCCACCGACACCGCTGCGGCGGTCGAGACCGATGTGGCCGCTGAAACGGTGCCCAACGGATTTGTGCAGCTGGGCCTGGCGCCCGAGCTGGTGCAGGCCGTGGCCGATCTGGGCTACACCCAGCCTACCGCTGTGCAGGAG
>CALRTF020000335.1:0-3619 GCA_943370985.1 Paenacidovorax caeni
GGCCCCACTTCTGCGATTCGGCGGCCTGGAACTTGCGCAGCTCTTCCGCCGTGCTCGTGAAGATCTCCGTGCCCGTGGACTGGAAGAAGCCTGCCGCGGCCGGGCCGTGCGCGGCCTTGACCAGCAGCTCGTTGAGCTTGGCGATCACCGGCGCAGGCGTACCGGCCGGCACATAGGCCGCGAACCAGTAGGTCATCTCATAGCCCTTGACGCCGGCTTCGTCGATGGTCGGCACCTCGGGTGCCAGCGGGCTGCGCTTCTTGGTGGACACACCCAGGGCCTTGAGCTTGCCGGCTTTCACCTGCGGCAGGCCCGTGGCCATGTCGGTGATCATCACGTCAATCTGGCCGCCGATCAGGTCCGTCACCGCAGGCGGGTTGCTTCGGTAGGGGATGTTGACGATGAAGCTGCCCGTCATCTGCTTGAACAGCTCACCCGCGATGCGGCTCGACGAACTGCCGCTGCCGAAGGACAGCTTGCCCGGGCGCGCCTTGGCGTAGGCCACGAACTCGGCCACGCTGTTCACGGGCAGGCTGGGGTTGACCACCATGATCTGACCGCCGCGGCCCAGGGACGTGACAGGCTCGTAGTCCTTCACCGGGTCGTAGGGCAGCTTCTTGAACAGGTGCTCGTTGGCCGCGTGCGTGGTGTTGGTGGTGATGAAGACCGTGTAGCCGTCCGCCTTGGCGGCCTTGGCCGCCTGCGCACCGATGAAGGCGTTGGCGCCGGGCTTGTTCTCGATCACCACCGACTGCTTGCTCTCCTGCGTCACGCCCAGGCCGATGGCGCGCGCCAGCTGGTCCGTGGCGCTGCCGGCCGCGAAGGGCACGATGAAGGTGATGGGCTTGTCCGGGAAAGCCTGGGCCTGGCCCAGGGCCGGTGCCAGTAGCGCCGTGGCGGCGCAGAGCAGCGAAAGTCGTCGGATGCGTCGGAAGTGGTTCATGGTACGTCTCCTTGTGTAAATCCGTCAGTCGTTATCGGGGCCGGCGAGCAGCGGCAGCAGCTCGGTGGGAATCTGGATCGGCAGGTCCAGCAGCCAGTAGGACAGGGCCTTGCCATGCGTGTCCAGGTTCAGCGCGTCGTTGACACCGCCGTCCAGCACCTCGTCGAGCACGAAGTTCATCGCGCCGAGCCGCGGCAGCAGATAGCGCTGCACGCTGGCGGGCTGGCGGTGCGCGAAATGTTTCCCCACAACGTCCTCGGTGATCTGCGCGACGATCAGCGGGTAAAGCTGTTCATGCCAGGCGATCACACTGATATTCGATCGGTTGCCCTTGTCGCCGGTGCGGCCGTGGGCGGCGCGGTACAGCGGTACGGTGTGCATCTGGGTGCTCATGCGGCCTCCAGCATTGCAAAGCGCGTAGGCACGGCCGCACGCGGCACCAGGCCCGAGAGCGTGTCCAGCCGCGGCGTCAGCGTGGTGCGCACGCCGCCACCGCCGGCCGGGCCGCAGGTGTAGAGGGCGGTGACTTCACGCAGCAGGCGTTCGGCTTGTGCGCGTTCGCTGCACGCCGTCGCCACACGCAGACGCACATCACGCGCCTGCCCCGGGGGCTGGGCCGCCAGCAGCCGCCCCGCATCGTCACCCATCACGCTGAGCACGCCGATCAGATCGGTGCGCAACGTGAGGTCCGGCAGGCGCTGACGCAGCACCTCGGCCGCCAGGCGCGCACGCCCTTCAGCCCGTACACCGGCGTAGGAAATCTCGCCCTCGGCCAGCCAGCCTGCGTCATGGCAGACATTGACCTTGAGGCTGTCGGTGCGCGCATGGCCGCGCACACCGCGCAAGGCCACGCGGTCCGGGCCCAGTTGCTCCAGCTCGGCTTCGCTGAGGTCGGCCACCACATCGGGCGTCACATAAGCCGCCGGGTCGTGCACCTCGTAGAGCAGCTGTTCCTTCACGCTGGCCAGCGTGACCAGGCCGCCCGTGCCCTCGGCCTTGCTGATGATGCAGCCACCGCGCGCGTCAATCTCCGCAATGGGAAAGCCCACGTGGGCCAGGTCCGGCACGTCCTTGTAGCCCGGGTCGGCGAAGTAGCCGCCGCAGACCTGGGCGCCGCATTCCAGCAGATGCCCGGCCATGGTGGCGCCGGCGATCGCGTCCCAGTCATTGGCCGCCCAGCCGTGGTGGGCCAGCGCCGGGCCCAGCGCCAGCGAGGGGTCGGCCACGCGCCCGGCCACCACGATCTGCGCACCCGCGCGCAGCGCCTCGGCAATGGCCTCGGCGCCGATGTAGGCGTTGGCGCTGACGATCTCCAGCGCGTCCACGGGAGCTCCCAGGTGCTCGCGCAGCAACGCGCGTTGTGCGGGGGCTGAGAGGTCGTCGCCGTGGATCACGGCAATCTTCGGCGCCGGCAGGCCCAGCTCACGCGCCATGCGCTGGATCAGCCGTGCCGCGGCTTCGGGATGCGCCGCGCCGAAATTGCTCACGATGCGGATGCCGTGCTGCAGACAGCGCGCGAGCACGGGGCGCAACAGCGCGTCGAGCAGCGGCTCGTAGCCGGCCTGCGGGTCGGCGCGGCGGCGCAGCTGGGCCAGGGCCAGCGTGCGCTCGGCCAGCGTCTCGAAGATCAGAGTCGCACTGCCGCCCCGCTCCGCCAGCCGTCGCACCAGGGTGTCCACCACCGGGCCGGCCGCGTCCACGCGGTCGCCGGAAAAGCCGGCGGCGCTGCCGATGAAAAGTGGGTTCGATGTCGTCATGAAGAAGCTCGGTCCAGCGCACTGTAGGCCGAGGCTTCCCATCTGTGAAATCGAAAATTAGAATGGATTGATCTGAAAAGCGGATCAATCAAAACCATCCAGCCGCCGATGCCCAAGCTCCCCGATCTCTCCACGCGCCAGCTGCGCGCCTTCCTGGCCCTGGCCGAGCAGCGCAGCTTCACACGTGCGGCCGAGGCTTTGCACCTGTCCCAGCCCGCCTTCAGCGCCCTGATCCGTGCACTGGAAGAAGCGCTCGATGCGCGCCTGTTCGACCGCAGCACACGCAGCGTGGAGCTCACGTCCGAAGGGCGCCTGTTCGAGACCTCGGCGCGCCAGTTGCTCGGTGATTTCGGCGCCGCGCTCGGCACCTTGCGCGACCATCTGCAACTGCGCACAGGCCGCGTGAGCCTGGCCGCGTTGCCCTCACTCGCTGCGGGCTGGCTGCCGGCCATCCTGGCCGAGTACAAGGCCCAGTGGCCCGGGGTGGAGATCCAGCTGCGCGACGCGCTCTCGGACGACTGCATCGACCTGCTGCGCGCCGGCGCGGTGGACTTCGCACTGGCTGCCACCGGCCCGCAGACCATGGGGCTGAAGACCGAGGTGCTGTGTGCCGACGGCTTTCACCTCGTCTGTCGCAAGGACCATCCACTGGCCAGACTCAAGGTGGGCGCCATCAAGCTGAAAGACCTCGCGCCCCATCCCTTTGTGCACCTGGCCCGCAACAGCAGCGTACGCCAGCGCCTGGACGCCGCCGTGCACCCCATGCAGCTCAACACGGTGCTGGAGGTTGAGCACCTGGCCACGGTGGCTGGCATGGTGGAAGCGGGGCTGGGCATCAGCGTGGTGCCGGCACTCACGCTGTTTCATTTCGAGAGGACGGCCCTGGCGACACGTGCGCTCAAGCTGCCGGGGCTGAAGC
>CALRTF020000336.1:0-3607 GCA_943370985.1 Paenacidovorax caeni
CCGTGATCTGCTGCGGGATCTGCATCAGGGTCATGATGTAGCCGAAGCTCGCGGCGAAGGCGATCAGGATCATCACGATGGCCAGGGTCTTGACCGTGCGGTGCACCAGCTTGGGCAGCTCGCGCCACTTGTAGTCGCGGTAAATGCACATGGTCACGAAGAAGGCCCAGATCACGGCAATCGCTGCCGACTCGGTGGCCGTGAAGATGCCCGACAGGATGCCGCCGAGGATGATGACCATGGTCATCAGGCCCCACAAGGCGTCCACGCAGATCTTCAGCGCCTCGCGCATCGGGATCACGCGACCCTTGGGGAAGTTGCGCTTCTTCGCGATGAACAGGCACATGACGGCCAGCGTCAGTCCCAGCAGCAGGCCCGGCAGCACACCGGCCAGAAACAATGCCGCGATCGACACGCCGCCGCCGGCCGCCAGCGAATAAATCACCGCGTTGTGGCTGGGCGGGATCAGGATGGCCTGCACCGAACCGCTGACCGTGACGGCCGTGGCGAAGTCGCGCGGGTAACCTTTTTTCTCCATCTCGGGAATCAGCACCGAGCCGATGGAGGCGGTGTCGGCCATCGACGAGCCGGAAATCGCGCCAAAAAAGGTGGACGCGAGGATGTTGACCAGCGACAGGCCGCCGCGCACAAATCCGACCAGCACGCTGGCAAACGCGACCAGCCGCCGCGACATGCCTCCTTCGGCCATGATGGCGCCGGCCAGCACGAAGAAGGGAATGGCCAGCAGCGAGAACTTGTTGACGCCGCTGGAAATCGCGATCATCACCGCGTCCAGTGGAATGTCTATCCACCAGGCGCCAATCAGCGCGGACAGGCCCAGGGCGTAAGCCACCGGCAGCCCCAGAATCATGAGCAGCAGGAAAGACCCCAGCAGAACAAACGCATCCATCAGAGGGCCTCGCCTTCAATTTTTTCGTGGTCGTAGGTGACCACTTCGCGGTCGCCCTGGTGGCCCAGCGCCATGCGCTCGAGCACAAAAATCAGCGTGATGAGCCCCCCCAAAGGCAGGGGAAGATAAGTGGCGCCCACCGGCATCCAGGGGATTTCGCCAATGTTCTGGCCCCAGGTCTGCAGGCAGAGCTTGGCGCCGTAATAAGCCATGAAGACCGACACCACGGCCATCAGGATGTCCATGAGCCAGGCGACCGCGCTGCGCAATCCGGCGGGCATGCGGTCGGTGACCATGGCCACGCAGATATGCGCGTTGGCCCGGTAACCGGCCGCGGCGCCGAAGAAGGTGAAGATCACCATCAGCAAAATCGAGATGGGCTCGGGCCACTGCGAACCGGTGCCCAGCACGTAACGCGTGAAGATGCCCCAGGGAATGATCAGCGACATGACAAAGATCGACAGGCCCGAGATCCAGATGCACGCAAGGTACAGCCAGTCGTTAAAGCGCAGGGTGTGGTGTTTCATGAGGGTTCCGCGATACGGCAGGAAAGCCCCGGGCGCGCAGGGACTGCAGCGCGACCGGGCCCGGGAGCGACGCTTATTTGGTCGCGTCGATACGTTTCATCAGGTCGGCAAACTTCGCGCCGTATTTGGCGCGCACGGGTGCCGTGGCGTCAAAAAACAGCTTCTGGTCCACCGGCACAAATTCGACACCGGCGGCCTTCAGCTTGGCCGAGTAGTCTTCCACGCTCTTGTCCCACAACACGCGCTGGTCCATCTGCGCCTCGCGGCCCAGCTTCTTGACCAGGGCCTGGTCGGCCGGCGTGAGTTTGTCCCAGGCCACCTTGGACATCACCAGCAGCTCGGGAATGATCAGGTGGTTGGTCTGCGCGTAGTACTTGGCGCCGGCGGAGTAGTGGTTGGAGGTGAACATGCTGGGCGGGTTGTTTTCCGCGCCGTCGATCACGCCGGTCTGCAGCGCGCTGAAGACCTCACCGTAGGCCATGGAAATGCCGTTGCCGCCCATGGCGTTCATGGTGTCGACAAACAGCGGGTTGCCCATCATGCGGACCTTCACGCCCTTGAGGTCGGCGGGGGACTTGACCAGCTTCTTGGTGTACAGGCTGCGCGCGCCGCCGTCCATCCAGCCCAGGGCCACCAGGCGGGCCGGGCTGGCCGTGACCTTGCCCAGCAGTTCGTCGCCGATCGGGCCGTCGATGACCTTGCGCATGTGGGTGATGTCGCGGAACACAAAAGGCATGTTGAACACGTCAACATCCGGCACGATGGGGCCGATCACGCCCAGCGAGATGCGGTTGATCTGCAGCGCGCCGATCTGGGTCTGCTCGACGGTTTCCTTTTCCTGGCCGAGCACGGCGCCGGGGAACATCTGCATCTTGATGCGGCCATTGGTCTGGGCCTCGAGCTTTTTGCCCATGTTCTCGACAGCGACCACCGTCGGGTAACCCGCCGGGTGTGTGTCGGAAGCTTTGAGCACCATTTGCGCCTGTGCGGCCAGGGGCAGGGTCAGGGTCAGGGCGAAGGATGCCAGCGCGGCGGCGGCAATCAGGTGGCGGCGGAAAGTCATGTTTTGTCTCCTTGTTGGACGGTTTTGAAAGCTACTGACAGAAACGGTAGAAACGGTGTGCGTGCATGCCCTCACCTCAATCAGCAAAAGGGCCGGCCTTGACGAAGCCGCCGCCCTGGAACTGCACGGCGGGGTCGCTGAGGTCGGGCGCCGGCGTGCGCGCGTAGACGGCGTCGCGGAAGATGTCCGAGCTGTCCTTGGCGACAAAGCCGATGTGCCGGGCGCGGCGGTTGTCCCACCAGGTCACGGCGTTGTCGGACATGCCGAACACGATGCTGTGGCCGAGAACCGGCGTCGTCAGGCAGGCCGTGATCAGGCGGTGCAGGTCGTCGAAGCTGAGCCAGGTGGCCAGCATGCGGCGGTCTTTCGGCTCGGGGAAGGACGAGCCGATACGCACGCAGGCGGTTTCAATGCCGTAACGGTCGAAATAAAAACGCGAGAGGTCTTCGCCAAAGGCCTTGCTCAGGCCGTACATGCCGTCGGGCCGGGCCGGTGCGTCGGCGTCTATGGTTTCGCTCTGGCGGTAAAAGCCGGTCACGTGGTTGGAACTGGCAAACACCACCCGTTTGACGCCGTGTTTACGGGCGGCTTCATACAGGTTGTACAAGCCGAGGATGTTGGCCTGCAGGATGGGGCCGAACGGGCCCTCTACCGACACACCGCCCAGGTGCACGATGGCGTCCACGCCCTGCACCATGGCGTCCACCGCGGCCGCATCGGCCAGGTCGGCGAGCAGGATTTCCTCGTTGCTGCCCGCCTTGCCCAGGTCAACCCGGTCCGACAGGCGCAGGGTGCTGCAGTTGGCCTTGAGGCGCTCGCGCAGGGCCTGGCCCAGGCCGCCGGCAGCACCGGTCAGCAGCAATTTTTCATGAACCTTGATTGTCATATCTCGCTTTGAGGAATTCTGTGGGGGGCAAGGCTGGACTTTTCCGCCAAGGCTGCTACAGTCAGTTGCAACGATCAACACATCAGTCATATGTTGTCTGACGACCGGAATTCTATTGGCACGCTTTTAACTGTCAAGAGCTTTCTGCGGTCATCAAGGCAAACCCCTACGAACCGCCAAACCGATGGAATCGAACCTGCTGCCTACCCTGTCCGACGAAG
>CALRTF020000337.1:0-3598 GCA_943370985.1 Paenacidovorax caeni
GAACGCATACAGCAGGCCATCAACCAGCTGGAACAGCGACAGGTCGGCATAACTCAGGCGCGCCCCGACCAGCCAGGTGGGGCCGGCGGGATTGCGCGCCAGCACGGTGTTGAACCAGTCCAGGAATTTGGGAATGCGCTGCTCGCGAAAGGCTTTCGCGCGTTGGGCTGCTTCTTTTTTCTGCTCTTCGTAATACAGGCTGGTCGCGATCGGGTGGTGCGTTTCATGCACTTCCGCCACCCCATCGGCAATCGTCAGCTGCAGCTGGTGCGTCCAGATCCGGGCGGTTTCGCTCTTGCCGACCAGGCCCAGGCGCGGACCGAGATAAAGCAGGATGGCGGCGGTCTGGGCGATGGTGCGCGCGCCATGGACCAGGAAAGGCGGCGCGAACGGCGGCTGCACCAGGTCTTTCGCGGCCATGCGCCGCAAGCTGGCGGCCACGCCCTGCCCCTTGCCGCTGCCGCGGGCCACGTCCACATAATCTGCGCCTGCGGCCTCCAGCGCCAGCCGGACAAACTCGCCGCGCCCCTGGATGGTCGGCCAGTAATGCAGTTCATACGCCATCGTGTCGTCCTTTCCGAAACATCTGGCCGGCGGCCGGCCAAGCTCGCAAATTTGAATCAAAACGCCATCCGCCCCCCGCCGGACAAGCGCAACCAGCTATCAACTTGATAGCAAACCTCAGGTCCCCGGCTTGACCACCAGGCGCCACAGCGAGGTGATTTCGGCAGCCCGCGCCGCATGCAGCGGATCGCCGGGGTCCTCCGCCTTGGGATGGATGGGCTGCACGTCAAGGCGGTGCAGCGCCTGGAGCCCGGCCGCGTCCATCCAGTCCAGAAGTTCGGCACGCGAACGCAAACCCAGATGTTCGGCCAGGTCCGACAGGATCAGCCAGCCCTCGCCGCCGGGCGCGAGATGCGCCTTCAGGCCGTCCAGAAAACCGCGCAGCATGCGGCTGTCGGGGTCATACACCGCGTGTTCGATCGGTGAACTGGGGCGTGCCGGCACCCAGGGCGGATTGCAGATGACCAGCGGCGCGACGCCTTCGGGAAACAGGTCGGCCGCCAGCAGTTCGACCCGTCCGTCCGGCACCAGCCGGGCCAGGTTCTCGCGCGCACAAGCCAGCGCGCGCGGGTCGGTATCGGTCGCCACCACACGCGCCACGCCGCGGCGCACCAGCAGCGCGGCCAGCACACCGGTGCCGGTGCCGATGTCGAAGGCGACAGCGCCCGCAGACATCGCAGGCGGCAGCGGCGCCTGCGCCAGCAGTTCCATATAGTCGCCGCGCACCGGCGCAAACACGCCGTAGTGCGGGTAGATACGTTCGCCGCCCAGGGCCGCAATGGCCACGCCTTTTTTCCGCCACTCGTGAGCGCCTATCAGGCCCTGCAGTTCGCGCAAGGGCGCAACGTAGGGGCCCTGCGCGGCGTCGCCGGCACCATAGACCTCGCTGCACGCCTCCAGCACATCGGGCGCGCGCCGCAGCGCGATGCGGTGTTCTCCGTCGAACTCGATCAGCAGCATGGCCAGGGTGCGGGCGCGCTGCGACTGCGCCTGGCGGTAGCGATGGAAGGCATGGTCCGGCGATGGCGGCGCTGCATCGGCCCTGGCCTTTCTGGCCTTGCGGGGCTTGTCGATACGGCGCGCCAGCGCCTGAAGCAGCAGGCGTGCATTCTGGAAGTCGCCACGCCACAACATGCCCGTGCCTTCGCTGGCCAGCCGGAAGGCGGCATCGGCGCTCAGCGTGTCATCGGCAAGCACCACGCGTTTGGGCGGCGGGGCCCCGCTTTCAGAGCGCCAGCGCGCTGACAGCGCTTCGCCGCCCTCGGTCCAGGCGATCGTGGCGGGCCCGCTCACGCGGCGGCTTTCAGGGATGGACCGGAAACGCCTGGCAGGCGCAGGCAGGAAGCAGAGGACAACATGAGGGAACCCGGTCGGTGAACAAAGCGCCATTATCGGGCGCGGGCCGGGGTGCGCCGGCTGGGGCGCGACAAACGTGTGCCGGACTACCGGCTGTCGCGGTTGCTGTCGGCGCCGCTGTCCCGGACGCTGTCCTTGCTGTCACTGCCCAGGGGCGCGAGATCCGACGAGTAGGTCCGGTCGCCAATCGACAGCTCGCTGCTTTTTTGCCAGGCCGCCTCGAAGGCCGCCAGTTCCTGGGCGGTGGCGCGCTCATACCTGCGCATGTTGGATGAGCGCACGGCTTCAGGCGTGGCCGTGCCGGGGTTGCTGTCATCGCCCCGCTGCGGGTCAAAACCCTTGATCTCTTCATTGACGCGCCAGTAAACCGCCGGCACACCAATGCCGTAGCGCGACAGCGCATTTTTCCGGATCGCATCGCCGAGTGCCATCAGCGGTCGCTGCTGACCGCGCTCGCCATCCATGAAGTCGGTGGACAGATCGACCATCACGACAAAGCTGTGACCGCGCTTGTCGGCGCGTACCACCTTGAAGCGGTAGCTTGCACTCAGGATGCCACGGCTTTCCATGGTGCTTTTGACGGAATCAAAAAGCATCTCCCGCCTGAACGCCATGCGCTCGTCGAGATTCATCTTGACAGGACCGGTCTCGGGCCCGCCAACGCTTTCGCGGGCACCGCTCTGGGACGAGGAAAAAAGGCTTTGAAAGAATGACATGGTGGTATCCGATGTGGGTTTGGTGAGGTCTTCCGACCTCCTTGCAAAACGACATTCGAGTTATGTGGGGTACACAGACGTCCTCCCCTTTGACTCAATCGTATTCTTTTCATTACAGGCTGTCACGTTCTGATACAGGCAATCTGAACCGTGGTGGTGTGATGAATTTCTCTCTCGAACTTGTCCAATAAACCTTTAGACCACATGTCAATTTCACTGTTAGAACTTTTCGTAGACAAGCCACCTCAGGCCTTCACAGTAGGCGGCCTCCCACAGCTTTAAAAGCCTGCAACCGATAGGCGGGTTGGACACCCGTGTCCATACTTGCCTCATCAACTTCTGGAGGAAGCCATGTCTTTCGCGCTTTACATGATCGGGTTTGTGATTTTTCTCGGTGGCGTCATCTGGGGCGCCGTGGTGGCAGGTGTGCCGCATCTGTACATCGGCATCGGTGCGCTGATCTTTCTGGGCATAGGCATCTTCAGCGCCGTCAGCCGGACCCGCAGCAAGGACCCTTCCTGAGCGATGAACACGGCGCCTGCAGGGCGCCCTCCCCGCACCCGGCCCCGCTGCCTCACAGACAGCGGGGTCTTTTTTTATGGCCCGCTGAACAGCCAAGCGTAGGCGCCGTCTCACAAGGGTGCACGAGACCTTCCCACAGCGCGCGCCACACGCCACGCGCACTGTTGCGCCACGCAAAGTTTTTCGCCTGGCGTAAGGCACTTTATCCATCGAAACAGTCTTCTGGAGGACTCCATGAAATTCAAACTCGTCGCAGCCAGCGCCGCCACTGCGGCCGTTCTGGCCGGCCTGAGCTCCGGCACCGTGCTGGCCCAAACCACCTACATCGACAACCCGTCGTGGTACGTGATGCCGCAGGTCACCGTGATCGACCCGGACTCGCGTTTTAACGGCGACAAGAACCTCACCGGGCTGGGCCTGCGTTTCGGCAAGGCCGTCTC
>CALRTF020000338.1:0-3598 GCA_943370985.1 Paenacidovorax caeni
AACTCGCCGCAGGATCGCCATGGCGCGGGAATTCCGCCTTGAAGCTGTTGGCACGTTCGAGCGAACCGAACCAGCGCCGCAGCGGAAACCAGATCAGCAGCAGCCCCGCGGCAAAGCCTGCCAGCGCCAGGCCCAGCGCGGCCTGCATCAGCTGCCACAGGCCGGCGGCCACCTGGTCCACCGCAAAGGTCAGCCGCAACACACCGTAATCGCGCCCACCCACCGAAATCGGCCGGTTCACGTCGTACAGGCTGGTTGCGACCGTGCGGCGCAACCAGGCCGGCGGGTGCACCGGCGTCGGCTGGGCGTTGACGCGCTCCAGGGTTCCGCCCCCGAGGTCGATGTACAAGGCCGACGAAAACTGCGAGCGCAGCAGCGACTTGTCCAGCGTGCGCTTGATGGTGTCGTAGTCGCCGATCACTGCGCTGTCGGAGATGGTTTGCGCCGCGACCTCGACCAGCATGGTGGCCGAATCCTGCGCGTTCTCCAGCGCCTCGGTGAACTGGTAATGGTAAAAAAGCCAGAGGCTGCTGCAGACAAACAGCAGCAGCGTGCCGGTATAAAGAAGGTAGACGCGCGCAACCAGCGATTGCGGCAGGAGCCTGGACAGCGCCATCGGACGAGGCTTAACGCAGCTCGGGCGGCGCCGACTGGTAGAACCGGCGGTAGGCTGAATACTCCGCGCCGCTGGACGGGATGAAGTAGGCATCCGAACTCAGGCCGACCTTGAGCGAGGCCTGCTGCAGGATGGCCAGGCCTTCGGGGTCCTTGTGCATGCCAAAAAAAGCGGCGGCGACCGCCTTCAGGTCCTTCTCGGGGACCTTGCCCGAAGCCATCAGCGCCAGGTCGTACAGCGGCTCCGAGCTCCACAGCACACGGAATTTTTTGCGCTCGCGGGTCGCATAACCGTCGATCAGCTGCGAATTGCCGCCGGCCGCCCTGGCCTTGCCCGCGAACAGCTGGGTCAGGGCGGCATTCTGGTTGCCGCCGAACACCACCTTCACGTCAATGCCCTGGGACAGCAGGTGGGCATAGGGAAATTTGTAGCCGACCAGGGCTTCCGGACCGGCGAAAACCATCTCCTGGTCCTTGAGCTGCGCCAGCGTGGTGATCGGCGAATCGGCGGGAACCACGATCTGGCCGCGCACGGCGGGCATCTGGCGGCGCCCGAACACCTTCCAGCCGAGGTGGTCGCGGTCCGGACTGAACAGGTGGTTGGAAAAAACGAACTCCACCTCCCGGGTCAGCACATAGGCCGTGGTGTCGGCCGAGGTGCGGCCGATCTTCAGCTTGAGCGTCACGCCACTTTTGTCGGACACGTACTGGATGATGGGGTTCCAGTAGGCGGCCGTCAGGTTGATGTCGTACTGGTTGACCGGGGAAAAGGCATACACCGGCTTGTCTGCGCGTGCGGGCGCGCAAACCGAGAGCATGGCCAGGCAGGCCCACAAAAAACGAAACACGGAATTCCCCTGAAGCGATGTAAGTAAAAACTATACAGATTCAGGGTCGATTCAATGCGCCGAAATAGCGCCGGAAATGCCCACAATTGAGCCGATGGACAAGCCGGCAAGGTCTGCCAGCCGCGCTCATTCGCTATCTATTTGATAGCTTGCGGCACAAGCCTGGCAGGGGCTGAAGGCCTGTCAAGCCTGAAATTCAGGCTGCAGGGCGTGCCACACCCGGGCCGGCGTCAGCGGCATCTGCAGGCGCGGCGACTGGGCCGCCCCACCGGCCCGCGCCAGCGCGTCCGCCACCGCGTTCACCACACTGGGCCCGGCGCCAATCGTGCCGAGTTCGCCCACCCCCTTGACCCCCAGCGTGTTGGTCAGGCAGGGCGTGGAGGTGTCCATCTCGGTCCGGAACGGTGGCGTGTCCGCCGCGCGCGGCGCGGTGTAATCCATCAGACTGCCGGTCAGCGGCTGTCCGGTCTCGCGGTCGTAGACAAGATGCTCGTGCAGCGCCTGGCCTATGCCCTGCACCGCCCCGCCGTCGAGCTGGCCGCGCACAATCATCGGGTTCACCACACGCCCCACGTCATTGACCGAGGCATAAGCCACCACTGCGACATGGCCGGTCTGCGGGTCGATCTCAACCTCGCTGATGTGGCAGCCATTGGGCCAGGACGGCCCGGTTGCTGCGGTGGTCGAGTCCATGAAGATGCGCTGGTCGCCCTGGCGCGCCGCCAGCGCAAAAATATCGATGGCCAGGTCGGTGCCGGCCACCGTGAAGCGGCCGTCGGCGTAAACAATGTCCTGTTCCGCGGCTTCGAGCTCTTTGGCCGCGAGCTGGCGTGCCTTGTCTATCGTGCGCTCCGCGCCCACACGCACGGCCGAGCCGCCGGTGAACAGCGAGCGCGAACCGGCGCTGCCGAAGCCGTCGCCGCGGTCGGTGTCGCCGAGCACGATGCGCACCTTCTCCGGCGGCACGCCGAAGGCATCGACCACCAGTTGCGTCAGCGAGGTCAGGATGCCCTGGCCCATGGCGTTGACGGCCGAAAACACCTCGATCACGCCGTCGTCGGCACCGAGCGACGCCGGGCCGCCCCCAGGCGCGAGAGCCCCCTCGGGGGGCAGCGAGGACGCGCCAGCGCCGAGCGTGGGGGCCTTGACCGAGAGCGTCACGCGCTCTTCCAGCGCATTGCCGCCGGTCCATTCGAGAAAGGTCGAGATGCCCAGGCCGCGCAGCAGGCCGCGCTGTTTCGACGCCACGGCGCGCGCCTCGAAACCGGCCCAGTCGGCCAGCGCCAGCGCCTGGTCCATCACCGACTCGAACTTGCCGCTGTCATACACCTGGCCCATGGGATTTTTGTACGGCATTTGCGCCGGCTGGATGAAGTTGCGGCGGCGCAGCGCGATGCGATCGATGCCGGTCTGGCGGGCCGCTTCATCCATCAGGCGCTCGATGGTGAAGATGGCTTCGGGCCGGCCGGCGCCGCGGTAGGCACTGGTGGGCGCGGTGTTGCTCATGACCGCGCGGAAATGAAAATCAATGGTCTGGATGTCATACACACTGGTCTGCACCCAGGGTCCGATCAGCAGCTGGATGGCGGCGCCGGCGCCGGTCGGGTAGGCACCGACATTGGCCACCGAAGCCAGCCGCAAGGCGAGGATTTTTCCGCTGTCGTCCAGCGCGAGCTCGGCATGGCTTTGCAGGTCGCGCCCATGCGTGCTGGAGACAAACTCCTCGCTGCGGTCGGCCACCCACTTGACCGCGCGCTGCAGCTTGCGCGCGCAGAAGGCCACCGCCACGTCCTCGGGATACACGCCGGTTTTCATGCCGAAGCCGCCACCCACATCGCCGACGATGACCCGCACCGCCGCCTTCTCGATGCCGAGTGCATCACACACCGAGTTGCGCACGCCCGAGGGCATCTGCGTGCTCATGCGGATGGTCAGGCGCTGCGAGGGGATGTCGAAACCGGCCAGCACCGAGCGCGGCTCCAGGCTCAGGGCGGCCAGGCGCTGGTTCACGATGTCCAGGGTGACGATGTGGCGGGCGGCGGCAAACGCCGCCGCTGTCGCGGCGGCGTCGCCGTAACGCGTCTCGGCCGCGATATTGTCCGGCGCCTCCGGGCACAACGCGGGCGCCCCCGGTG
>CALRTF020000339.1:0-3596 GCA_943370985.1 Paenacidovorax caeni
GGCGCGGCGGTCTTCGGCAGCGTGCAGCCACAACCGCTGAATCACCAGCCCGACGGCACGCTGGCCCTGGCCGACATCGAAGCGGCCATCAAGCCCGACGACGCCCACTTTGCGCGCAGCCGCCTGCTGGCGCTGGAAAACACGCTGGGCGGCAAGCTGCTGCCGTTGGGGTATCTGCAGCAGGCCACGGCACTGGCGAAGACCAGGGGCCTGAGCCGCCATCTGGACGGCGCGCGGCTTTTTAATGCCGCCGTCGCGCAGGCTGCGCCGGGCGGCGGCAAGGGGAGCGATGTTTTTGCCGAAGCGAGGCGTATCGCGCAGTGTTTTGACAGTGTGTCGGTGTGTTTCAGCAAGGGACTGGGCGCTCCGGTCGGTTCCGCCCTGTGCGGTTCACGCGACTTCATCGCCCGGGCCCACCGCATCCGCAAAATGGCCGGCGGCGGCATGCGCCAGGCGGGCATGCTGGCTGCAGCAGCTTCGCACGCCCTGGACCACCAGGTCGAGCGCCTGGCGCAGGACCATGCGCTGGCCCGGCATCTGGCCGACGGGCTGGCCGGGATCGAAGGCCTGCAGGTCGAGGCGCCACAAACCAACATCGTGTTTGTCGACCTGACGGGCGGCGCCAGGGAACAGTCCGCGGCCCTGCTCCGGCATCTGGCGGCGCAGGGCATTCAGGCCACCGGGCTTTACCGCCTGCGTTTTGTCACCCACCTGGATGTGGACAGCGCCGGTGTCGACCTGGCCGTGTCGGCCATCCGCCAGTTTTTCAGTGCAAGGACGTGAGCCATGCCTGACTTTCAGCACCTGTTGCTGTTCATCGCGGCCGGCTGGCTGCTCAACCTGACGCCGGGTCCGGATGTGCTCTACATCGTGACCCACGCGCTGCGATCCGGCATACGCGCCGGCGTGGTTGCGGGCCTGGGCATCACGGCCGGGTGTTTTGTCCACATTTTCGCGGCTGCGGTCGGGGTGGGCGCCTTGCTGGCGGCTTCGGCCACGGCCTTCATGGTGCTCAAATGGATGGGCGCGGCCTATCTGCTGTGGACAGGCATCAGGATGCTGTTTTCCAGGCGTCCCCAGGCGGGCACCGACCTGAGGGCGGTGGCCGCCAGCGAACCGCAGCGCCCCCTGAAAGCGGTCTTCCTCGGTGGTTTCTGGACCAATGTGCTCAATCCCAAGGTGGCGATCTTTTTTCTGGCCTTTGTGCCGCAGTTCATCGCCCCCGACGCCGCCAATCCTGCCCTGGCTTTTGCGCTGCTGGGTGTGTTGTTCAACCTGAACGCCATCCCTGTCAACGTGGGCTGGGCCCTGCTTGCCGCGTGGATGGCCAGGCGCGACGCCGTACAGCGGGGCATGCACTGGCTGGACCGCGCCGCCGGCCTGATGTTCATCGGGTTTGGCATCAAGCTGGCCCTGACCGACAATCCTTCCGACTAAACCGAGAGACAAGAGCATCACCATGCCCCTGACCAGCAAGATCACCCCCCAGGAAGCGCTGCAGCGCACCATCGAACACCGCGAAATCTTTCACGACGAGATGCTCAAGATTGTGCGCCTGATCATGAGCGGCGAGTGCTCGCCGGTCATGATGGCCGCGCTGATCACCGGCCTGCGTGTCAAGAAGGAAACGATTGGCGAGATCACGGCCGCCGCCCAGG
Organism: Paenacidovorax caeni; assembly: GCA_943370985.1. GTDB lineage: Bacteria > Pseudomonadota > Gammaproteobacteria > Burkholderiales > Burkholderiaceae_C > Polaromonas > Polaromonas caeni_A. Next base: position 1,659 of record CALRTF020000339.1, read on the forward strand.
TGATGCGCGAGTTCTCCACCAAGGTCCATGTGGCCGACAAGACGCATCTGGTCGACATCGTCGGCACCGGCGGCGACGGCTCGCACACCTTCAACATCTCGACCTGTTCGATGTTTGTCGCAGCGGCCGCTGGCGCCAAGGTCAGCAAACACGGCGGGCGCAGCGTCAGCAGCAAGTCCGGCAGCGCCGACGTGCTCGAAGCCCTGGGCGTCAACATCAACCTGCCGCCCGAGGCGATCGCGAAGTGCATTGCCGAGGTGGGGGTCGGCTTCATGTTTGCGCCGAATCACCATCCCGCCATGAAAAACGTCGCGCCGGTCCGCAAGGAACTCGGCGTGCGCACCATCTTCAACATCCTCGGCCCGCTGACCAACCCGGCCGACGCGCCCAACATCCTGATGGGCGTGTTCCACCCCGACCTGGTCGGCATCCAGGTGCGCGCGCTGCAGCGCCTGGGCGCCGAACATGCGCTGGTGGTTTACGGCAAGGACGGCATGGACGAGGTGTCGCTGGGTGCGGCCACGGTGGTGGGTGAACTCAAAAACGGTGAAATCACCGAGTACGAGATCCACCCGGAGGACTTTGGCCTGGCCATGGCGAGCAACCGCACGCTGCGGGTGGACACGCCCGAGCAGTCCATGGCCATGCTCAAGGGGGTGCTTAACAGGGAACCCGGCGCAGCGCGCGACATTGTCATCCTCAACGCAGGCGCCGCGCTGTATGCGGCCAATGTCGCCGACAGCATGAAAGCCGGCATCGAGCTGGCGCGCCAGGCGATTGAGTCCGGCGCCGCCCTGGGCAAGCTGGAGCAGCTTGTTTCCGCTACTCAGGGACTTGGAGGTACAGCATGAACGCCGCCGCGCCGGGCCGCCCCAAGCAAGGCATGGCCCCCTCGGGGGGCCGCGCAGTACATGAAATGACAAGCGTGGGGGCTTGATATGTCCGACATCCTCGACAAAATTGTGGCCGTCAAGCGCCAGGAAGTGGCTGCGGCGATGCGGCGCAAGCCGCTGGACGCGGTGCGTTTTGATGCGGAATCGCGGGTCCTGACGCGTGATTTCGCGGGCGCGCTGCGCGCCAGAATCGCGGCCGGCAAGCCCGCGGTGATCGCCGAGGTCAAGAAGGCCAGCCCCTCCAAAGGCGTGTTGCGGGCCGATTTCATCCCTGCCGACATTGCCCAAAGTTACGCCGAGCATGGTGCCGCCTGCTTGTCAGTGCTCACTGACAAAGATTTTTTCCAGGGCAGTGTCGATTATCTGAAGCAGGCCCGGGCATCCTGCGATCTGCCGGTGTTGCGCAAGGACTTCATCGTCGACCCCTACCAGGTCTACGAGTCGCGTGTCATGGGGGCGGACTGCATCCTGCTGATCGCCGCCTGCCTGGACGATGCCGAAATGCAATCGCTGGAAGCGCTGGCCCTGTCGCTGGACATGGCGGTACTGGTGGAAGTGCATGACCGCGCCGAGCTGGAACGTGCGCTCAAGCTCAGGACCCCGTTGCTGGGCATCAACAACCGCAACCTGCAGACCTTCGAGGTGTCGCTGGACACCACGCTGGGGCTGCTCAAGGAGGTGCCGGCCGACCGCCTGCTGGTGACCGAGTCCGGTATCACGACCCCGGCCGAGGTGGCGCGCCTGCGCGACGCCGGGGTGCATGCCTTCCTGGTCGGCGAGGCCTTCATGCGCGCCGAGGATCCCGGGATGGCGCTCGCTGCCCTGTTCCCGGATGCTACAAATTAGATAGCTGCTGACGCTTATGTCACGGGGGCTACAGGCCGATTTGGCTTTCGACAACCTGCCGAAACCGGTGCCGGAGGGCGCGCGGCACGGCCGGCACCTGTCCGGCTGGAACCCGGCCGACTGGCCGCTGGCCGCCGACTGGGCGCCGGTGCTTGGCCAGTTTCTGGCCAGCCAGTCCGGCCAGCAGCTGGGTGCCTTC
>CALRTF020000340.1:0-3587 GCA_943370985.1 Paenacidovorax caeni
GATGAACCAGCACCGCGACGAGCTCGCGCGCCTGATCACGGCCGAGCACGGCAAGGTGTTCACCGACGCGCAGGGTGAAGTGACGCGCGGCATCGAGATCCTGGAGTTCGCTACTGGCATCCCGCAGCTGCTCAAGGGCGATTTCACCGAGCAGGTCTCGACCGGCATGGACAACTGGACGATGCGTCAACCCCTGGGGGTGGTGGCGGGCATCACGCCCTTCAACTTCCCGGTCATGGTGCCCATGTGGATGTACCCGGTGGCGATTGCCACGGGCAACACCTTCGTGCTCAAGCCCAGCCCCATCGACCCCAGCCCCGCGCTGCTGATGGCCGAGCTGCTCAAGAAGGCTGGCCTGCCCGACGGCGTGTTCAACGTGGTTCAGGGCGACAAGGAGGCCGTGGACGCGCTGATCGAGCACCCGGACGTGAAGGCCGTGAGCTTTGTGGGCTCGACGCCGATTGCCAACTACATCTACGAGACCGGCGCGCGCCACGGCAAGCGTGTGCAGGCCCTGGGCGGCGCCAAGAACCACATGGTGGTCATGCCCGACGCCGACCTGGACCAGGCCGTGGACGGCCTGATCGGCGCGGCCTACGGCTCGGCCGGCGAGCGCTGCATGGCCATCTCGGTCGCGGTGCTGGTGGGTGACGTGGCCGACAAGATCATGCCCAAGCTGATCGAACGCACCAAGACGCTCAAGATCAAGAACGGCATGGAGCTCGATGCCGAGATGGGTCCCATCGTCACCTCGGTGGCGCACCAGCGCATCAGCGGCTACATCGAACACGGGGCCAAGGAAGGCGCCAAGCTGCTGGTGGACGGCCGCGGCTTCCAGGGCAAGACGGCCGGTGCCGGCTGCGACAACGGCTTCTGGCTCGGCGGCACGCTGTTCGACCACGTCACGCCCGAGATGAAAATCTACAAGGAAGAGATCTTCGGCCCCGTGCTGTCCTGCGTGCGCGTGCCGGACTTCGGCACCGCGGTGAAACTGATCAACGACCACGAGTTCGGCAACGGCGTCTCCTGCTACACGCGCGACGGCCATGTGGCACGCGAGTTCTCGCACCGCATCCAGGTGGGCATGGTGGGCATCAACGTGCCGATTCCCGTGCCCATGGCCTGGCACGGCTTCGGCGGCTGGAAGCGCTCGCTGTTCGGCGACATGCACGCCTACGGCGAAGAAGGCGTGCGCTTCTACACCAAGCAGAAGAGCGTGATGCAGCGCTGGCCCGAGAGCATCGGCAAGGGCGCCGAGTTCGCGATGCCGACTTCGAAATAAGAAGCCCCCCTGAGTCGACCCGAAGGCCGCCTTCCCCCAAGGGGGACGCCACCAGCGGCCCGGCGAAGCCGGTTCCGCGGTGGCCCGCGACTAAGACCCTTCACTCGTTACCGGTCACGGCTGGGAGACATTGCGATGAGCGACATGACGTTCGACTACATCATCATCGGCGCCGGCACCGCCGGTTGCCTGCTGGCGAACCGGCTCAGTGCCGATGCGAGCAAGCGCGTGCTGCTGATCGAAGCCGGGCGCAAGGACGACTACCACTGGATCCACATCCCGGTCGGTTACCTCTACTGCATTGGCAACCCGCGCACCGACTGGCTCTACAAGACCGAGCCGGACGCGGGCCTCAACGGCCGGCAGCTGCGTTACCCGCGCGGCAAGACGCTGAGCGGCTGCTCCAGCATCAACGGCATGATCTATATGCGCGGCCAGTCGCGCGATTACGACCAGTGGGCGCAAATCACAGGTGACGAGAGCTGGCGCTGGGAACAGGTGCTACCCCTCTTCAAGCAGCACGAGGACTACCACAAGGGCGCGGACGAGCTGCACGGCGCCGGTGGCGAGTGGCGCATCGAGAAGCAGCGCCTGCGCTGGGACGTGCTCGACGCCTTCGCCCAGGCCGCAGTGCAGGCCGGCATTCCGGCCAGCGCGGACTTCAACCGCGGCAACAACGAGGGCGTGGGCTACTTCGAGGTCAACCAGAAAAGCGGCTGGCGCTGGAACACGGCCAAGGCCTTTCTGCGCCCTACCTGCTACGGACGCCCCAACTTCGAGCTCTGGACCTCGGCGCAGGTGGCCAAGCTGATCGTCGACATCGCACCCGACGGCAACAAGCAATGCACCGGCGTGCAGGTCTGGAACGGGCGCGAGATGGTCACCGCCACGGCGACGCGCGAAGTGGTGCTGAGCGCGGGCAGCGTCGGCTCCACCCAGATCCTGCAGCTCTCGGGCATCGGGCCGGGCGAGCTCCTGCACCAGCATGGCGTGCCCGTGGTGCACGAGCTGCCCGGCGTGGGCGCCAATCTGCAGGACCATCTGCAGATCCGCTCGGTCTACAAGGTGCAGGGCGTGAAGACGCTCAACACCATGGCCAACTCGCTCTGGGGCAAGGCCATGATCGGGGTGGAGTACGCGCTCAAGCGCAGCGGCCCGATGAGCATGGCGCCTTCGCAGCTGGGCGCCTTCACCAAAAGCGATCCGTCGCTGGCCTGGCCCAACCTCGAATACCACGTGCAGCCGCTCTCGCTGGATGCCTTCGGCGAGCCGCTGCACCGCTTCAACGCCTTCACGGCCAGCGTCTGCAACCTCAACCCCACGAGCCGCGGCACGGTGCAGATCAGGAGCCCGCGCTTCGAAGATGCGCCGGCGATTGCGCCCAATTACCTGAGCACCCCCGAGGACCGCCAGGTGGCGGCGGACTCGCTGCGCGTGACGCGGCGCATTGTGGCGCAGGCAGCGCTGGCGAAGTACCAGCCCGAGGAATGGAAGCCCGGGGTGCAGTACCAGAGCGACGAAGACCTGGCGCGTCTGGCCGGCGACATTGCCACCACCATCTTCCATCCCGTGGGCACCACGCGCATGGGCCGCGCCGACGACCCGATGGCCGTGGTGGACCCGCAACTGCGCGTGCGCGGCATCCGCGGGCTGCGCGTGGCCGATGCCGGTGTGATGCCCACCATCACCAGCGGCAACACCAACTCGCCCACGCTGATGATCGCCGAGCGCGCAGCGCAGCTGATCAGAAACGCCGCCTAGCGGATGCCGCGCACATAGCGCGGTGCACCGCCGTCGTCCTCCGGCGGCTTGGTGGACGGGAAGCCGGCGGCCGTGTCCGAGTAGCCGCTGCGCGGGGATTCGGACTCTGCTGTCGGCGGCTTGAGGCCCAGCGCGCTTTCAAGCTTGCCGGCCCACTCCGCCAGGTCGGGATGGCCGTCCTCCTTCGCACGGGTACGTGCGTAGCGGATGATCTCGCGCGCGTAGTCCGCATTGGCTGCCATCCACTCGGTATCGGTCACACGGCCGGTCTTGCGACGCAGCAGCACGTGCAGATGGGCAGCAATCGCCACTTTTTCGCTTTCCAGCATGGATGGGGCCTCCTGTGGTGTGGGTCTGTGCAAACTCAGCTGCCCATGCGCTCGCGGTGCTGGGAAAGGTCCAGCCCCGCGAGCTCGGCGCGCTCGTCCACGCGCAGGCCCACGGTGGCCTTGAGCAGCAACAGCAGCGCGGCACTGACCACGGCGCTGTAGGCCATGATGGCCAGCACACCCACCAGCTGGATCAGCACGCTGCCTTCGACGCC
>CALRTF020000341.1:0-3578 GCA_943370985.1 Paenacidovorax caeni
AGGCTGACCCCGGTGGCCGCACTGTGCGTTGCCGCCTTGCCCGCCATCGCCACCGACGGCATGCTGATGGAGGGCTACGGCCCGGTGTCCACCGGCATGGGTGGCGCGGCGCAGGCCATCGACCACGGCACCGCCGCGATGGCCATGAACCCGGCCACGCTGGCGCTGATGCCCACAAGGGCCCGCCACGACGCGGCCTTCGGCATCCTCGGCCCCAACGTCACCAGCAGCATGCCCGGCATGGGCAGCGTCAAGTCGGGTGGCACGTCCTACTTCATGCCGGCCTTCGGCTACGCGCGGCGCGCGGCGAACGGCTCGGTCGTCTATGGCTTCGGGCTCTTTGCGCAGGGCGGCATGGGCACCGAATACGGCGCCGACAGCTTCCTGGCGATGGGTTCGGGCGCACCGGTGCGCAGCGAACTGGGCGTGGGCAGCCTGCTCTTCCCGGTGGCCTGGCAGGTGACACCCCAGCTCGCGCTGGGCGCCACGCTCGACTTCATGTGGTCGGGGCTGGACCTGCGCATGGCGGCCACCGGTGCGCAGCTCGGCGGCCTGGTCACGGGCGCCAGCGGCAACCTCGGCGCGGCGCTGCCGGCGCTGGGCGGTGCGCCCTGGGCGCGCATCGACTTCAGCAACAGCAGCGACTTCACCGGAAAGGCGAATGCCACCGGCTGGGGCGCCAAGCTCGGTGCGGTCTACAAGCTGGCGCCGGCATGGACCGTCGGCGCGTCCTACCGCCTCAAGTCGCGCCTGGGTGACATGAAGACCTCGGACACCGGGGCCGGCCTGAGCGCCACCGGCGGCTTTGCCGACGCGGGCCGCATCACGGTGGTCGACTTCCAGTGGCCCGCGATGAGCGCCGTGGGCGCCAGCTGGCAGGCCACGCCCGCGCTGCTGGTGGCGGCCGACGTCAGGCGCATCGAGTGGGCCGACGTGATGAAGGACTTCCGCATGCGCTTCGACAGCGCCGGCATCGGCGGCTCGGTCAGCTTCGCGCTGCCGCAGAACTGGAAGAACCAGACCGTGACGAGCCTGGGTGCAGCCTGGGCTATCAACGAGCAGCTGACGCTGCGCGCCGGCGTCAACCTGACCGACAACCCGATCCCCGACGCGCTGGTGAATCCGCTGTTCCCGGCCACCGTCGAAAGCCATTACACGCTGGGCGCGGGCTGGCGGTTCGCCGGCGCCAGCGAGCTCAATGCCTCGCTGACGGTGGCGCCGCGCAGCACGGTGACCAACGGCATGGGCGTCGTGGTCTCGCACAAGCAGAGCAACGCCCAGCTGATGTATTCCTACCGTTACCAGTGAGACGCGCACGGCGCGCCCAGTCGCATCCGGCAGGCACGGCGCCGTCGATCCCCTACCTACCTGAAAGGCCAACCATGTTCCGCAAGACTCTCGTCGGCGCGCTCGCCCTGGGCGCACAGTTCGCGCTGGCGCAGGCGCCCGCAACGGCCCCCGCCGAAAAGGCCAAGCCACCCCAGCCCGCGATGTGCGCGGCGTGTCACAAGCTGGCGCCGCAGCAGATGGGCGGCTACCTTGAGTCGGCGGCGCTCAAGTCGCAGTCCGTGCAGCTCGACGTGGGTGCCGCAGCGCCGCAGATCCTGCGCTTCGACGCCAAGACGCTGAAGGTCATCGACGACGGTGTCGAGAAGACGCCCGAGCATCTGCGCGACGTGAAGAAGCGCCACGAGACGCGCGTCACCTGGGTCGAGAAGGACGGCGCCAAGTTCGTCACCGAGATCCGTTTCAAGGGCCCGGTGAAGATCGATCCGAAGAACCTCATCGACTACGCCGGCGTGGCCAAGATCGTCGACGGCGCGCCGGGTTCGGCGGCCTACACGCTGATCGACTCGCGCCCGCTCGTGCGCTTCCAGGAAGGCGCCATCCCCGGCGCCATCCATCTGCCCTTCATCGGCTTCGACAAGTTCGCCGACCGCCTGCCCAAGGACAAGGCGCAGCTGATCGTCTTCTACTGCGGCGGCATCACCTGCACGCTGAGCCCGAACTCACTGAAGAAGGCGCAGCTGATGGGCTACACCAACCTGCGTGTCTACCGCGAGGGCGAGCCCGAGTGGAAGACGCACAGCTACCTGGTGACGACGCCCAGCTTCGTCAAGGCGGCCTACGTCGACCGCGACATCCCGCATGTGCTGATCGATGCGCGCAGCACCGATGACGCCACCAGCGGCCACCTCAAGGGCGCCGTCTCGTTGCCGGTCGGGCAGATGGCGGCGGTGCGCAAGTCGCTTCCCGAAACCAAGCTCAAGGCGCCGCTGATCGTCTACGACGGGCGCGGCGGCGAGCAGGCGGTGGCCGTTGCCCGGGCGCTCATCCAGGCCGGCCAGCAGAATGTGATGGTGCTCAAGGGCGGCATGGTCGACTGGGTGGCCGCGGGCTACGAGGTCGAGTCCGGCGTGCCGGCGCCGAAGCAGATCGCCTACGCGCCCAAGCCGCGCGCCGGTTCGCTGCCGATGGCCGAGTTCACGACGCTGGCGAAGAACACGCCGGCCGACGTGCTCATCCTTGACGTGCGCAACCCCGACGAAGCCCAGCAGGGCATGATCAAGGGCGCCTTGCTGATCCCCGACGAAGAGCTCGTCGCGCGCATCGCCGAGTTGCCCAAGGGCAAGCGCATCGTCACGCATTGCCTGACGGGCATCCGCGCTGAAATGGCCTACCACAAGCTGAAGGAAGCGGGCTTCAACGCCGCCTTCCTGAACAATGAGATCGAGGTTGCCAAGGACGGCAGCTTCAAGATCACACCGCGATGAGGGTCTGGCCGGGGTCACGTTTGGCAAGGTCTGCGGCCTTGGATACCATGGCCGGTATAGGAGTAACACTGAAATGAGCATCCTCACGCACGCACCCTTGCGCGCCCCGGCCCGCGTCGACAAGGCGGTGGCGCAGCCCTTCATGAACCCCTACCTGGCCGGTTTCCTGCTCGGCCTGGTGCTGCTGGCCACCTACGCCGTGACCGGCCGCGGCCTGGGGGCGACGGCCGGCTTTGCCGCGCTGGCCACCTGGCTGGCCGGCTTTGCCGGTGTCGAGCACCTGCAGGCCAGCGTCGTGCACATGAAGTACTGGAACGAAGGGGCGCCGCTGCTGAACTGGACGCTCTTCCTGCTGATCGGTGCCGTGGCCGGTGCGGCCCTGTCGGGCTGGCAGGCGCATCGCTTCAGCTTCACCACCGAGCGCGGCCCGCGCATCACCGACGGCCAGCGCCTGCTGCTGGCTTTCATCGGCGGCTTCATCGCCGCCTACGGCGCCAAGCTGGCGAAGGGCTGCACCAGTGGCCAAGCCCTGACAGGCGCCTCGGCGCTGAACGTCAGCGGCCTGGTTTTCATGGGCGCCACCTTCCTGGCCGCCTTCGTCGTCGCGCAACTCGCGCGCAAGGAGTGGTTGTGATGTTCCCGCTGTCCGCCTTCCACGAGTTTTCCTTCGGCGCCGAACTGGCCATTGCCCTGGTGCTGGGCGTCGGTTTCGGCTTTGCGCTCGAACGCGCCGGCTTCGGCAGCGCACGCAAGCTCACAGCCGTGTTCTACCTCTACGACATGGCAGTGGTGAAGGTCATGTTC
>CALRTF020000342.1:0-3553 GCA_943370985.1 Paenacidovorax caeni
GATGGCCTGCGAGCCGCCACGGTAGGGAATGTGCTGCAGCTCCATGCCGGCCGCACGCGCGAACAGCTCGCCGGCCATGTGCGGCGTCGAGCCGTTGCCCGGGCTGGCAAACGAAATGGAACCCGGCTTGGCCTTGGCAGCTTCGATCAGCTTGCCGATGTTGGCATAAGGTGCGTTGGCGTTGGCCGCGATCACGACCGGCACGCGGCCGACCAGCGAAATCGCGACCATGTCGCGTTCCGCGTCAAACGGCGCGGGCTGGTACAGCGACATGTTGGCGGCCAGCGCATTGGCGGCCAGCATCAGGGTGTAGCCGTCGGCCGGCGCGTCGATGACCTGCCTGACCGCGATGTTGGTGCCGGCACCGGGTTTGTTTTCAATGATGAAGGGCTGGCCCAGGCTGCCGCTCAGGCTTTGGCCCAGGGTGCGGGCCACGATGTCGACGGCGCCGCCGGCCGAGTAACCGACCACGATCTTGACCGGCTTGGCCGGGTAGGTCTGCGCGGCCACCATGGGCGACGCCAACAACAGAGCCGCCGCGGCCGAGGCCACCGCCAGCACGCGTGGCAAGGAGAAAAGGGAAAGGTGCATGCGGTTTATCCGATGTATTTCAGGCCGAGTTTTTCGAGCGGCTCACGCATGCTGTACATGTCCAGGCCCAGGATGCCGGACGCCAGCTTGGCGCGCTTTTCGCCCTCGTTGGCCTCGCGGGCCGCGGCGGCATCGGCGGTTTTGGCCGCCAGCGCGGCCGGCACCACCACCACACCGTCGTCATCGGCCACGATCACGTCGCCGGGATTCACACTCATGCCGGCGCACACCACCGGGATGTTGACCGAACCGAGCGTGGCCTTGACCGTGCCCTTGGAGCTGACGGCGCGGCTCCACACCGGGAAACCCATTTCCTGCAAGGTCTTCACGTCGCGGCAGCCGCCGTCGATGATCAGGCCGCGCGCGCCGCGCGCCATGAAGCTGGTGGCCAGCAGGTCGCCGAAAAAGCCGTCGGTGTTGTCGGTGGTGCAGGCCGCGACCACGATATCGCCGGGCTGGATCTGCTCGGCCGCCACATGCATCATCCAGTTGTCGCCGGGCTGCAGCAGCACCGTGACCGCCGTTCCGGAAATCTGCGCGCCCGGGTAGATCGGCCGCATGTATGTTTTCATCAGGCCGACACGGCCCATGGCCTCGTGCACCGTGGCCGAGCCGTACTTCGCCATGCGGTCGGCCGCCGCGCGGTCCGCCCTCACGATATTTCGGTAAACAACGCCGAGTTCAAACATGTTTATCTCCCCTGTGTCTTGAGCAGCGCGTCGAGGCGCGGGAACACGCGGCGCGTGTTGGCTTCGTAAATCTGGTGCTTGTCGTCGGCACTCAGGATGGTCGAGGCCTCGATATAACGTTTGGTGTCGTCGTAGTAGTTGCCGGTCTCCGGATCGATGCCGCGCACCGCGCCAATCATCTCCGAGGCAAACAGCACATTCCTGACCGGGATCACGGTGTTGAGCAGGTTGATGCCCGGCTGGTGGTAGACGCAGGTGTCGAAGAACACGTTGCCCAGCAGATGGTCCTGGAGCAGCGGCTTTTTCATCTCCTGCGCGAGGCCGCGGAAACGGCCCCAGTGGTAAGGCACGGCACCGCCGCCATGCGGAATCAAGAAGCGCAGCGTCGGGAAGTCCTTGAACAGGTCGCCCTGGATCAGCTGCATGAAGGCCGTGGTGTCGGCGTTCAAATAATGCGCACCGGTCGTGTGGAAGGCCGGGTTGCAGGAGGTCGAGACATGGATCATGGCCGGCAGGTCGTACTCGACCATCTTTTCGTAGATGGGGTACCAGAGCCGGTCGGTCAGCGGCGGGCTGGTCCAGTGGCCGCCGGAAGGATCGGGGTTCAGGTTGATGCCGACGTTGCCGTATTCCCTGACGCACTTTTCGAGTTCGGGAATGCAGGTTTTCGGATCGACGCCGGGCGACTGCGGCAGCATGGCCACCGGCACAAAATGATCGGGAAACAGCTGGCTCACACGGAAGCACAGCTCGTTGCAGATCGCCGCCCAGGTGCTGGACACCGCGAAGTCGCCGATGTGGTGCGCCATGAAGCTGGCGCGCGGCGAAAACAGCGTGATGTCGCTGCCGCGTTCCTTCATCAGGCGCAGCTGGTTGGTTTCGATGGACTCGCGCAACTCGTCGTCGCTGATCTTCAGGTCGGCGACCTTCGGCATCACCGAGGGGTCCTGGATGCCGGCGATCTGCTGGTTGCGCCAGTTCTCCAGCGCCTTGGGCGCCGTGGTGTAGTGACCGTGGCAGTCGATGATGAGGCTCATGGATTCTCCTGTGTTGTTGTGTTCAGGCCGGGTCCATGCCCTGGCGCTGTTTGGCCTCCAGGGCCTGCGGCGAGCGCATGTAGTCCAGCAAGGCCTTGACCTGATCGAATTGTGCCGAGTCAGCCGGCACGCCGGCATGAATGCCGGCAGAAAAAACGGTGGTGATCTGGATCGCAGGCGGCAGCGGGCCCACCACGGTGATGCCTTCGACGTGTAGCAGCTCGCTCAACTGCTGGAAGCCCAGTTCGACCTCGCCGCGCGCCACCAGCGCGCCCACCGGCACACCGGGCGGCGCCTGCATCATGCGGCCCGCGATGTCTGCGGCGATGCCCCAGCGCTCGAACAGTCTGGCCAGCGCCACGCCGCTGGGGCCGGTCGAACAGCTGATGCTGCGCGCAGCCAGCACCGCGCGTTTGACCGCGTCTTCCGAACTGATGTCGGGCAAGGGCGTGCCGGCACGCACGCAGGCCGCGACGCCGGACCTCACCAGGTCCACCTTGCTGCCGGCCTGCAGGTGGCCGGCGGCCAGCAGTTTGTCGATGGCATCCGATGCCAGCACCACCACATCGAAAGCTTCGCCCGCCATCACGCGTTTGGCGGCATCCACACCACCGACGGCCTCGATCGCCACGCGGCAGCCGGACCGTTGTTCGAAACCGCTGGCCAGTTCGGCCAGCAGTTGGCGGGTCGCCATCGATGAAATACCCTGGATCCCGGGAGTCGCACTTTGCATGGGTGAATTCTGGGTGCTTGCACGCCGGGCGGAAAGGCCCCGGCTGGACTAGCAGGTATATCACTTGGGCATAATAGTTCGAAGGATATTCAAAACCCGGCCCCCCAACACATATCGCATGGACCTCAAGCAACTCGAATACTTCGTGCGGGTCGCCGAACTGGGCAGTTTCACGCGCGCCTCGATCGCGCTCGACATTGCCCAGCCGGCGCTGAGCCGCCAGGTGCGCCTGCTCGAGGTGGAGTTGCGCCAGAGCCTGCTCACGCGCACCGGGCGCGGCGCCATCCCCACGGAAGCCGGCAAGCTGCTGCTCAAGCATGGGCGCGGCATCCTGCACCAGGTGGACGTGGCGCGGGAAGAGCTGGGCGCGGTGCGCGGGGGCCTGGCCGGCCGCGTCTCCATCGGCCTGCCGCCCAGCCTGTCCAAGCTGATCACGGTGCCGCTGACCCAGGCCTTTCGCCAGCAACTGCCGCTTGCCCAGCTGACCCTGACGGAAGGTTTCT
>CALRTF020000343.1:0-3548 GCA_943370985.1 Paenacidovorax caeni
CAGCCACTGGCCCGCCACCTGCTGGATGTGGATACGTTCGTCGAACACGGCTTCGAGTGCGCGATGCGTGGCCGGGTCGCCGCAGGCACCGTGGTGCGTGATGCGGCCGGCGGCCATGATGAGCAGGTCGTCGGACTGCAAGGCCAGCGGCAGCTCGTGCAGCACGCTGACCACGGTGCAGCCCTGGCGTACGAGTTCGCGCACCAGCAGCAGCCAGTCCACCTGGTGCGGCGGGTCGAGGTTGGCCAGCGGCTCGTCCATCAACAGGACCTGGGCCTCGACGGCCAGCGCACGCGCCAGCAGCACACGCTGGCGCTCGCCGCCCGAGAGCTGGCCCAGCGGCCGCGCGCGCCAGTCCCAGGCCTGGGTGGCGCGCAGCGCACGCTCCACGGCCACATGATCCGCCGCGCTGGGCGGCGCCAGCCAGGCCTGGTGCGGCAGGCGGCCGAGCATGGCCACGTCGTAGGCCAGCAGGTCGTCGGTGGCGCCTTCGTTCTGGCCCAGCCAGGCCAGGCGCTGGGCGCGCTGGCGGCTGGGCACGGTGGACAGCACCTCGCCCTGCAGCCTCACCTCGCCACGCGCCTGCGGCAGCAGGCCGGCCAGGGCTTTGAGCAGGGTGGACTTGCCCGCGCCGTTGGGGCCGACGATGCTGGTCCAGCGCGCGGCTGGCAAGTCCAGGTCGATGCCATGCAGGACTTCAGCCAGACCGAGCGTGGCACTCAGGTCCCGTGCGCTCAGCGCAGGCACGTTCTGGTCGGGTTTCATACCACCCCTCCACCGCCACTCGTACGCCGGTGCATGAGCCACAACAGGTAGCTGCCGCCGAGCACGGCCGTGAGCACGCCCACCGGCAGTTCCTGCGGCGCGATGAACCAGCGCGCCAGGATGTCGGCCGCCATGAGCAGCAGGCCGCCCATGAAGGCCGACAGCAGCACGAGACGGCCATGGGTGGTCTTGACGATGGAGCGCACGAGATGCGGCGCGGCCAGCCCGACAAACGCGATGAGCCCGGTCTGCGCCACCGCCGTGCCCGTGGCGAGCGCGAGCACGGCCACCAGCACCACGCGCATGGGCGCCAGCGGCAGGCCCAGGCTGGCAGCCGTGGCCTCGCCCAGGCTCAGGCCATCGAGCGCGCGGGCGCAGGCCCAGGCGGCCAGCGCGCACAGCACGCCTACAGCCGCCATGAGCCCACAGGCCGACCAGCCCACGAAACTCGCACTGCCCAGGTTGAAGCCCAGCATGGCCGGCACGATGTCGGGCGCGGCCAGCGTCACCAGGTCCTTGGCGGCACCGAGCACCACACCCACGATGACACCCGCCAGCAGCAGGCGCAGCGTGTGCTGCACGCCGCGCGCGAGCTGCAGCGTGAGCAGCACGGCCAGCACCGCACCGAGGAAGGCCGCGCCCGTGAGCCCCAAGCGTGTGACCCAGGCCACGGCCGAGGGCGAGACACCGAGCAGGGCCATGGCCGAGGCCACGCCCAGCGAGGCTCCCGAGGCGCTGCCCAGCAGAAAAGGATCGGCCAGGGGGTTGCGGAACAGGCCCTGCGCTACCGCGCCGGCCAGGCCCAGCAAGGCGCCCGCGAGCCAGGCGCCCAGGGTACGCGGCAGGCGGATCTCCCAGACGATCTGCGCCGACACCGGGTCCTGCGCGGCGCGCAACACGCTCTCGAAACCCGTGCTGCCCACGCTGGCGCCCAGCGCCAGCAGCAGTGCCGAGAGCAGCAGCAGACCGAAGCCGAGCACAGAGGCCGGGTGCTTCACGGGCGGACTCCTGAGGGAATCGGCAGCGCCAGCTTCTCGCTGATGCAGCGCGCCATGATCTGCGCGGCCTCGGCCATGCGCGGGCCAGGACGCACGACCACGTCCGAATCACCGATGCCGTAGACGCAGAGGCGCTGCGCGCGCACGGCCTTCATCTGGTCCCAGCCCGGATAGGGCACGCGCGACTGCATGCTGCGGTTGCCGATCATGATGAGGTCGGGGTCGGCACGCACGACGAACTCGGGGTTGAGGCGCGGGAAAGGGCCGAGCTCGGCCGGGATCACGTTTTTCACGCCCAGGCGCGTGAGCGTCTCGCCGATGAAGGACGCCTCGCCCGCGCCATAGGGGCCGCGGCTGACCTCGAAATAAACGCGCAGGCCGCGCGCCGCCGGTGGCAGGCTGCGGGCCGCGGCGTCCACGCTGTCCTGGATCTCGCGCCAGATCCGCTCGGGCTCGGTCGCTGGCACGTCCAGCAACACCCCCAGGGTCTGCAGCACGCGCCGCACATCGGCATGGGTCTTGGGTTCGAGCGCCACGACCTTGAGGCCCAGCGCCTCCAGGCGTTCGCTGGCGCGCGAGGACAGGGAGATCAGCACGACGTCGGGCCGCAAGGCGACCACGGCCTCGATGCTCGGGTCCAGCCCGCCGCCGAGCCGGGGCAGGCGGGCCAGGCTCTCGGGATGGTTGGAGTAGCGGTCCACGCCCACGAGGCGCTGGCACTGGCCCAGCGCGCAGACGCTTTCGGTCAGCGAAGGCAGCAGGCTCACGATGCGCTGCGGCGTCTGCGCGAAGCGCACGGTGACGCCGCGCTGGTCGGTGATCTCCAGCGCCTGCACGGGCCCGGCCAGGGCCAGCAGCAAGGCAGCGGCGAGACGGAATCTCATGCTTTTCCTTTCAGGGTGAGCGGCAGGCCGGCGGCCATGAAGCTCACACGTTCGCAGACGGCGGCCACCTCCTGGTTGAGCCGCCCCAGGGCGTCGACGAAGTGGCGCACCTCGCGCCCCATGGGGATGACACCGAGGCCGATCTCGTTGCCCACGAG
The DNA here is from genome assembly GCA_943370985.1 of Paenacidovorax caeni. GTDB lineage: Bacteria > Pseudomonadota > Gammaproteobacteria > Burkholderiales > Burkholderiaceae_C > Polaromonas > Polaromonas caeni_A. The sequence continues at coordinate 2,806 of CALRTF020000343.1, forward strand.
CACAACAGGGCCGGGTATCGTGCGCAAGGCCTGGAGTAGCGCTGCCATGGGTGGCTCGCCTGCCGCGCCGCTGGCCGGCATCAGGTGGTTGGTCAGCCAGAGGGTCAGGCAATCCACCACGAGCAGGGTGTCGGGGCGGCTGTGTGTGGTGATCGCATGGGCGAGCTGCAGCGGTTCTTCCACCGTCTGCAATCTGGGCACGCGTTCTGCGCGGTCGCGCTGGTGACGGGCGATGCGTTCGCGCATCTCGGCGTCATGGGCCTGAGCGGTGGCGATCAACACGGCTTGGTGCTCGGATGACGGCGCCAGCCAGGTACGGGCCAGCAACTCGGCGCGGCGCGACTTGCCGCTGCGCTGGCCGCCGAGGATGAGTTCGCTGCGCGCGATGGTCAACATGTCATCCATGCTGGTGGCTCCAGTCCATGACGAGGCGATGCATCTGGGCCACGCCATCGGTCAGTGCGGCGGGGCCGGGCTGCAGGATGTCGGCCGACTTGATCTCGAAGAGCTGCTGGTGCTTCACCGCAGGCACGTCCTGCCAGCCCGCACGGGCCGCCACCTTCTCGGCCCGGAACTTCTTGCCGCACCAGGAGCCGATGATGAGGTCGGGCGCGCGGCGCACGATCTCGGCGCCATCGGCAATGATGCGCTGCTTGCCCATGGGCTGGACAGCCAGTTCAGGAAAGATGTCATCCCCCCCGGCGATGCCGATGAGTTCGGACACCCAGCGGATGGCGCTGATG
>CALRTF020000344.1:0-3529 GCA_943370985.1 Paenacidovorax caeni
GGCGCCTGGTCAGCAAGGACCAGCTGGTCGAGCGCCTGTGCGAATGGGGGGAAGAGGTGAGTAACAACGCCATCGAGGTCTACATCCACCGCCTGCGCAAAAAGATCGAAAAAGGTCCGATCCGCATCGCCACCGTCCGCGGCCTGGGCTACTGCCTCGAGAAGATCCAGGCCTGAGTGCCTGATACGCCCGGCGTTCAGCGCAAGCTCTTTCCTCGCCCGCCGCCGAAGCCACATGAAACTTTTCCAGCGCGAGCAGCGCTCGCTTTTCGGCGAGATCCTGGACTGGATGCTCACGCCGCTGCTGCTGCTGTGGCCCATCAGCCTGGTGCTGACCTGGCTGGTCGCGCAGAGCATTGCCGGCAAGCCCTTCGACCGTACGCTCGAATACAACGTGAATGCGCTGGCCCAGCTGGTCACGGTGGACCAGCAACAGGTGCGCTTCAGCCTGCCCTTGCCGGCACGGCAGCTGCTGCGGTCGGACGATACCGACACCGTCTACTACCAGGTCCTGGGCGCGCGCGGCGAGTACCTGGCCGGCGAGCGCGAATTCCCCCCACCCTCCGAGGAGGAGGTGGTGGCGCCCGGGATCGTGCGCCTGCGCGACGACAAGTACCAGGGCATGGAGTTACGCGTGGCATACATGTGGGTGCCGCTGGAGCCGCTGGGCTCGCGCCTGGCCCTGGTCCAGGTGGCCGAGACGCTGGACAAGCGCTCCATCCTGGCGGCCGAGATCATCAAGGGCGTGATGCTGCCGCAGTTCGTCACGCTGCCGCTGGCCGTGTTGCTGGTCTGGCTGGCCCTGGTCCAGGCCCTCAAGCCGCTCAACCGGCTGGAGGAGCGCATCCGCGCGCGCCGACCCGACGACCTGAGCCCATTGGACACCCAGACAGTGCCGCAGGAAGTGGCGCCTCTGGTGGCCTCGGTGAACGACCTGTTGCTGCGTCTGAAGGACTCGATCAGCACGCAGAAACGCTTCCTGGCGGACGCCGCCCACCAGCTCAAGACGCCTCTGGCCGGCCTGCGCATGCAGGCCGATCTGGCGCAGCGCGAAGGCACCAGCACCGAAGAGCTCAAGCAGTCGCTGCGCCAGATCGGCCGCTCCAGCATCCGCGCCACCCACACGGTCAACCAGCTGCTGGCCCTGGCACGCGCCGAGGCCGGCACCACGGCCATCAGCCGCCAGCCCTGTGACCTCGCGCGCATCACGATGGAGGTGGTACAGGACAGCGTGCCACGCGCGCTGGACAAATACATCGACCTCGGTTACGAGGGGGCCCAGCCCGGTACCCCCGGCGTGACGATCGAAGGCAACCCCACCCTGCTCAAGGAGCTGGTGCGCAATCTGCTCGACAACGCCATCAACTACACACCCTCGACACTGGACAGTCCCGGCGTGATCACCGCGCGCGTGCTGGCCGACCCTTTCGGCAAGATCATCGTGCTGCAGGTGGAAGACTCCGGGCCGGGCATCCCGCCGGCCGAACGCGAGCTGATCTTCCAGCCTTTCTACCGGGCCCTGGGCAACGATGTCGACGGCTCGGGCCTGGGTCTGCCCATTGCACAGGAAATCGCACAGCAGCACCGCGCGCACATCAGCGTGGAAGACACGCGGCCAGGTCAGGCCCCACCCGGCGCGCGATTCATCGTACGCTTCGACCTGACCCGCAAGGAGTGAGGTTGACCGGCCTCACTTGCAGCTGCGCAGCGACTTGTCGCCCAGCGACGGCTTGAGTTCTTCCAGCTTGGGTTTCATGGCCTCGTCGACAGCGGGCAGGCGCAGCTGGCTTTGCCGCAGCTCAGCCCGTTCCTGCACCACGCGTGCCGTGCGCACGCCCCGCTTTTGCAGGGCATTGAGCTCGGCCTGGGCCTGGGCCTGGGTCTCGAAGCGCCCCAGCGACAGGCCCAGCTGCAGCTCGCTGTTCTCCAGCGCCTGCAGCTTGAGCTTCATCTTTTCGAGCTCGGCCTTCTTGCGGTCCAGTGCCGCGGCATTGGGAAACTTGCCCATGTAGACGATCCAGCGCGCCGGCTCCACACTGGTCTCCAAGGTCCAGGCCGTGGGCGGGAGCAAGGACTCGAGCGCCTTGCGCAAGGTCTCGGTCTGCCCCTCGTCGAACAAACCGGCCTGCAGGCATTCCGGCGGCTTCGGAGGGGTCAGCGCCACCTGCTCGGCCTTGCGGCCCTCCTCGGGGGGCAGGATGCGGATGGCCTGAGGCCGCAGCTGCTGTTCCAGTCGCTGCGGCTCCCTCTGTTCAGCAGGCGCCCAGCCGTAGGCGCGCAAAAAGCCATGCGACCAGGCGTAATAGGCGGCGTTAAGGAGAACCAGCAGCAGGACGACGAGACGCAGCATGGTGCGGAGCGGGCTTCAGTTCGTGGGGCGGACGCTGACTTCGGCGCTGGAGATTTTCTTCAGGCCGGAGGGAGTATGCACCAGCAGCGCGCCCTCCGCGTCGACGCCACGGGCCTGGCCGTGGCTGCCGTCGCTGAGCTGCACCTCACGACCAGCCAGCGCATCGCGCGCGGCATAGGCGGGCAGAAAAGGCGTCCAGCCCTGGGCCTCGAAACGCTGCACCGCCTGCACCAGGGCCGGGGCCACGCGCAGCAGCGCAGCGGGCGCGTCCGTGCGCGGCTCGAGTCCCTGCAGCCAGGCTGGCGGCGTGCTCAAGCCTGCCGCTTCGCGCGGCGCGATGTTGACGCCGACACCGATCACGGCGTAGCGCTCATCGCCGACCTGGGTGGTCTCGATCAGGATGCCCGCGAGCTTGCGGTCCCGCCACCAGACATCGTTGGGCCACTTGAGCTGCAGTTCGGGATGGAGACTCTGCGCCACGGCCACGCCCACGGCAAGCGAAAGACCCGACCAGTCGGTCATTCGCAGCGTGAGGCCCACGGAAAAGGTCAGCACATCGCCGGGTGCACCGCTGTGCCAGGCCCGCCCCAGCCGGCCGCGGCCAGCGGTCTGCGCCTCGGCCACGAGGAGCACGGGCTCCAGCCGGCCGGCGCGCGCGCGGCGCATGAGCTCGGTGTTGGTCGAGTCGACCTCGGGCAGCACCTCGACCGTGAAGCCGGGCAGGGCGGGTGCTACCGCCTCCCAGATCGCTTCGGCCGGCCAGCGCAACATCACGCCTTGCTCTTTTTGCCGGCTTTCTTCTTGTCTTTTTTCTTCTCGCCCTTGGCCTTCACCTTGGCCTGGTCCTTCTTCTTTTTCTTGCCGGACTTCTTCTTCGGTTCGTCGTCCTTGGGCGCCAGCAAGGTGCCGCGGCAATTCTCGCTGCCACACCAGCAGGGGTACTGGGCCAGCAGCTTCTTCGTGTACGGCTCGTCGATGATCAGGCCGTAGTCGTAGTTCAGCTCCTCGCCGGCCTTGATCTTGCGCAGGGACTTGATGAAGACCCGGCCCTCCTGCTCGTCGGCCTCGCAGTTGGGATCGCAGGAATGGTTGATCCAGCGCGAGGAATTGCCACCCACCTTGGCGTCGATGACATGGTCTTCATCGACGTGGAAGTAGAAGGTGTGGTTCGGATCCTTGG
>CALRTF020000345.1:0-3497 GCA_943370985.1 Paenacidovorax caeni
TTGCTGCACCTTGAGGCGGTGCTGCGCCAGCATCTCGCGGCAGTCGGCCAGCGCCGGCTTGCCCTGGCGCACGCCGCGCGCATACGCCTGCATGTCGCGCACGCTCATGCCGGTGGCGCGCAGGCGGTCGAGCAGCGCGAGCCAGGCCACGTGCGCCTGCGAGAACAGGCGGCGCCCGCCCGCATCACGCGCGGCGCCGGGCATCAGGCGCTGGGCTTCGTACCAGCGGATGGTGTGCACGCTGCGCCCGCTCAGGCGCGCGAGTTCGCCGATACGCAGCGTCGGGGTGTCCTGAACCAGAAGCGGGGAGGTGGTGGCCATGCGGCGCATTCTGGCGCAGCGGCGGGCCGGCTTCAAGCCCGGCGCTGAGCCATGGATCGTGATGCTATTCAATCCATAGCTGCTCGCCCATGGCGGGCGGGGGCGGGAGGGCGATTTGATGCTCCATCCGGCTCGGGTCGCCGGCGGCGCAGCAAACATCCGGCCTTGCGCCGAAAATAGGGCTTTCTGTCCGACAACATTGCCCATGCCATTGCCTGCCCCCCAAGCCCGCTCCCAGTTGCACACCCGCGCCGTGGTTTACCGCGGTTACCTTCGCGAGGACGGCCTGTGGGACATCGAGGCCGAGATGAGCGACACCAAGACCTATGCGCTGGACCGCTCCGAGCGCGGCGAGATGCCGCCCGGCACGCCCATCCACGGCATGGCGATACGCGCGACGGTGGACGACCAGATGACCATCCGCGAGATCAGCACCGCGATGGACCACACGCCGTTTGGCGAATGCCGCGGCGGCGTCGACCCGATGCAGCAGATGGTCGGCGTGACCATGGGGCCGGGCTGGCGCCAGGCAATCGAAAAAGCGCTGGGCGGCATCCGCGGCTGCACCCATCTGCGCGAGCTGCTGTTCAACATGGCGACGGCCGCCTACCAGACCGTGCCGGTGTACCGCGAACGCCTGCGCCGCCAGGCCGGCGAGCCCGAAGCGGCGAATGCCGCGCCGCCCTATCACCTCGGCAAATGCCTGGCCTGGGATTTCAATGGCGCGGTGGTGCAGCGGCACTACCCGCAGTTTGCCGGCCTGCAGCCGGTGAAGAAGCCGCGCCTGCCCGGGCAGGGCTGAGCGGCGCTGGGCTGCGGCGCGGCCTCAGCCGCGGCGCAGCCTCAGCCGCGGCGCAGCTTGTGGTTCACATAACTGGCGTTGCCCAGGCCGGTGCCCACGGTGAGCACGGCCCAGCGCTTGACGTCGCGCATGTGCGGCAGCTCCGACAAACCCTGCACCACGGCGTCGTTGTGCATGCGGACCTGGGTGTCGTGGCCGCTGATGCGCGGCAGCCGTTCGCACAGGCGCGCCGGCAGGTGAAAGCCTGCGCCTTCCCAGTTGCCGGGCAGGTTTTGCGTGCCGTTGGCAATCGAGCCGTCCTCGCGGATCACGCCGGGGCAGGCCACACCGACAAAAGGCGCGAGCTTGAGCTTCTTTTTCTTCGCCTTGCGGATCAATGTCTCCAGCATCTCGGCGATGCCGCCCACCAGGTCCTCGCGCCGGGTCGCGTCGTCGTCGTCGGCATGGCCCCACTTGTCGCGGCCGATCACGTCGGCCAGCGACAGGTTGGACGCCTTGTGCTGGCGCGTGCGCACAATGCCGCAGCGCACATTGGTGCCGCCTATGTCCACCGCCAGCAAGGCGTTGTAGCTGTCGAGCAGTTCGGGCGGCGCCAAATGCACCCAGCCGACCAGCCCGCCTTCGTCCGAGTGGTGGTGCAGCGTGCGCAGCCGCACCTTCATGCCGCGGTCGGCCAGCAGCGCCGATGCGCGCCGCACCGCGCGGCGGCCGACCTCGGTCTGCTGGAAGCCGCCGCCGACCACGATGCGTTCGACACCGCGCCAGCTGTCGTCGCGCAGAAAGCGGCGCACCACATGCGCGAGCTGGAAGGCATAGTCTTCGCTGGCCGCCGCAATCGCCGCGCCGGCCGGTGTGTCGCTGCCCCGCAGGCGGTCCAGTTTGGTCTTGCTGAGTTCTGCGGTTGGCTTGTTGCCGAAAGGGTCTTCGCCCCCATCGAGCTCGCGGAACAGGCGGCGCCAGTCGTCCAGCATCACCGTGAAGGCCTTGCGGCTGACCTGGTCGCCGAGAAAGCCGCCACGGTCGCGCAACTCGAGGCTGTAACCGCAGATGCTGACGGCTGGCAGTTGCAGGCTGCCATGCAGCAGGGAAGGGTGGTAGTCGGCAGGCAGGGCGGGTGCGCGTCGGGTCATGGAGGAAAGGGACTTTCGTTGAGTTGGGGAAAGGATGGCTTTCATGCTGGTCCGCGCAATTCGCCCGCGCCAGACCCGGCGGGCGCGTTGGCCTGTCGGACCAAGGCTTGCGCTGCACTGACGCGCGAGCGGTTTCGGCGGACCCTCGCTTGCTATGAAAGGCATAGCTGCCTGCCCTTGCCGGACGGGGGCTGGGGCCCGATTCGTTGGTGAATCGCGGGGTATGGGCCGGGCGCGGCGACAGCCCGGGCCAGGCCGGCATGGGATCGGCCAGGCCGCGCCGGGAAGGCCTTCACCGACAGCGCCTACACTGGCGCCGATGAACAAAATTCTTGAGCGAATCCAACCTTTTGTTACGAAAGCGATCTACCACCTGCGGCACCCGACGCGGCGTGGTGTGCTGCTGGGCATCGCGGCCTTGCCGGCCCTTCTGGTGCTGTACTTCCTGCTGCTGATTCCCTTCACGCCCAGCATCCGCGACATCCAGAAATCACGCACCCAGCAGCCGGCCCTGGTGATGTCGGCCGACGGCAAGGAGCTGGCAGCCTTCAAGGGATCGAACCGTGACCGCGTCAAGCTGGCCGACATCTCGCCGAATGTGGTGGCGGCGCTGATCTCGACCGAAGACCACCGCTTCTACGAGCACCACGGCCTCGACTTCACACGCATCGGCGGCGCGGTGCTGCGCACCTTCGGCGGCGACCTGCAGGGCGGCTCGACCCTCACCCAGCAGCTGGCGCGCAACCTGTACCCGGAAGAAGTCGGCCGCTCGCGCAGCGTGACGCGCAAGTTCAAGGAGATCATCACCGCGCTGAAGATAGAGGCGGTGTATTCCAAGGACGAGATCCTCGAGACTTACCTGAACACCGTGCCCTTTCTCTACAACGCCTACGGCATCGAGATGGCGGCGCGCACCTATTTCGACAAGTCGGCCGACAAGCTCGACGTGCTCGAAAGCGCGACCCTGGTCGGCATGCTCAAGGGCACCAGTTATTACAACCCGGTCATGAACCCCGAGCGCGCCAAGGAGCGCCGCAACATCGTGCTGGGCCAGATGGTCAAGCACAACAAGCTCGACGCCAAACGTTTCGATGCGCTGAAAAAACGCCCGCTCAAGGTGGACTTCGAGCGCCAGACCGAGCCGCTGGGCGCGGCGCCGCACCTGACGCAGTATTTGCGGCGCTGGCTGATCGACTGGGCCGACCGCAACGACTACAACATCTATGCCGACGGCCTGGTGGTGC
>CALRTF020000346.1:0-3484 GCA_943370985.1 Paenacidovorax caeni
TGCGCGCATAGCGCTCGGCCCACAGGGTTTGCCAGTGGCCGGGGCCGGAATCACGCCAGCCGGGAACGATGAGGATGCGAGGGTTAGTTGACATGGACAGGGCCTAGAGTGGCTTGCTGTCCTTGATTGTGGGAACGAACCCTTAAAACACAAACGAATATAAAGTAGTTTGCTTATTCCAATAAAGAATTAAGCGAGCAAACTAGCTCACAGCGACAACTTTGTCCTCGGTACAAGACGCGTGCACCACCTGTTCACCCTTGAGATGTTCGCCGAGGAAGTCGAGGAAACGCCGCACCGCCGGCACCAGGCCGCGGCGCGAGGGAAACACCGCATGCACCACACCCGCAGGTGGCGCCCAGTCGGGCAACAGGGCCACGAGCCGGCCGTCGCGCAGCTCGTCGCGGCACATATAGTCCGGCAGCACGCAGATACCCGCACCCATGAGCACCGCCAATTTGAGTGTCAGCAGGTCATCCGCCACATAGCGCGGTCGGTGCACATGCACGTGCTCAGCCCCCTCGGGCCCCAACAGCCGCCAGCTGGAACGACCATCGCTGACCGACATGGCCACCGAGTCCAGCCGGGCCAGATCTTCGGGGGTCTTGGGCGCGGGCTGGCGCGCCATCAGCTCCGGGCTGGCCACGAGGATGGTGCGCGTCTGGCCCAGCTGCTTGATCACCAGGCTGCCGCTGGCCTCCAGCGTGGGGCGCACACGCAGGGCCACGTCGATTCCCTCTTCCACCAGGTCGATCACCCGGTTGGTCACGAGCATCTCCACGCGCACCTCTGGACACTCGCGCATGAAGAGTGGCACCAGCACGGCCACACTGGTCTGGGCCAGCGTGACCGGGCAGCTCACGCGGATGGTGCCGCGCGGCTCGGTCTGCACCTGGGCCGCCACTTGTGCCGCGGCCTGTGCCGCCTCGCGCATGGCCAGGCAGTGCCGCAGGTACTGCTCGCCCACCTCGGTCAGGGCCAGCTTGCGCGTGGTGCGCTGCAAGAGGCGCACGCCCAGCTGCTCCTCCAGCTCGGCCACGCGGCGCGAGAGACGGGATTTGGGGATGTCCAGCGCCCGCCCGGCGGCCGCAAAACCGCCCCGCTCCACCACCTCGGTGAAGTAGAGCATGTCGTTCAGATCGGTTTTCAGATCCATGGAGGCCATTGGATACCTCTTATTGTCCCAAATTTAGGACAATCTATCGCAATATGGCTGACTTATCAAACATTCGATCAAAACCCACAATTCCTCCAACGCCACACATCAACCCCGGCGTCCAGAAAGGTTCTGATCATGAAACTGCTGCACATTGACTCCAGCGTCCTGGGCGCGAACTCCGTCTCGCGTGCCCTGACCGCCCGTACCGTGGCCGAATGGCAAGCCACCCACCCCGGCACCATCGTCGAGTACCTCGACCTGGCCGTGGATGCCCCGTCCCACCTGGACGGCAACTCCCTGGGCTTCCGCGCCCCGCAGGCCGATGCCACCGAGGTGCAACGGCGCGAGAACGCCATCTCCGAAGCGCTGGTGAGCCAGTTCCTGGCCGCTGACGTCATCGTCGTGGGCGCCCCGCTCTACAACTTCAGCATCCCGAGTCAGCTCAAGGCCTGGATCGACCGCGTTGCGCAAGTCGGCCGCACCTTCAAGTACACCGACAAGGGCCCGCAAGGCCTGGCCGGCGGCAAGACGGTGATCGTGGCCTCCACGCGCGGCGGCATCTACTCCACCAGCGACGCCGGCCGTGCCCTGGAGCATCAGGAAAGCTATCTGCAGACCGTGTTCGGCTTCTTCGGCATCACCGACGTGCGCTTCGTACGGGCTGAAGGCGTGGCCATGGGCGACGCCCCCAAGGCCCAGGCCTTGGCGGCTGCCGAGCGTGACATCAAGGTGCACACCAGCACTGCGGCCAACCAGGCACAGGTCAAGGCTGCTGCCTGAGACTGGCTCACGCCTTAAATATGACAAAGCCCGCAGATGCGGGCTTTGTCGTTTGTGCGGACCGGAGCCGTTTACTTGCTGCTGTAGATCTGGTCGAACACGCCGCCATCGGCGAAGTGCGCCTTGCTCGCCTGGGCCCAGCCGCCAAAGGCCTCGTCGATCTTGAAGAGGTTGAGCTTGGGCAGCTGCCTGGCGTACTTGGCCTGGGCCTTGGCCGAGGTCGGGCGGTAGAAGTGCTTGCCAATGATGTCCTGGGCTTCCTCGGTGTAGAGGAATTCCAGGTAAGCCGTGGCCACAGCGCGTGTGCCCTTCTTGTCCACGTTCTTGTCCACCACGGTCACGGCCGGCTCGGCCAGGATGGACAGGCTGGGGTAGATGAAGTCCACCTTGTTGCCGAACTCCTTCTCCAGCAGGTAGGCCTCGTTCTCCCAGGAAATAAAGACATCACCCTGATTGCGCTGGGCAAAGGTCACGGACGAGCCGCGCGCGCCGGTGTCGAGCACCGGCACGTTGGCATAGAGCTTGGCCACGAACTCCTGGGCCTTGGCCTCGCTGCCGTATTTGCGTTTGGCAAACTCCCAGGCGGCCAGGTAGTTCCAGCGGGCGCCGCCCGAGGTCTTGGGGTTGGGGGTGATGACCTTGACGTCCGGGCGGATCAGGTCGTCCCAGTCCTTGATGGCCTTGGGATTGCCCGCGCGCGTCACCAACACGATGGTGGAGGTGTAGGGCGAGCTGTTGAGCGGCAGGCGCTTCTGCCAGTCCTTGGGGATCCAGCCGCCATTGGCGTGCAGGGCGTCGGTGTCACCGGCCAGGGCCAGGGTGGCGACGTCGGCGTCCAGACCGTCAATGATGGAGCGCGCCTGGCGGCCCGAACCGCCGTGCGACTGCTTGATGGTTACGTCCTGGCCGGTCTTGGCCTTCCAGTGTTTGGTGAAAGCTGCGTTCACTTCCACGTAAAGCTCACGCGTCGGATCGTAGGACACGTTGAGCAGGGTCACGGGGGCCGGCTGGGCCACGGCGGCGAAAGCCGCCCCTGCCAGGGTAAGGGCCAGGGAAAGCTTGATAAAGTCTCGGCGTTGCGTCATGTTTCTTCCTTTTCAGAACACAAAGTGGGTTGCGATGAAAAGGATTCTGGAGAGACATGCTCAAAACTGGAACCAATAAGATTTCAGTTGCTTATTACCTAAACATCCGAAGACAGAAAGAAGCTGCATATGGCACGCATGGTGAACTGCATCAAGCTCGGCAAGGAAGCCGAGGGCCTGGATTTCCCGCCCTACCCGGGTGAGCTGGGCAAGCGCATCTGGGAAAGCGTCAGCAAGGAAGCCTGGGCCGCCTGGCTCAAGCACCAGACCATGCTGGTCAACGAAAACCGCCTGAACCTGGCCGATGCCCGCGCACGCCAGTACCTGGCGCGCCAGATGGAAAACCACTTCTTCGGCAGCGGCGCAGACGCTGCGGCGGGCTACGTCCCGCCAAGTGCGTAAGGCACTGGAGCACTTCGAAGAAGTGGTTTCGCTAAAACCATGCCTTCGTCGCTAGATC
>CALRTF020000347.1:0-3479 GCA_943370985.1 Paenacidovorax caeni
GTTGAACAAGTAGCCTGGAACCGCGCTTCGATCTTCGCGGTTCATCCGTCGTTGACCCGCTGTTTGTCAGCCGCCGCGTCATCTCCCGGACACATTGCCGGCGAAAAGTGGCGCCATGAAGCACACACTCACAATCCGGCCCGCTCTGGAGTCCGACCTGCCCGGGGTACTGCGCCTCTACGCCCAGCCCGAGATCGACGATGGCGATGTTCTCGCCCTGCCCGACGCCACGCGTATCTGGGAGCGCATGGCGGCTTATCCCAACTACAAACTCCACGTCGCGCTGCAGGGCACGCAGGTGGTCGGCACGTTTGCGCTGCTCATCATGAACAACCTGGGTCACCTCGGGGCGCCGTCGGCCATTGTTGAAGACGTGGCGGTGGACCCCGCCATGCAGGGCCAGGGCATAGGCCAGGCCATGATGCGCCACGCCCTGGCGCTGGCCCGCGCAAGCGCTTGCTACAAGCTCGCGCTGTCCTCCAATGTAAAACGCGAGAAGGCGCACGCGTTTTACGATTCGTTGGGCTTCGAGCGCCACGGCTTCAGCTTTCGCATCACCGGGCTGCAAGGCCCGGAGACAGCGGAGTGAGTGTGTGCGGTGGGCATGCGTGTGCTCACCCGCCCGGCGAATGGCACGGATACTTGCTCAGCCTTCCCGCTTCATCTTCTCGCGCCGCGCAAGTTCACGCGCACTCGGCTCGGCCGGCACAAAGGACCCGATGCGGACGGCGCCGTCGCGCCGCCAGGTGCCCATGCTGACCCCCGTGCCCGACACCCGGCTGTCCACCAGCTTCATGGCAGCGGGCCGCGTGCCTTCACCGAACAGGCGTTTGCCCGCGCCCAGCAGCAGTGGAAACACCATCAGCCGGAATTCGTCGATCAGGTCGTGGGCCAGCAGGGTCTGCACCAGATGAGCGCTGCCCTGGATCAGCAGGTCAGGGCCCTCCTCGCGTTTGAGCCTGGCCACATCGGCGGCCGCGTCATGCAGCGCGACCGCCTGGCCCCACACCAGCGGCGCGGTCGACGAGGTCGCCACGTATTTGGTCACGGCGTTGAACTTGTCCGCGATGGGCTCGCCCCGGATGCAGGGCCAGTGCGCCGCAAAAATCTCGTAGGTCTTGCGGCCCAGCAGCAGGTCAAAGGGCGCGTTCATGGTGTTGCCCAGCACCTGTTCCATGGATTCGTCCCAGTAATGGACAGTCCAGCCGCCGTGGGCAAAACCGCCGGTCGGGTCCTCGTCGGGTCCGCCCGGTGCCTGCATCACACCGTCGAGGCTCAGGAAAGTGGCGGCAATCACCTGTCGCATGGCTTGTCCTTTTGCTCAGGGGCTGGGCGGAGGGGCGCCCAGCAACTCGCACAACTGGTCGGTGGCCTTGCCCCAGCCTTCGTGAAAACCCATTTTTTCGTGGGCCTCGCGGTCGGCGGCGCTCCAGTGCAGCACGCGCGCGGTGTAACGCGTCTTGCCGCCTTCGTTTTCAAACGTCAGCACACCCGTCATGAAGGGTTTGTCCGAAGGCGTCCAGGCATCGGTGAACGCGTCGGTGAACACCAGGCGTTGGTTCGGCACGACCTCGAGGTAAATCCCGCGGTTCGGGAACTCGGTGCCATCCGGACCACGCATCACGATCAGGCTGGTGCCGCCGGGCCGCACATCGGTTTCGGCGCGCACGGTTTCCCAGGGCTTGGGGGTGAACCACTGCACGATCAGCGCCGGGTCGGTCCAGGCCTGGAAGACTTTTTCGGGCGGCGCGTCTATCAGGCGCGTCAGCACCAGTTCACGGTCGGAGGCGGGGGTGACAGCAGTCATGGGCGGATTCCTTTCGGGGGTTGGACATCGGCCTTTTCCAGGCCTCTCATGCACACGACGATCCAGACAGGCGAGTTTCGACAAAACACGGGGAAAAACCGGCCCCGGATACCGACTTTTACAACGACGCAGCGCTTCAGCCTCACTACGCTATTTATTTGATAGCTGCTCGCCCTTGCTGGACAGGGGCTGGAGGCCACTTTGACGTAAAGCGCGGCGCACGCGGCCGGGATCCCGGGGCCGGGATGACACGCGCTGTTCAGCGCGGGCTGGGAGCGCGCCTGATCACGCGGGCGCGGCTGGTGGGGGCTGGCGGCTCGGCCAGCGGCGCGGTGGACTCGGGCACCAGCAGCTGCACGTCCTTGACGCCCAGGCCCAGCATGCCGATGGCTTCGGCGGCGGCGCGGCTCAGGTCGATCACGCGATTGCGGCTGAAGGGCCCGCGGTCGGTGATGCGCACATCGACCTCCTTGCCGTTGACCAGGCTGCGCACCCGCACCAGGGTGCCGAAAGGCAATGTCCGGTGCGCGGCGGTGAATGCGTGCATGTTGTAACGCTCGCCGCTGGCGGTGCGCCGGCCGTTGAAACGCGGGCCGTACCAGGAAGCCTTGCCCTGCTCGAATTCGCGGAGGGCTTCGCCGGCGAGCAAGCCCGCTTCGCTGTCCGGCGGGTCGGCCAGGGGCGTGGCGTCGGGCGGGGTGGCAGCCGCAGGTGCGGGCACTTTCTTCGGAACGCGTGGCGCGACGACGGATGTCGGGGCGTCGGTGGACGGGACGGGATCGCTTGCCGGCGGCGTGGTACACGCCGACAGCGCCAGCATGCTTGCAGTGACCCAGAGCCTGATGAAACTTTTTTTCATCAAGAGCCCCCGAATGTCAGTCCTGCGCCAGCACGATGTTCATCGCCCCAGCCGCTTGATGATTTCAGTCGTCGCACCGGCCTGATTCATGGTGAGACCTCGGAGCGTGGGGCGAGGGGCCCCGCTTGCGGGGATCGACCAGCGTAGAGGGATCTGCACCACGCTTACAACCCCAGCCGCTTGATGATTTCAGTCGTCGCACCGGCCTGATTCATGGTGTAGAAATGGATGCCGGGCACACCCTGTGTGCGCAGCTGGTCGCACAGCGCGGTGATCACATCAAGCCCAAAACTTTTGATCGAGGCGGTGTCGTCGCCGAAACCCTGCAGGCGCAGGCGTATCCAGCGCGGGATCTCGGCGCCGCAGGCATCCGAGAAACGCATGAGCTGGGTCGAGCTCGTGATCGGCATGATGCCGGGCACCACCGGCACATCCAGCCCCATCTTCTTCACATCATCGACAAAACGGAAATAGGCGTCAGCATTGAAAAAATACTGCGTGATGGCCGAGTTGGCGCCGGCTTTCACCTTGGTCGCAAAGGCCTGCAGGTCCGCGTCAGCCGATTTGGCCTGGGGGTGGATCTCGGGATAAGCGGCCACCTCGATGTGGAAGGCGTCGCCGGTGAACTCGCGGATGAAAGCCACCAGGTCGCTGGCGTAATGGAACTCGCCGCCCATGCCGTAACCGCTGGGCAAATCGCCGCGCAAGGCCACCAGGCGTTTCACGCCCATGGCCTGCAGGGACGCGAGTTGCTGGCGCACCGTGGCCTTGGTCGCGCCCACACAGGAGAAATGCGAGGCCGCCGCCACACCT
>CALRTF020000348.1:0-3461 GCA_943370985.1 Paenacidovorax caeni
AATTCTGGAAAAAGGTCTTTTACCCGCTCAGTTGCCTGGTGATGGTGGTGCTGGCCCTGCCCTTTGCCTACCTGCACTTCCGCAGCGGCGGTATCGCCGGCTACGTGTTCGGCGGCGTGATGATCGGCATCAGCTTCTTCTTGCTCAACAACGTCTTCGGCTACATCGGCAACCTGCAGAACTGGCGGCCCTGGCTGGCGGCAGCGGCGCCGGGCCTGCTTTACATGGCGATTTCGCTCGGCGCTTTCGGCTGGCTGGTGCTCAGGCGCTGATGGACCGCACCGGCATCATCCTGTTCGCCCACGGCTCGCGTGATCCGCTGTGGCACCTGCCGATCGAGGCCGTGGCCGCAGCCATCCGGCAGCGCGACGGCGACGCGCTGGTGGGCTGTGCCTACCTCGAACTGAGCACCCCGGACTTGGCCCGGTGCGCGACGGATTTGATAACTTCCGGCGCCCGCCAGCTCAGGATCTTCCCGCTGTTTCTGGGTGTCGGCAAACATGCCCGGGAGGATTTGCCGCAGCTGGTGGCGCAATTGCGTGCCGCCCACCCCGGCATCCCGGTCGAGCTGATGGCGGCCGCCGGCGAGGACCCCCGGCTGACATCGCTGATGGCGGAAATTGCGCTGTCCTGACCCGCATTCCTGGCCGCGCGCCAGATCCTTAGCTACAAACAGGCATAATAAACACAAATAATTAGCCGATTGAGCATATGAATCTCCACCAGTTCCGTTTTGTCCAGGAAGCCGTCCGGCGCAACCTCAACCTCACCGAAACGGCGCGCGCGCTGCACACCTCCCAGCCGGGGGTGTCCAAAGCCATCATCGAACTGGAGGAAGAGCTGGGTGTGGAGATTTTTGCCAGGCACGGCAAACGCCTCAAGCGCGTGACCGAGCCCGGCGAACACGTGCTCAAAAGCATAGAGCTGATCATGCGCGAAGTCGGCAACCTGCGCCGCATCGGCGAGCAGTTTTCAGCGCAGGACAGCGGCACCCTGTCGATTGCCACCACCCACACCCAGGCGCGTTATGTGCTGCCGGTGCCGGTGGCCAAACTGCGCGAAGCCTTTCCCAAGGTCAACGTCAGCCTGCACCAGGGCTCGCCCGACCAGGTCGCGCGCATGCTGATCGACGAGGTGGCCGAAATCGGCATCGCCACCGAATCGCTGGCCCGCTACGAAGAACTCGTCACCCTGCCCTGCTACGAATGGCAGCACATGCTGGTCTTGCCGCTGGACCATCCGCTGGCCAGGCAGGAGCACATCACGCTCGAGGACCTGGCCGAGCAGCCGCTGATCACCTACCACCCGTCCTTCACCGGCCGGACCAAGATCGACCAGGCTTTCGCCGCCAAACGCCTGCAGCCGCGTATCGCGCTGGAAGCCATCGACTCCGACGTGATCAAGACCTATGTGCGCCTGGGCCTCGGGGTGGGCATCGTCGCCGAGATGGCTCTCAGGGACGACGGCACCAACAGCGACCTGCTGGCACGGCCGGCCGGCGAGCTGTTCGGCGTCAACGTCGCGCGTGTGGCCTTCAAGCGCAGCGCCTACCTGCGCAACTTTGTCTACAAGTTTGCCGAGCTGCTCAGCGACAAGCTGGACCGCAACCAGATCACCCGCGCCATGAGCAGCCGCCATGGCGACTTCGAACTCTGAACCCCTGACTTCCGACCACCATGACGACTGTTCAAGAACGTACACCGGCCCTCCAGACCAAGCTGCCCGCCGTCGGCACCACCATCTTCACCGTGATGTCCACGCTGGCGACTGAAAAAGGCGCGGTCAACCTGGGCCAGGGCTTCCCGGACTTTGAATGCGACCCGCAACTGGTGGGCGCCGTGACCGATGCGATGACACGCGGCCTGAACCAGTACCCGCCCATGACCGGTGTGCCGGTGCTGCGTGAAGCGGTGGCCGCCAAGCTGCAGCAACTGCATGGCCGCAGCTACGACGCGGGCAGCGAGATCACCATCACCGCCGGCGCCACCCAGGCCATCATCACCGCCATCCTGGCCGTCGTGCACCCCGGCGACGAGGTGATCGTGCTCGAGCCCTGCTACGACAGTTATGTGCCCAACATCGAACTGGCCGGCGGCGTCGCCGTGCGCGTGCCCCTGACGCCCGGCAGCTTCCGCCCCGACTTCGACAAGATCGCTGCCGCCATCAACGGCAAGACACGCGCCATCATCGTGAACTCGCCGCACAACCCCAGCGCCACCGTCTGGACGCGCGCGGACATGTTGCGCCTGCAGGAAATCTTGGCGCCGACCGATGTGCTGCTGATCAGCGACGAGGTCTACGAACACATGGTCTTCGACGCCGACCAGGGCCGCATGCACGAAAGCGCCGCGCGTTTCCCGGGCCTGGCGGCACGCGCCTTCATCGTCAGCAGTTTCGGCAAGACCTACCACGTGACCGGCTGGAAGGTCGGTTATGTGGCCGCGCCGGCCGCGCTCACGGCCGAGTTCCGCAAGGTGCACCAGTTCACCGTCTTCACCGTCAACACCCCGGTGCAGCATGGCCTGGCAGCGTACATGGCGGATGCCCGCCCCTACCTCGAGCTGCCTGCGTTTTACCAGCGCAAGCGCGACCTGTTCCGCGCCGGCCTGGCCAACACCCGCTTCAGGCTGCTGCCCAGCGAGGGCAGCTACTTCCAGTGCGTGGACATCTCCGACGTGAGCGAGCTCGGCGAGGCCGACTTCTGCAAATGGCTGACCACCGAGATCGGTGTGGCCGCCATTCCGCTGTCGGCGTTTTACGGCAACGGCTTCGACCAGCGCGTCGTGCGCTTCTGCTTCGCGAAGAAGGATGAAACGCTGAACCTGGCGCTGGAGCGGCTTGCCAAGCTTTGATTTGCTATCGGATTGATAGCTGACCGCTCCCGATGGACGGGGGCTGGCGGCAGTTTTCTTGCCAATCACCCCTGGAATCCGTGTTGCATCTCGCTGCTGTTGTGGTCCGTCCTGGACAGTAAGTCTGACTCCCCACTCCCACCCCTAACCCCTCCCTCGCCCCGCTGGGCGATGGAGGGGGACCTCATTTGGCCGCGTGTGCTGCGCTCGCGTGCAAACATGACGGTCTGTTGGGATTCCCGTCCTTGAAGCGCTTTGCGCTTCAAGGACTCCGGATTTCTCCCCGGTCTTGGTATTTGGATGTTTTTCTTCTTCTCCACCCGTCGGGCTGGGCCGAGGAGCACAGCAGAAAATGGATCCGGGCGAGCGATTGTCTGAGCCGAAGGCGAGTTCGAGCTCGACCCCATTTTTTGCGAGCACCGCAGGTTGCCCGCAGCGAAGCGGAGGGACCCAGACCATCGGGTCGCCTTTTCTTTGGTGGGCGGATTCAAACCCCAAGTGCAACAGTCGGGATTAGGCCAGCATCAGCCATGGCCTTGTTGTTGAAGAAGACCTCTGCAGGGCTTTTCCAGCCCAGGGTCTTGCGTGGCCTGATGTTGAGCTCCCAGG
>CALRTF020000349.1:0-3416 GCA_943370985.1 Paenacidovorax caeni
CTGCCACCAGACCGAGGTGCCGTCCTTCAACATGCGCCACTTGCGCAGCGGATCGCCCGCACCGGGGGGCTCGATCTTGATCACATCGGCGCCGAAGTCGGCCAGGGTCTTGGCCGCGAAGGGCCCGGCAATCAGCTGGCCCAGCTCGACCACCTTGACTCCCACAAGCGGGCCGCGCGGCTGGTTGTCTTGAGTCTCCATGACCCGCATGCTACCCTCGCCGCATGCTCTACAAGTTCAAGTCCCGCGCCGCCCCCGACCTCATCATGCTCGAGCCCAACGGCCGGCGCGTGCTGCAGATCGTGGGCAAGTACGACGAAGACCGGCGCGGCATCCTGCAGGCCGCCGAGATGCCTGCGGCCATCGCCGCGCTGGAAGCCGCCATTACCCAGGAAGAAGCGGAACGCCGCGCCGCCGAAGCCGAGGCCGCCGCCAAGGGCGAGGAGCTGCCCGAGACTGAAGGCGTGTCCCTGCGCCAGCGCGCCACGCCCTTCATCGAGATGCTGCGCCGCTGCCAGGCTGCCAACAAGGAAATCGTCTGGGGCGTGTAGACAGGACTCACCCCCAGGCTCCGCTCCCTTCGTTCGCTACGCCCACCCCCTTGCAGGGGGCGACACCAGTGGCCCGGCAAAGCCGGTTCCACGGTGTCCCGCGATGAATACCGTCAGTCCACCTTTGCGCCAGAGGCCTTGACCACCGCCGCCCACTTCTTGTGCTCGGCGTCGATGAAGCGCGTGAACTCTTCCGGCGTATTGCCGCTGGGGATGGCGCCCAGACCGCGCAGGCGCTCCTGCATGGCAGGCGTGGCCAGGGACTTGGCGGTTTCCTGCTGAATGCGGCTCACGATGTCGGCCGGGGTGCCGGCCGGCGCCAGCAGGCCGAACCAGCTGCTGGCTTCGAAGCCCTTGAGGGCACCTGCCTCTTCCACCGTCGGCACCTCGGGCAGCGAGTCCGAGCGGCGCGCACTGGTCACGGCAAAGGCCTTGAGCTTGCCCGACTTGATGTGCGGCATGGCCGAGGGCAGATTGTCGAACATCACATCCATGTTCCCCGCCACCATGTCGAGCAGAGCCGGGCCCGAGCCACGGTAGGGAATGTGCGTCATGAAAGTGCCCGTCATGGACTTGAACAGTTCACCCGCCAGATGGATGGAGGTGCCGTTGCCGCTGGACGCCATGTTGAGCCGCCCCGGATTGGCCTTGGCGTACCTGATGAAATCCGGCACCGAGTTGATGTTCAGCGCCTTGGCCTTGTCCGCGTTCATCACCATGACGTTGGGCACGCCCGCCACCAGCGTGATGGGTGCGAAGTCCTTCTGCGGTTCGTAATTCAGCTTGGCGTAGAGCGCCCGATTGATGCCATGCGTGCCCACCGTGCCCATGAACAGCGTGTAGCCGTCATTGGGCGACTTGGCAACCTGCTCGGCCCCGACGTTGCCACCGGCACCGGCCTTGTTCTCCACCACGAAGGGCTGGCCGAAGGCCTTGGACAGCTCAGGCGCGATCGCGCGCGCCAGGATGTCGGTGGTGCCGCCGGGTGCGAAGGGCACGACGATCTTGACCGGCCGGTTCGGCCAGGCGCCCTGGGACCAGGCGAGCGGGGCACAGGCCAGCAAGGCGGCGGCGATGAGATGACGACGGTTCATGGTGGGGGTCTCCTCTGTTCTTGATCGACCCAGTTTAGAGAGAGGATGGGGCTCTGTGACCTAGGGTTTGCCTCGGTGTTTGTCGTCTGGGTTACTGTCTCTTCTGATGCGAGAAATTGGCATGCGTGGCTTGCCGGGTCTCGCCCCGGCGGCTTGGTGTGGCCGGGATGTGCGCCCGGCGGCGCACCTACTTTCTTTGCGTCGCCAAAGAAAGTAGGCAAAGAAAGGCGACCCTGGTGTCTGTGACCCCGGCTACGCCGGGGCAACCTGCGATGCTCGCGCCAGGCGGGAGCCGCGCAAACTCGCTGCGCTCAGACATGCGCGTCTCTTGATCCACCTGCCGCTGCGCTTCTCGGCACAGACACAAGGGCGAGGGGGACCAACAACCGAACAGCCGAACCCCATAAGGACGCGCCATGGCGCGTCCTTGTTGAATTCTGTATCTGGTTTCCACCGCCGTAATGAGGAGGCGAGTAGCGCAGGGCTGAGCGGAACAAGGGGCGCGCATGTCTGAGCGCAGCGAGTTTGCGCGCACCCCGCTCAGGCCGAGCAACGCAGCGTAGGGCCGACGAATCCGGCTCGCCTTTCTTTTGGGTACTTTTCTTTGGCGAAGCAAAGAAAATTACCTCGCCCGCCGGGGCGAGACCCGGCAAGCCACGCAAGCAAAGCCCCACCGCAGAAAAAAGAAAAGCCACCCGAAGGTGGCCTTTCATCAGCAGCGCAGAACGCTGAAAAGATCAGTCCGCGTAAACGCCAGCTGCCTTCAGCACCGGGCTCCACTTGGCAATCTCGTCCGCGACGAACTTCTTGTGCTCGGCCGATTCCATGCGCTTGTCGGTCACGACCACGGCGCCCAGGCCCTCCTGCTTCTTGACGAAGTCGGCGTCCTTGAGCGCTGCCTTGAGTGCGGTGTTGAGCTTGGCCACCACGTCAGCCGGCGTGCCCTTGGGCGCGTACAGGCCGTGCCAGATGGTCACTTCAAAGCCCTTGAGGCCAGACTCCTGCAGCGTGGGCAGATCCTTGAGTGCGGGCGTGCTCAGGCGCTTGGCGGTGGTCACGGCGTAGGCCTTGACCTTCTTGGCCTCGATCTGGCCGCTGGTGTTGGTGGTCTGATCGCACAGCAGGTCGATCTGGCCGCCCAGCAGGTCGGTCATGGCCGGGCCGGTGCCCTTGTAGGGCACGGTGGTCATGTCGATCTTGAGGGCGTTCTGGAACATCAGGCCGCACAGGTGCGAGGCCGCGCCGATGCCGGCGTTGCCCAGATTGACCTTGGACTTGTTTTCGTTGATCCAGGTGGCCAGTTCCTTGTAGTTGTTGGCCGGCAGACCGGGCTTGCCGATCAGCGTCATGGGCACGTCATTGACCATGCCCAGGTACTCGAAGTCGCTCTCGACCTTGAAGGGCAGGTTGCGCACCAGGGTGGGCATGGTGGCCATGCCGATGTGGTGCAGCAGCAGGGTGTGCCCGTCCGGTGCTGCCTTGGCGACCTTGTTGGCGCCGATGGAGCCACCGGCGCCGGCGGCGTTGTCCACCACCACGGTCGCGCCGCCCAGGGGCTTGCGCAGGGCTTCTGCCAGGTCACGGGCCACGCGGTCGGTCGGGCCGCCGGCCGAGAAAGGCACAACGATGGTGATGGGCTTGGAGCCCGGGAAAGACTGGGCCTGGGCCGTGAAGGCGACGGCAGCAGCAGCCAGCAGTAGCAGACGTTTCATGGTGCTTCCTCCTAAAGATGCGGGGAAGTCTAATCCGCTGACCGCGCCTTGCCAGCTCG
>CALRTF020000350.1:0-3415 GCA_943370985.1 Paenacidovorax caeni
CGCCCTGATCCGTTTTCGGCTGTGCTCCTCGGCCCAGCCCGACGGGTGGAGAGGGAGAAAGAAAAGACAAAATCCCCGAAGACCAAATTCAAATCCGGAGTCCTTGAAGCGCGCAGCGCTTCAAGGACGGGAATCCCAACAGACGGTCATGTGTGCACGCCAGCGCAGCGCACGCGGCCACATGAAGCTCCCTTCTCTCGCCCAGCGGGGCGAGGGAAGGGCGGGGGGTTGGGAGTGGGGAGTCAGGTCCTGCTGTCTGGTGCATACCCGCGTGCCGCAGTTTGCCAACGTCTGTTGGCCGGGGGTTGCCCGGCGGCAACTCACTTTCTTTTGTCTCGCCAAAAGAAAGTAAGCAAAGAAAAGGCGACCCTGCTGTCTGCGACCCTTCGCTGGCGCTCAGGGCAACCTGCGGTGCTCGGTCCAGCCGGGGCCGGGCTCGAACTCGCCTTCGGCTCAGACAATCGCCCGTCCTGATCCGTCTGGACCTCCGCTCCTCGGCGCATACAGAAGGGTGGGGAAGAAACCAATGCGGGGACAAAAATCCGGAGTCCTTGAAGCGCGCAGCGCTTCAAGGACGGGACTCCCAACAGACGGTCATGTTTGCACGCGAGCGCAGCGCACGCGGCCACATGAGGCTCCCTTCTCTCGCCCAGCGGGGCGAGGGAAGGGCGGGGGGTTGGGAGTGGGGAGTTGAAACTGCTGCCCGAAGCGAGCCGGGGATGCAGCGTGGCACTTGATGAGCGTCACGCGGCCCGCAAACGCGGCGCCGGCAACAATCCCGCGTGTTGCCACGCCCTGTCCAGCACCGCCGGCGACAGGGTCTCTTCGGGAATCAGCAGATAGTCCTTCGCCCGCATGATCCGGCCGACGCCGACGCGGCTGGTCAGCACGGTCATCGGGATGGCCAGCAGCAGCGGCAGGCCCACCGGCAACAGCCAGACCAGGGCGCGCGCATCGATGGCGGCGATGCCCAGGGCCAGCAGCGCGATGATGCCGCTCATGGGCGCAAAACGCAGCAGCGCATCGCGCCAGGGCACGGCGGCGGCTTCGCGCGGGGGCGATTTCCAGTCCAGCTTCAGGCCGGTGATGGCCGCCAGCACAAACAGCGAATGCGCCAGCATGCGGATCGGCGCCTGCAGCAGGGCGATCACGGTTTCCAGCGCGGCGCTGCGCAGCAGGCTCAGGCGCCCGCCGAAGGCCGCGGCCTCGCCCTTGATCAGCACGGCGGCGATGCCCAGCACGCGCGGCAGGAACAGCATGGACAGGGTCCAGGCCCAGAGCGCGGCGAGTTCGGCCGGCACCAGCATCCAGTCGGTCATGATGTGCGAGCCCGACAGCCAAAGCGCCGTGCCCAGCGTCAGGAAACACAGCCACAGCGGCGCCGACAGGTAAGACATGGCGCCGGTGCCGAACATGGCGCGGTGCACCGGGTGGATACCTGGCTCGGCGATCAGCCGCGAGTTCTGCAGGTTGCCCTGGCACCAGCGCCGGTCGCGCTGCAGCTCGGCCAGCAGGTCGGGCGGCTGCTGCTCGTAGCTGCCGACCAGGTCCGAGGCCAGCCAGACGTGGTAACCGGCGCGGCGCATCAGTGCGGCTTCGACAAAATCGTGCGACAGGATGCCGCCGGACATGCCGCCCGTGCCGGCGATGGGCGCCAGCGCGCAATGTTTCATGAAGGGTTCAATGCGCAGGATGGCGTTGTGGCCCCAGTAGTGCGACTCGCCGAGCTGCCAGAACTGCATGCCCAGCGTGAACAGGCGGCCGGTCATGCGCGAGGCAAACTGCTGTGCGCGCGCATGCAGGGTGACGTGGCCGATGGCCTGTGTGGCGGTCTGGATGATGCCGGCCTTCGGGTTGGCTTCCATCAGCTTGACCATGTTGACCAGGCAGTCGCCGCTCATCACGCTGTCGGCGTCGAGCACGATCATGTAGCGGTAGTCCTTGCCCCAGCGGCGGCAGAAGTCGGCGACGTTGCCGGCCTTGCGGTGGGTGCGGCGCTGGCGCAGCCGGTAATAGACCTCGATCAGCGGCTGGCCGGCCTGGGCCGCCAGCTGCATGCGCAATTCCTCCCAGGCGGCGCGTTCGGCCTGCTGGGTCGCCGGGTTGTTGCTGTCGGACAGCACAAACACGTCGAAGGCGGCGGCATGGCCGGTGGCGGCCACCGATTCGCAGGTCGCGCGCAGGCCGGCAAACACGGTGCGCACGTCCTCATTGCAGATCGGCATGATGATGGCCGTGCGGGCCGTGGCATCCAGCGTGTGACCAGCCACGCTGCGTGCCGTCAGGGCGAATTTGTCGCCGCGCAGGGTCACGTAAAAACCCATCAGCGCGGTCATGAAGCCGGTCACGACCCAGGCCGACAGCAGGCCGAACAGCGCGATCTGCCCGTATTCCAGCCAGGCGCTGTCGTAGTCGGGCTGCATGTCGGCAAACAGCGTGGTGGCAAACACGGTGCTCAGCACGGTCAGCGCCACCAGCACGGCGCGCCGGCGTTTGGCGGCGTGTTGCCAGGGCGCCATGGCGCCGGCGGCGGGGGCCGGCCGCGCGCTGCCGGTCAGGCGCAGCAAAACGGCCGTGCCCAGGCTGTTCCAGAAACCCCGCCAGGGGCGCGGCGCCATGGAGCCGCGGTTGATCGGCGGTGTGGTGACCGAATTCGGGTGCCGTTCCTCGCGCAGGGAACTGCGTGGTGAAACCGCGGGGGGCGCTAGGGGGTGACGAGGGTGGTCCATGTTTCACTCACTGTGTGGTTGTCGTGTTGGAGAAAGGCGCGCAACTCGACCGGCTTGGCCGGATCGATGCGTTGCACGCGCAGGGTCATGCGCCACTGGCCATTGACCGGATTGCGATAGGCATTGCTTTCGGCGACGCGGCCGTTGCTGTCGCTGGAGACGACGGCGCGCACCGGCGCGTCGTCCTTGAGGGCGTCGAGGGCCGGTCCGGCAAAGTCGACGACGTAAGAGATGGCCTGCTCCAGCGTCTGCGCATCGAGCTTGCTGAAGCCGATGCCGCGGCGCGACTGGGTGACCCAGCCGTTGGGCGGGCGCTGCTGTTTGTCGCCCTGCCAGGCCAGCTGGTAGGCGAAGTCCAGCGACTCGCCGGGCTGCGGCAGGCGGTCCGGCACCCAGTAGGCCGCCACGTTGTCGTGGGTTTCGTCGGGCGTGGGCAGTTGCAGCAACTCGACCCGGCCCGGGCCCCAGTCGCCGATCGGCGTGACCCAGGCGCTGGGGCGCGCTTCGTAACGCGCCTCGGTGTCTTCATAACTGCCGAACAGGCGGTCGCGCTGCATCAGGCCAAAACCCTTGAGGCCTTTCATGGCGAACGAGGTCGCAACCGGCGCTTTGGGGTTCTGCAGCGGGCGCCACAACCACTCGCCGTCGCTGCTGGCCATCATCAGGCCGTCCGAGTCGTGCACCTC
>CALRTF020000351.1:0-3403 GCA_943370985.1 Paenacidovorax caeni
GAACACGCGATCGCGGTGCTGGTCGGCGAAGCGCCGGGCAATTTCTCGCTGCCACCGGTCGCCTGGAAGCCGTCCGTGCCCGAGATCCCGGTGGGTGTGCCCTCGACCCTGCTGCAACGCCGGCCCGACATCGCTGCCGCCGAACGCCGCGTGGCCTCGGCCAACGAACAGATCGGCATCGCCAAAACTGCGTATTACCCCAGCCTCTCGCTGAGTGCATCGGCTGGCGCCGGCGCCAGCCGCGTGGCCGACCTGTTTTCCGCACCCAGCCTGGTCTGGTCACTGGGCGTTTCGGCCGCGCAACTCATTTTTGATGCCGGCACCACGGCCGCGCGCGTCGACGGCGCCACCGCGTCCTACGATCAGGCCGTGGCGCGTTACCGCCAGACCGTGCTGGTGGCCTTCCAGGACGTGGAAGACCAGCTCGCCGCCACCCGTGTGCTGCAGGTGCAGCAGGAGCTGCGCCGCCAGGCTTCCGAAGCGGCCGACCAGGTCGAGCAGCAGGTGCTCAACCGCTACCGCGCCGGCCAGGTCGGCTACACCGAAGTGATTTCCGCCCAGGCCACAGCCCTCAACGCCCGCCGCGCCCTGGTGCAGGCCATGGCCGACCGCCAGACCACCGCGGTGGCCTTGATCCAGTCGCTGGGCGGGGGTTGGCAGGCTGGGCAGCAGCCCTGATCCTGCTCCGTTTTTGATAGCTGCTGGCGCTTGCTGGACAAGGGCTAGAGGCGGATTTGATTATAAATCTCCAGCGGTTAGTGCAACACGCTGCGCGCCTGGCGCCTTTGGGTCAGTAGTTTCAACTCCCCACTCCCAACCCCCCGCCCTTCCCTCGCCCCGCTGGGCGATGGAAGGGAGCCTCATTTGGCCGCGTGCGCTGCGCTCGCGTGCAAACATGACGGTCGCTTGGGATTCCCGTCCTTGAAGCGCTGCGCGCTTCAAGGACTCCGGATGGAGTCCTGTATTGGTATTCGTTTTCTCCCTCTTTCTCCACCACCCGTCGGGCTGGGCCGAGGAGCGGAGCCGAAAACGGATCAGGACGGGCGATTGTCTGAGCGCAGCGAGTTCGAGCCCGGCCCCGTTTTCGGCGAGCACCACAGGTTGCCCGTAGCGAAGCGGAGGGACCCAGACCATCGGGTCGCCTTCTCTTTGCTTACTTTCTCTTGGCGAAGCAAGAGAAAGTGAGTCGCCCGCCGGGGCGAGACCCGGCTTGCTGGCACTCCTCAGGGCATGAGGAACAGGAGATGGATCCCGGATCGGGTCCGGGATGACAAGACAAGGGGATCTTAGGCGGCCTTGATGGCGGCCACCAGTCTCTCAGCGCAGGCCAGCGCCTGCCCCGCATCCCGCGCTTCCACCATGACGCGGACCAGCGGCTCCGTCCCGCTGGGCCGGATCAATACCCGGCCGTTGTTGCCGAGTTCGGCCTTCACGGCCTCGGTTTCCGAGGCCAGCAGCTGGCTGCCGGCCCAGTCCTGGCCGGGCTGCAGGCGAATATTGAGCAGGGTTTGCGGAAACAGCGTGACGCCGGCCAGCAACTGCGCCAGCGTCTTGCCGCTGCGTACACAGGCCTGCAGCACCTGCAGCGCACTGATCAGGCCGTCGCCGGTGCTGTGTTTGTCGAGTGCCAGCAAATGGCCCGAGCCTTCGCCGCCCAGCAGCCAGCCGTTTTTCTCGAGTTCTTCGAGCACATAACGGTCACCGACTTTGGCGCGCACAAACTCGACACCGCGGGCCTGCAGCGCCACCTCCACCGCCATGTTGGTCATCAGGGTGCCGACCGCACCGGGGACTTTTTCGCCGCGTTCGAGGCGCTCGGCGACCATCAGGTAAAGCACCTCGTCGCCGTTGAACAGCCGGCCGTCTGCATCGACCAGTTGCAGCCTGTCGGCGTCGCCGTCGAGCGCCACACCGTAATGCGCGCCGTAAGCCCGGACCGCCTTGATCAGGGCTTCGGGATGCGTGGCGCCGACCCCATCGTTGATGTTGATGCCGTCGGGCGAGCAGCCGATGCAGGTCACCTCGGCGCCCAGTTCATGAAACACCTCGGGCGCGATGTGATAGGCCGCGCCGTGCGCCGCGTCGACCACAATCTTCATGCCCTTGAGCGTGAGGTCATTGGCAAAAGTACTTTTGCAGAACTCGATATAACGGCCCGCGGCGTCGTCAAGGCGGCGCGTCTTGCCGAGGTTGGGCGAGTCGGCCCAGACCGGCGCTTCTTCGAGTGCCGCTTCCACCGCCAGCTCCCAGGCATCGTCGAGCTTGGCGCCCTGGGCGCTGAAAAACTTGATGCCGTTGTCGGGAAAGGCATTGTGGCTGGCGCTGATCACCACGCCCAGGCTGGCGCGCTGGGTGCGCGTGAGGTAGGCCACGCCCGGCGTGGGCAAGGGCCCGAGCAGCACGACATCGACCCCGGCCGAGTTGAAGCCCGATTCCAGCGCGCTTTCCAGCATGTAGCCAGAAATCCGCGTGTCCTTGCCGATCAGCACCGTGGGCCGCGCTTCGGTGCGCTTGAGCACCCGGCCCACCGCATGCGCCAGCCGCAACACAAAATCGGGCGTGATCGGCGCCTGCCCCACCGTGCCGCGTATGCCGTCGGTGCCGAAGTATTTTCTGCTCATTGTTGTTGTCCCTTGGGTTGTCTTTGTTCTCGATCCCCGAATTTTAGGGGTGTCTACCTTGGCCCCAACCGAGGCTTCAGAAATTTGATTTCCGGGATGCAGGGCAAGGCGCGCGGCGCACAGGAACCGGAACGTACACCGGTACGTGAGGATTCCGAGCACCGCCCGAATGCAAGGCGTTCCGCTCACGCTCCGCGCCGCCATGCGCCCGGCAATCGGATTTATGAAGTCCCCCGAGCGGCCATCCATACCTTGAGAGCCTGCACGGTTTCTTTCACGTCGTGGACGCGAACGATGCGCGCACCGCGGTCCACGGCGAGCACGGCGGCCGTGACACTGGGCACCATGCGCTCGGCGATGTCGAGCGTGGCCACGCTGGCCAGCGAGTGACCGGTGACGGCCGCCAGCGAGGACTTGCGCGACCAGCCGGCCAGCAGCGGGTAGCCGGCGGCCAGCAGCTCCTGCTGGCGTGCCAGCAGCGAAAAATTCTGTGCCACGGTTTTGCCAAAACCGATGCCAGGGTCGATCACGATGCGGCGCGCGTCCACACCGAGCGCCCGCAAATCCCTGGCGGCGGCCTCCAGAAAGGACCGCACCTGCGGCAGCACATCGCCTTCCATGGGCGCGGCCTGCATGGTCTGCGGCTCGCGGTGCATGTGCATCAGGCAGACCCCGCAGGACGGATGGGCCGCAACAACGGCCGCGGCTTCGGGCGCGCGCAAGGCCCGGATGTCGTTGATGATGTCGGCGCCCAGGTCCAGCACGGCAGCCATGACTTCGGG
>CALRTF020000352.1:0-3339 GCA_943370985.1 Paenacidovorax caeni
TGGCGCGGTGTTTTTTGAGGTGCGCGCGGCGCTGCCGGGGCTGGGCACGGTGTCGGCCTACCGCGGCCACCTGCTGCTGCCGGCCGAAGGGGGCGCGCCGTGATTGTGGTGTTCGACGCGCAATGCCTGCTCTGCGACGGCTGGGTGAAGTTTTTGCTGCGCCATGACAAACAGCAGCGCCTGCGTTTTGCGTCCATCCAGGGCCAGCAGGGTGCGGCGCTGCTGCAGCGTGCCGGCCTGCAGGTCCAAGGCCTGCAAACCCTGCTGCTGGTCGATGGTGAACGCAGCTGGCAACACACCGCCGCCATTTTCCGCATCCTGCATGCATTGGGCGGCTTCTGGCGCCTGGCCTGGCTGGGCTGGGGGGTGCCGGCGCCGCTACGCGACGCGCTCTACCGCTGGCTGGCGCGCAACCGCTACCGCTGGTTCGGCCGCAGCGAGACCTGTTTGCTGCCGCCGGCGGATGCGGCGGGGCGCTTTCTCGACTGACGCGCCCGGCGCGCTCTGTTATTGATAGCGCCTTGCCCCCGCCGTATGAGGGCTGTGGGCTGATTTGGCTTGGAACAACCGGGCCTTACTTGCCCAGCTTCAGGAAATCATCGCCCTTGCCCAGCTCCAGCATGCCGGCATTGGAATAAATCCCCAGCTTGGCGCGCGTATCCGTGATGTCCAGGTTGCGCATCGTCAATTGCCCAATCCGGTCCAGCGGCGAGAACGGCGCGTCTTCCACTTTTTCCATGCTCAAACGCTCAGGCGCATAGGTCAGATTCGGCGATTCGGTGTTCAGCAGCGAGTAATCGTTGCCGCGGCGCAGTTCCAGCGTGACGGTGCCGGTGATGGCGCTGGCAATCCAGCGTTGGGCGGTTTCGCGCAGCATGATGGCCTGGCTGTCGAACCAGCGGCCCTGGTACAGCAGGCGGCCGAGCTTGCGGCCGTTGTCGCGGTACTGCTCGATGGTGTCTTCGTTGTGGATGCCGGTGACCAGGCGCTCGTAGGCGATGAACAGCAGCGCCAGGCCGGGGGCTTCGTAGATGCCGCGGCTTTTGGCCTCGATGATGCGGTTTTCGATCTGGTCGCTCATGCCCAGGCCGTGGCGGCCGCCGATTTCATTGGCCTTGAGAATCAGGCTGACCAGGTCGGGGTAGTGCACACCGTTGAGCGCGACGGGGCGGCCTTCTTCAAAGCTCACGCTCACTTCTTCGGCCTTGACGACGCAGTCGTCTTTCCAGAAGGGCACGCCCATGATGGGGTTGACGATCTTGATGCCGCTGTTGAGGTTTTCCAGGTCCTTGGCTTCGTGCGTGGCACCCAGCATGTTGCTGTCGGTGCTGTAGGCTTTTTCGGCGCTCATCTTGTAGCCGAAGCCGTTGGCGGTCATGAAGGCGCTCATCTCGGAGCGGCCACCCAGTTCGTCGATGAACTGCTGGTCCAGCCAGGGCTTGTAGATCTTCAGCGCGGGGTTGGTCAGCAGGCCGTAGCGGTAGAAGCGCTCGATGTCGTTGCCCTTGAAGGTGGAGCCATCGCCCCAGATGTTGACGTCGTCCTCCTTCATCGCGCTGACCAGCATGGTGCCGGTCACGGCGCGGCCCAGCGGCGTGGTGTTGAAGTAGGTGGAGCCCGCGGTGGTGATGTGGAAGGCGCCGGCCTGCAGCGCGGCAATGCCTTCAGCGGCGAGTTGCGGGCGGCAATCAATCAGGCGCGCCTTGATGGCGCCGTATTCCATGGCCTTGCGCGGGATCTCGTCGTAATCGGCCTCGTCGGGCTGGCCCAGGTTGGCGGTGTAGGCATAGGGCAGGGCGCCCTTCTGTTTCATCCACAAAAGCGCGGCGCTGGTGTCGAGGCCGCCCGAGAAGGCGATGCCGACCTTCTGGTTGGCGGGGATGTTTTGCAGGATGGTATTTGACATGAAATGTGCCTCTAGCCCGCGTGGAATGTGCGCAAGCAGCTATTAAATCAGGAGTAACTAACGGGGCGAATGGAGCAGCAAATCAGCCGCTGATCAACCGAAATGGCAGATGTAGTGGTAAGCGTCAAAGCCTTCGGTCACGCGAATCTGGAATTTGGCGTTGCCGGGCACGCTGAACTTTTCGCCTTCCGACGACTTCACCCACACGTCGGTGCCGTCCAGCTTGTAGTCGCAGCTACCGCCCACGCATTCCATGATCTCGGGCGCGCCGGTGTTGAAGGTCAGCGTGGCGGGCAGGATCACGCCAATGGACTTCTTGGTGCCGTCGGCCAGGGTGAAGCCGTGGCTCACGCATTTGCCGTCGAAGTAGACATTGGCCTTGGTGGTAACGGTGACGCCGGGGATCTGGGTGGTGGTCATGGTGTTCCGGGGAAAAAAGCGGGAAACGGTGGCAAAAGGCGCCGGCAGCGTGCGCGGCGCGCAAAACCTGCGATTTTAGGTCACCCGCAGGGTCCGGCGGTCCGGCCGCTGAATCCAGGGCCCGGTTTCCGGCGTATAGGGAATACAGGACAATGGCGTCCATGAATGCAGAAAGCCCGGATACCCACTTGATCGCGCTCATCGACCGCGTAGCCCAGTCCGACGAATCGGCCCTGCGGGAGCTGTACGAGCTGACCTCGTCCAAGCTTTACGGTGTGGCGGTGCGGGTGGTCAGCAACCGCAACTGGGCCGAGGACGTGCTGCAGGAAGCGTTTCTCAACATCTGGCGCATCGCGGGCGACTACAAGGCCACGCTGTCGCCGCCCATGGCCTGGATGTGCCTGATCGTGCGCAGCCGCGGGCTGGATTTCCTGCGCCGGCGCACCTCCGAGCGGGCCGACACGGCGCTGGAACTCGACGATGTGATGGCCGAGACGGTGGAGGGCGATACGCCCAACCCGCTGGACACCGCGCTGGCCGGCGAGCAGGCCTGGGCACTGCACCAGTGCCTGAGCCAGCTCGACAACAAGCAGCGCGAGGTGGTGAGCCTGGCCTATATGCGCGATTTGAGCCATGGCGAGCTGGCCGAGCAGCTCAAGCTGCCGCTGGGCACGGTCAAGACCTGGATACGCCGCGGCCTGGAGCAGTTGCGCGGCTGCATGGCGCGGTTTGCATGAGCTGCATGAAAGTTATTTTGTTTGTTCCCGCCGATGGTGACGGGAAACTTCTGGAAGAAGGTTTGTCATGAATATCACGCGCAATCCGTCGCTGGTCGAGCAGCTCGCTGCCAGCTACGCGCTGGGCACGCTGCGCGGTGGCGCCCGCCGCCGCTTCGAGGCGCTGGCGCGCACCCATGCGTCGGTGCGCGCCGCGGCGCTGATCTGGCAGGGCCGGATGGCTTCGGTGGCCGAGCTGCAGCCGCAGGCCGCACCCAGTCCGGCGGTCTGGAAACG
>CALRTF020000353.1:0-3314 GCA_943370985.1 Paenacidovorax caeni
ATTTTTCGAGATGGGGAAGCATGGCTTCGGTGTGGGGCGTGCCGCGTGTCAGGAACATCGCCAGCACTTCTTTTTCCTCAATCAGCTTGAGCGCGTTTTCACCGGCGGTTTTGGGGTCGAACTTGTCATCGAGCGAGATCAGCTCGATTTTCTGTCCGTTGACGCCGCCCTTGGCATTGACCGAGTCAATGTAAAGTTTGGCACCGTCGGTGGTTTCCTTCACGCCGGCGCCCACGGGACCGGTGAATCCTGCGGTCTGGCCGATCAGCAACTGCGCCTGGGCGCCCACGCTGAAGGCCGCCACAAGCAGGGCGCCGCACCATAGGCTGGTTTTTTTCATGGGAGTCTCCGCTGTACTGTGATGCCCGAAAGTTGACCATAAATGTTTCAAAAAGACGATATGGAAAACCAGCAGCGCAAGGTCATTGGCGCATCAAAAAGGGGCTTTAACCCCACGCAAGGCGGCCCGGGCGCGGCTGTCTAGAATGTTTGACCTCTTCAGGAAAGCCCCCACAGATGTCCCAGGGAATCATCCGCATTCGCGGCGCACGACAGCACAACCTCAAAAACCTTGACCTGGACATACGCACCGGCGAAATGACGGTGGTGACCGGCCCCAGTGGCTCCGGCAAGTCCTCGCTGGTGTTCGACACGCTGTTTGCTGAGGGCCAGCGGCGTTATGTCGAGACTTTCTCGGCTTACGCGCGGCAATTCCTGGACCGCATGGACAAACCGGCGGTGGACAAGGTCGAGGGCGTGCCACCGGCGATTGCCATCGACCAGACCAACCCGGTGCGCAGCTCGCGCTCGACCGTGGGCACCATGACCGAGCTCAACGACCACCTCAAGCTGCTGTACGCGCGTGCTGCGCAGCTGTTCGACAAAAAAACCGCGCAGGCCGTCCGCCATGACACGCCCGAGTCGATTTACGCCGAGCTGCTGGCGCGCACCGCGGGCAGCGACCCCCGGGTGGTGATGACCTTTCCGGTGGAGCTGCCCGGCAACACCAGCGCCGAGGAGGTCACCCAGTGGCTGTCGGCCAGCGGCTTCACGCGCGTGCATGCCGAGCGTGATGTGGCGACGCCTGCCGGTCCGCACAAGTTGCTGGACGTCGTGGCGGACCGCTTCCGTGTGCAGGGAGCCGAAAAATCGCGTGTGGTGGAAGCGATCGAAATGGCGCTCAAGCGCGGCGGCCGTCTCAATGTCTATGTGCAGGCGGCCGAAGAGGGCGCTGTTGAGGAGATGTGGCGTTTTTCCACCGGCCTGCATTGCCCCGACAGCGACCTGCGTTACACCGAGCCCACACCCTCGCTGTTCTCCTTCAATTCCGCCATGGGCGCCTGCGAAACCTGCCGTGGTTTCGGCCGCGTGATCGGTGTCGATTACGGCCTGGTGATCCCCAACGACAAGCTGACGCTGCGCTCCGGCGCGATCAAGACCATGCAGACGCCGGCCTGGAAGGAAGCGCAGGATGACTTGATGCGCCATGCCGAAACGGCAGGCATCCCGCGCGACACGCCCTGGAACAAACTCACGCCCGAGCAGCAGGCCTGGGTCATCAATGGCTCGCCCAACTGGAACGGCAAGTGGAACCAGCACTGGTTCGGTATCAAGCGCTTTTTCGCCTACCTGGAGAGCAAGGCCTACAAGATGCACATCCGGGTGCTGCTGTCCAAGTACCGCAGTTACACCCCTTGTGAAACCTGCGGCGGCGCCCGCCTCAAGCTCGAAGCGCTGCTCTGGCGCCTGGGCTCGAAGGCCGACGCCGATGCGGCACTGCCGCCTGAAAAACGCTTCATGCCGGTGGGTGTGGACTGGACCCGCGCGCAGCTCGAGGCCCTGCCGGGCCTGAGCCTGCATGATTTGATGCAATTGCCGATTGACCGGCTGCGCGAATTTTTCAACGGGCTGGCGCCCGCCGCCTTGCAGGACGGCAGCGCACCTGATGCCGAGTTCAGGGCGCTGAAGTCGCTGTTCGAGGAAATTCATACCCGCTTGCGTTACCTCAGCGACGTCGGCATCGGTTACCTGACGCTGGACCGGCAAAGCCGCACGCTGTCGGGCGGCGAGGTGCAGCGCATCAACCTGACCACGGCGCTTGGCACCTCGCTGGTCAACACCCTGTTTGTGCTGGACGAGCCCTCGATCGGCCTGCACCCGCGCGACATGAACCGCATCACCCAGGCCATGCACCGGCTGCGCGATGCCGGCAATACCCTGGTGGTGGTCGAGCATGACCCGGCCGTGATGCTGGCGGCCGACCGCATGATAGACATGGGGCCGGGTCCGGGCGAGAAGGGCGGACAGATCGTCTTCGACGGCACGCCCGAAGACCTCAAACACGCCGACACCCTGACCGGCGCCTACCTCGGCTCGCGCAAGCAGGTCGGCATGGGCTTCAAGCGGCCGGTGACCGACAACACGCCGCGCCTGATCCTCGAAGGCGCGCGTGACCACAACCTGAAGAACCTGACGGTGGAATTCCCGCTGCAGCGCCTGGTCTGCGTGACCGGTGTCAGCGGCTCCGGCAAATCGACGCTGATGCAGGACATCCTCGCGCCGGCGCTGCTGCGCCAGTTCGGCAAGGCCACCGAAACGCCGGGCCAGCATGACCGCCTGATGGGCGCGGACTACCTGACCGATGTGGTGTTTGTCGACCAGTCGCCTATCGGCAAGACCGCGCGTTCCAACCCGGCCAGTTACGTCGGCGCCTGGGATGCCGTGCGCGAATTGTTCGCCCAGGCGCCGCTGGCCCGGCAGCGCAGCTACACCTCGTCCAAGTTCAGCTTCAACAACGGCGACGGCCGCTGCCCGACCTGCGGCGGTTCGGGCTTCGAACATGTGGAGATGCAGTTCCTCAGTGACGTCTACCTGCGCTGCCCGGATTGCGACGGCAAACGTTACCGGCCCGAAATCCTCGAAGTCACGATAGAGCGCAAGGCCATCGGTGATGTGCATCCGCGCCTGATGAATGTGTCGGACGTGCTGGACCTGACGGTCAGCGAAGCCAGCCGGCTGTTTGCGCAGGACCGCGAGGTGATACGCGCGCTGCAGCCGATTGTCGACGTCGGCCTGGAATACGTGAAGCTGGGCCAGCCGGTGCCGACGCTGTCGGGCGGCGAGGCCCAGCGCCTGAAGCTGGCCGGCTTCCTGGCCGGCGCGTCCAAAACCGCCAGCATGAGCCGTCAGCCGCTGGCCCTGAAAAACATCAACCGCGGCACGCTGTTCCTGTTCGACGAGCCGACCACCGGCCTGCATTTCGACGACATCGCCAAACTCATGCGCGCGCTGCGCAAGCTGCTCGATGTCGGCCA
>CALRTF020000354.1:0-3313 GCA_943370985.1 Paenacidovorax caeni
TTCCTTGAGGTTGTGGCCGGCGCAAAACGCCTTGCCGTGCGCCGCCAGCACCACCAAACGCGCCTGCGGATCGGCAGCCACGGCATCCAGCGCGGCCTGCAGCCCGGCGAGCATCTCTTCGCCCAGGGTATTGAAGCTGTCCGGGCGATTGAGCGTGATCCGGTGGACACCGCGCCCGTCACGGCTGCGCACCACCACATCGGTTTCTGTCGGCATCGGCATCTCCCGCGAAGGCTACAAATCAGCCAGCACGCGGATATGCGCTTCCACGCTGCGTGCCAGGGCCTGAAGGTTGTAGCCGCCCTCGAGCGAGGAAACGATGCGCCCGCCGGCATGGCGATGGGCGACATCCTTGATGCGCCGGGTGATCCAGGCATAGTCCTGCTCGTCCAGGCCGAGCTGGCCCAGGTCGTCGTCGCGGTGCGCGTCGAAACCGGCGCTGATGAAAATCATCTGCGGCCTGAAGGCCTCAAGCCGCGGCATCCACATCGCCTCGATCAGGTCACGCACGGCGGCGCCCTTGGTATAGGCCGGCACCGGCAGGTTGACCATGTTGTCGCCGCCGCTGGTGCCGCCGTGCGGATAAAACGGGTGCTGGAAAAAACTGACCATCAGGATGCGGTCGTCGCCGCGGATGATGTCTTCCGTGCCATTGCCGTGGTGCACGTCGAAATCGACAATCGCGACCCGCTCCAGGCCATGACGCTCCAGCGCATATTTGGCGGCGATCGCCACATGGTTGAAGAAGCAGAAACCCATGGCGTGGTCATGGCAGGCATGGTGGCCGGGCGGGCGCACCGCGCAGAAGGCGTTTTCGACCTCGCCGGCCATCACCGCGTCGGTGGCGGCCAGCGCCGCGCCGGCGCCGCGCAGGATGGCATTCCAGGTGAAGGCATTTAGCGCAGTGTCCGGATCGATCTGGGCATACTGCGGCCCCCCGGCAAAGGCGTCGTCGGCCAGCTGGTCGCCCAGGCCCCGGATGGCCGCGATCATCATGCGGTCATGTGCAAGTTCGACATCGGCCAGCGAGGCCAGCGGCGCTTCGCGCCGGTCCAGCGCATCACCAACGCCGGTGATCAGCAGCCGGTCTTCAATCGCGTCCAGCCGCTCCGGGCACTCCGGGTGACCCGGCCCCATCTCATGTTTGCGACAGTCGGCGTGGGTGAAGTACGCAGTGGCATTCATAGGGGAAATTTTTGCGGTAAGGTTGATGGCATGAACGCGAAACAGAAAATCCAGGCGCTGTTGAATCAGCTTAACACGGTGATTGTGGGCAAACCCGCGCAGGTCCAGGACTGCGTCGCCTGCCTGCTGGCCGGCGGGCATTTGCTGATCGAGGATGTGCCCGGCGTGGGCAAAACCACGCTGGCCCACGCCCTGTCGCGCTCCTTCGGCCTGCAGTTTTCCCGCGTGCAGTTCACCGCCGACCTGATGCCCAGCGACCTGACCGGCGTGTCGATCTACGAGCGCCAGAAAGAAAGTTTTGTGTTCCATCCGGGCCCGGTGTTTGCTCAGGTGCTGCTGGCCGACGAGATCAACCGCGCCAGCCCGCGCACGCAAAGCGCGCTGCTGGAGGCCATGGAAGAAAAACAGGTCACGGTGGAGGGCGAAACCCGGCCGCTGCCCGTGCCGTTTTTTGTGATCGCCACGCAAAACCCGCATGACCAGCTCGGCACCTACTCGCTGCCCGAGTCACAGCTGGACCGCTTCCACATGCGTATCTCGCTGGGGTACCCGGACCGCGCTGCCGAGCGCCAGTTGCTGGGCGGCGGCGACCGGCGCGACATGGTCGACCGGCTCGAGACCCTGCTGACGCCGCATGACCTGCTCGAGCTGCAGCAGGAGGTGCTGCAGGTGTATGCGGCCGAGCCGCTGCTGAACTACCTGCAGGACCTGATCGCGGCGACGCGTTCGGGCCAGTGGTTTCTGCAGGGCCTGAGCCCGCGCGCCGGCATTGCGGTGATGCGCGCGGCCCGCGCCCAGGCCTTTTTGAGCGGCCGCGACTATGTGGCTCCCGACGACGTGGTCGCCGTGCTGCCGCAAACCGCCGCCCACCGGCTGGTGCCGGTCACCAGCGCCGGCCGGGGCGCGGTCGAGCAGGTCCGCGCCATGCTCGAGGCCGTGCCGCTGCCGTAGTCATGAATCCCCCCCGAAGCGCCTCCGGCGCCTCCCCCCCGGGGGGGCGCCACCAGCGGCCCGGCAGAGCCGGTTCCGCGGTGGCCCGCGAATGGAATCCGGTATCTATCGTGCGCCGGCGTTTCCAGCAATGGTGGCAAAGCCGGCTGCCGCTGAGCGATGGCGTGTTGCTGACCCAGCGCAATGTTTACATCCTGCCGACGCGGCCCGGACTGATGCTGGCGCTGACGCTGATGGTGCTGCTGGTCGCCTCCATCAATTACCAGCTCAACCTGGGCTACCTGCTGACCTTTCTGCTGGCCGGCAGTGCCGTCACCGGCATGCATGTCTGCCACGCCACGCTGCGCGGCCTTGCCATGAATTTGATAGCACCTTCTCCACAGTACGCGGGGGCTGCAGCCATTTTTGATGTCAAGCTCACGAACACCCGCAAGTCGGTCCGGCATGGCATCGGCCTGAGTGTGCTCAATCCTTCCGGCGCGCAGCGCGACCTGCACTGGGCCTGGACCGACGTGCCGGCCGAAGGCAGCAGCACGGTGCAGGTGGCCTTCACGCCGGCGCGGCGCGGCCTGCACCGCCTGCCCACCCTGACTGCCGAAACACGGTTCCCACTCGGCACCTTCCGCGTCTGGACCATCTGGCGGCCCGCGGCGCAGGTGCTGGTCTACCCTGCGCCGGAACGCCAGCCCCCGCCGCTGCCGCCAGGCGAGCCGCGTGCGGGCGCGGCCAGCGCCACGGCGCGGGTGCAAAGCAGTGGCGAGTTCGACAGCGTACGCAGCTACCGGCGCGGTGACCCGCTCAAGCTGGTGATGTGGAAAAAGGCCGCCAAGGCCGACGACCAGGGCAACGGCCTGGTGGTGCGCGATGCCCAGCAGGCCCAGCGCCACGAACTCTGGCTCGACTTTGTGCAGGCCGGTTCGCTGGACACCGAAGCCAGGCTGTCGCGCCTGTGCGCCTGGTTGCTGCAGGCCGACAAGCTGGGCCTGAGCTACGGCCTGCGGCTGCCCGGGGTGCAGATCGCGCCTTCCAGCGGAGAGGCGCACAAACGGCTTTGTCTGGAGGCGCTGGCTTTATGTTGAGCAGCGCCAACACCCCTGTACGCTGGGCGCGCCAGCCCTGCGTGGTTCGGTATGAACCTGCCAAAGCCTGTTCAAGCTTGCGCGGCCGTGGGTCTTCC
>CALRTF020000355.1:0-3242 GCA_943370985.1 Paenacidovorax caeni
CAGCTACACGATGGACCACACCGCCGGCAGCTACGTCTTCGACGGCCAGGGCAAGGTGCGGCTTTTCACGCGCTACGGCAGCGGTGCCGAGGCGCTGAAGCATGACCTGCAACTTCTGCTGAAGCAGGGCTGAAGCGCCGCTGGAATGCGAAGCGGCCCCTCAGGGCCGCCTCTTCGGGTATCAGAGCGCGCTCAGACGGTCTCGAGCGCCTTCCACATCTTCTTCATCGCCGCCACTTCGATCTGGCGGATGCGTTCGGCGCTGATGCCGTACTCGGCGGCCAGTTCGTGCAGCGTCATGCCGCCTGAACTGTCGTCGTTGACCTTCAGCCAGCGCTCTTCGACGATGCGGCGGCTGCGGGCGTCCAGCACCCCCAGCGCGTGCGAGATGCCGTCACCCGAGAGCCAGTCGCGGTGGCGGGCCTCGATGCGGCGCGTCGGTTCGCTGCTGTCGTCGGCGAGGTAGGCGATCGGCGCGTAGCTCTCTTCGCCGTCGTCGTTCTGCGGCTCCAGGGCCACGTCGCCGCCCGACAGGCGCATCTCCATCTCGACCACTTCCTCGGGCTTGACGTTCAGGTCACGCGCCATGCTGGCCACCTCGGTCGGTGTCAGCGTGTTGCGGTGGGTCTCGCCCTCGGCGGCATCGCCCTTCATGCCCTGCTTCATCGAGCGCAGGTTGAAGAACAGCTTGCGCTGCGCCTTGGTCGTGGCCACCTTGACCATGCGCCAGTTCTTCAGGATGTATTCGTGGATCTCGGCCTTGATCCAGTGCATGGCGTAACTCACCAGGCGCACGCCCTGCTCCGGGTCGAAGCGCTTGACCGCCTTCATCAGGCCGACGTTGCCTTCCTGGATCAGATCACCCTGCGGCAGACCGTAGCCCATGTACTGGCGCGAGATCGACACCACCAGCCGCAGGTGCGACAGCACCAGCCGCCCGGCCGCCTGCACGTCGCCCTTGTCGCGCAAGGCGCGGGCGAGTTCCGTTTCCTCGGTCGGCGTCAGCATCGGCATGCGGTTGACGGCGGACACGTAGGCCTCCAAGTTGCCCAGCGAGGGAACCAGCGACCACGGGTCGCGGAGGGTGAGGGCGGAAGTGGCGTTCATGCGTTTTGTGAGTACCTCTCTGAAGTTCAGGTTCCATAAATATTAGCACTCCCTACCCGAGAGTGCTGACTTCGGCCTCCGGCGGGGAACTCTGGACTTGAGCCGGCGCATAATGTTAGTGATCACTTAACTCATAAGCGTTTAATGGCAATGGTTGCCTCTACCTCTCCAGTCGGCGTTGGCAACCATCCTTGGTATGCCGCAATTCCGATGGGGATTCGAACGGGCGCGCAGGGCACGGCCAACCGGATGCCCGACGCCAGTGCCGCTGCCCCTGCCCCTGCTGCCGAGGTCGCGGCGGCCGACAGGTTGACGTCCTGCCCGCGCCCGACCACGGGGGACGGGGGTCGGCAAACACCGCTTCGGAAAGGTGTTAGGTGGCCGATAACAAGGGTCCACGGAGAGAATTTCATGAGCGTCGCCAGATCCGCCAAAGAGGCCGAGCAGCAACTGGCAGCGCCCGACACCGACGCGCTCGTCAAGAACCTCGGCATTCCGCCGCGACCGCAGACGCTGGCCGACCTGCAGAACGAGATCGGCCTGGACGATCCCGACTTTCGCCGCGTCGCCCGCCTGGTCACCAGCGACGTGGCGCTGACAGCGGCCCTGCTGCGCATCGCCAACTCGCCCGCCTACGCGCTGGCCAAGTCCTGCCAGACGGTCGACCAGGCCATTGCCATGCTGGGTTTGAAGCAGGTCGGGTCCCTGGTCTCGGGCCTGGTGCTGCGCAAGGTCTTGCGCACCGATGGGCCGCAACTCACGCGCTTCTGGGACGTATCGAGCAAGCGCTCCTACGCCATGGCGCGCCTGGCGCGCGGTAT
This sequence comes from Paenacidovorax caeni, assembly GCA_943370985.1. Lineage (GTDB taxonomy): Bacteria > Pseudomonadota > Gammaproteobacteria > Burkholderiales > Burkholderiaceae_C > Polaromonas > Polaromonas caeni_A. Next base: position 1,929 of record CALRTF020000355.1, read on the forward strand.
GCGCTGCGTGGACGTCGACGTCGCGCAGTCGTTCGGCCTGTTCTGCGACGTCGGCATTCCCCTGCTCATGCAGCGCTTTCCCGACTACGGCCGCACGCTCAAGCTGTGCAACGACGAGACCGAGCGCTCGTTCACGGAGGTCGAGCAGGCCCACCACCAGACCGACCACGCACTCATCGGCGGCCTGATGGCGCGCAGCTGGGGCATCTCCCAGACGGTCTGCCTGGCGATCCGCCTGCACCATGACTACGGGGTCTTCCTCGACCCGCAGGTGCCCGAGGCAGTCGCCAAGCTCATCGCGATGGGCTTGGTGGCCGAGGTGGCCATCCAGCGCTTCGCCGGGATGAACAGCAGCAGCGAGTGGGCCAGGGGCGGCGGCGCGGCCGCCGGCGCGCTGATGCTGGGCGACCAGGATGTCGAGGACTGGATCGAACGGCTGCTCGAAGGCTTCGCTCTCGGCACGGCCTGACGCCGACCAGCCCGGCGTGCATCGCGCGCCAAGCCGTCGGCTTCCCGACCGGTGCGGTTGATGGCAGTCAACGGGGCGCCCCCCCGGGGCTCACAGAATCTTCGGCATCGGTGGCCTCGGGCCTGGCTCCCTACACGTCGCCGCTGTTCAACTTCGGGCCCGGCTCTCTGCGGCGTGCGGTGGCGCGTTGCTGGCGTCGACCAAGTCGGCCGGCCTGGAAGGAGACCAAGGATGAAGGTCCTGATCGCTGCAGACGGCAGCCGCTACACGGAGCGCGTGCTGGCCTGCCTTGCGGCCCACGACGAATGGCTGGGGCCGCAGCACGACTACACCGTGGTTCACGGCGTGGTCCCGCTCCCGCACCGCGCCGCGGCCTTCCTGGACCGGGCGCAGGTCAGGTCGTACTACGACGACGACGCCGAACTGGTCTTCAAGCCGGTACGGGCCTTCTTCGCGACGCACGGCATCCAGGCGAAGTCCGTGCTGCGCATCGGCCCGGTGGCGGCGAACATCGCCAGGCTGGCAGCGCAAGGCCGCTTCGATCTGCTGGTCATGGGGTCGCACGGGCACGGCGCTGCCGCGGGGCTGGTGATGGGGTCGGTGGCAAGCAAGGTGCTGTCGACCTGCAAGACACCGGTGCTGCTGGTGCGGTGAGCGGCCCACGGCGGCCCGGCACGGACGGCACGCCACGGCGATGAGCCAACGCCGCGTCCCGCTCGACCGACTGCCCGCCCTGGGCGCGGGCGAGGCGGGCCTGAGCGCGGCACAGGTCGAGGCGCAACGGGTCTACGGCTTCAACGACATCGTCGCGCAAGCCGTCAGTGGCTGGCTCGTCGTCGCGCGCG
>CALRTF020000356.1:0-3221 GCA_943370985.1 Paenacidovorax caeni
GGCGGCCGGCGGCAGCCTTGGCGTCGGGCGCATTGATGCCCAGTGGCGCGGCGACGCGCGCCGCGAGTTTGGAGTCCACATGCGCCAGGTTGTCGACCATGCGCTGGCGGATATCCGGCACCTCGACCTTGGACAGTTCGAAGCGGAAGGCCGCGACGATGTGGTCTTTTTCTGCCGGCGTCTGGCTGTTCCAGAACAGTGTGGCCTGTGAAAAATGGTCGTCGAACGAGGGGCTGCGGCGCCTGAGCTTGGGCGGTTCAAGTTGCTCCGGATAGGACTGGAAGCCCTGCGCGCCGCCATCAACCCGGTACTCCGAACCGGTCGCCAGCGTGTTGGGCTCGTAACTGACGCGCCCCTTGTTGACGGTCTGGCGGTGCATGCCGTCGCGCTGGAAGTTGTGGAAAGGGCAGACCGCCTTGTTGATCGGCAACTCATGGAAATTGGCGCCGCCCAGGCGGGAGATCTGGGTGTCGGTGTACGAGAACAGCCGGCCCTGCAGCAGGGGGTCGTTCGAAAAATCGATGCCCGGCACCAGGTGGCCGGGATGGAAGGCCACCTGCTCGGTCTCGGCGAAAAAATTGTCCGGGTTGCGGTTGAGCACCATCTTGCCGATGATCTGCACCGGCACCACGGATTCGGGGATCAGCTTGGTCGGGTCCAGGATGTCGAAGCCCAGCTTGTCTTCCTTGCCTTCCTCGATGATCTGCACGCCCAGCTCCCATTCGGGGAAGTTGCCCTGGTCGATGGCTTCCCACAGGTCACGCCGGTGGAAATCGGCGTCCTTGCCGGCAATTTTCTGCGCTTCGTCCCAGGCCAGGCCGTGCACGCCGAGTTTCGGTTTCCAGTGGAACTTGACGAAGTGCGACTCGCCGCTGGCATTGAGGAAACGGAAGGTGTGGACCCCAAAGCCCTCCATCATGCGGTAGCTGCGCGGGATGGCGCGGTCCGACATGGCCCACATCAGCATGTGCGTGGATTCCGGCATCAGCGAGACGAAGTCCCAGAAGGTGTCATGCGCGCTGGCCGCCTGCGGCATCTCGTTGTGCGGCTCGGGCTTGACAGCGTGGATCAGGTCGGGGAACTTGATCGCGTCCTGGATGAAAAACACCGGTATGTTGTTGCCGACCAGGTCGTAGTTGCCCTCGTTGGTGTAGAACTTGACGGCGAAACCCCGCACATCACGCACCGTGTCCGCCGAACCGCGCGAGCCTGCCACGGTCGAAAAGCGAACGAACACCGGGATCTCGGCCTCTGGGTCCTGCAGAAAGCCGGCGCTGGTGAACTGCGCCATCGGTTTGTAGACCTTGAAATAGCCGTGGGCCGCTGTGCCGCGCGCGTGGACGGCGCGCTCCGGAATACGTTCGTGGTCGAAATGGGTGATTTTTTCGCGGAGGATGAAGTCCTCCAGCAGGGTCGGGCCACGCACCCCGGCTTTCAGGGAGTTGTGGTTGTCCGGGATCTGCAAGCCCTGGTTGGTGCTCAGGTTGCCCGTCGCATCGGCCGTCGACGCCAGCAGTTGTTTTTGTTTTTCGGTGCCACCGGTAGACGGTTTTGCGGCGGTGGCAGTACTGCGCTTGGGTTGCGGCATCAGGAATCCTCAGGAAAATCAGACAAAAAAATGCGGGCGTTTGCGCGCCCGTCGAAAGCGGCATGCGCCGCCGGCAGCCGGCGACTCAGTTGCCTTCGCAGTCCAGCAGCCGGTCCAGCCCGGTCACGATGGCCATCACGGCCAGCGTGGCGACGCCGCCGACGACCAGCCAGCCGGCGAAGTCCTGCAGCGGCTCGGCGATGCCGTCGGGTGTCAGCGTCAAAAATGCAATCAGCGCGACCAGCAGTGCCGGCAGTACTTGCCATGCCGGGAGGGAAGGCCGCGAGTGGGCGGTCTTGACGGTCTTGGCAGTGCCCGCGTGCTGGACGGTGGAGGAGGGGGAGGCGGCGAATGTCATGGGTGGGTCCTGAATAAAAAAGCAGAACGGGATGGGCAAGTCATCACCTTACGCAGCTTGCCGGGCCCTGCCAGTAGCTGCGCTGCGGCAGTGGCTGTAAGGGCAATCGCGATCATCTGTAAGACCCGTCCCACGGCGGCGCGCACGGCGTCCTCCTACAGAACCATGCCCGCTTCTCCCGCGCCTGAAAAACGCTCACGCACCTACAGTGGGATCACACCGGACACACGGGCAAGTCTGCCCGCCACATCCCCGCGAAGGAGTCACGACTGATGCGCGTTTTTCTTGTCGAAGACAATCCCGCCATCCAGAAAAACCTGCGGGTGACCCTGGAAGAGCTGGTCCCCATCACCTGCATCGGCGTGGCCGAAACAGAGGAGGAGGGCACCCGCTGGCTGGCGCGCGACGATGTGGTGTGGGATCTGGCCATCGTCGACCTGTACCTCAAGGAAGGCAGTGGCCTGGGGGTGCTCGAGGCCTGCCGGTACCGTCACCCCGGGCAGAAGATCGTGGTGCTCAGCAACCATGTGACGGCGGACATTCGCTGGCGCTGCGCACAGTTGGGCGCGGATGCCGTGTTCGACAAAACCACCGAAATGGACGACATGGTGCGCTACGGCGTGGCCCTGGCGAAAAGTCTGGACGAGGCACGCAGTGTGCCGCGCCAGTTGTCCGGCAGCTGAAGCGGCATTTGACCCGCACAATTTTTTAAACCCCTGTTGTTCAAAGGCAAGCCATGATCACCCCTCGCTCCGATTCCTCCGACACGCCTTTTGGCGCGCCTCCGCGGCCGCTGACCGAGGGCGTGCTGCAGTCTGCCGAAGAGGCGGTGCTGGCCAACCCCGCTTCAGTCGAGACCCTGCAAGGCGGTGAGCCGGCGCCACCCGCCCATGGTCCGGCCAGAAGCGCCGGCCCGAACACCGACAGGCTGGCGCGCCTCGTCGGCGAGAAACCGCTTCAGGCCACGCTTGCCGCGCTGGCAGCGGGCGCCTTGCTGGCGGCCCTGGTCAAGCTGGCACTCGGCCGCCGTCGCCGCTGACCGTCATTTTTTCGAATCACTTTTCTGGACACGCCATGACACCCATGACCCTTGCCACCACCCCTGAGCCCGGTACCCAGATACCGACCGAGATGCCGCCGCCGGTGATGCCGCCCATGCCCGGGCCCGGCAGCCCACCCGAAATCATCGAGCCGCCGACAACAGAGCCGACAATCCCGGTCCGCGAGCCGGGCAAGGTCACGCCGGTTCAGGCCTGAAGGAGGGCGCGCGGCGGG
>CALRTF020000357.1:0-3130 GCA_943370985.1 Paenacidovorax caeni
CATGAAGTAGACGGCCGGGTCGGCCTCGAAGACGATGCCGCTGCTGTTGGCGATGTCTTCCAGCAGCAGCAGTTGTTCACCGATCAGCGCCGTGTGGCGGCCGAAGCTCTGCGCCCCGTTGACGGCCTTGCCGGCCACGTCGCCCGCCAGCGCCTGCCAGGCGGTGGCCACGCGGGAGACCGTGGCTTGCAGCTGGCTGTCGCCGAGCGTGGCCACGGCGGCCTGGGCGGCAGCCAGGGCCGTCTGCACCTCGGCCTGCTTGGCCTGGCGCTTGGCCACCATGGCTTCGTTGCCGGCCAGCATGCCGGCCGACAAGCCGCGGTGCTGCTGCGTCAGGCGGATGAGTTCCAGCGCCGCGCCGGCGGGCGCGATGCCGGCCGTCTCGGCGCGCATGGCCTGCAAGTGGGCGTAGCCGTCGCGCAGCACGATGGTGCTCGGCACGGCCAGCATCAGCGCGGCGATGAAGGCGACGAGCAGGAACTTGTGCGCCATGCGCAGGTTGCTGACGAAGGCCTTCATGCGGGCCTCCGGCGGATGGTCAGGCGCGTTGGCCGCATGTCGGATCCCCAAGCTGGCGCCGGGCTGGTGCCGGCATCAGGGCGGCCGCAGCGGCTGCCCCTGGTACGGGATCTATCGACGCGGCGCCGCGGCCGCTGAAGGGCGCTTAAGAGTCATTCAAGATGCATGTTGAGCTGCATCAAGCTTTGCTAACCGGGCTCAGGGCGCGTCGGGGGCGATGCCTTCGGCGTAGTCGTACAGCGCTTCCAGCAACGCCTGGCCACGTTCGTCGCCCGCCTCGGCGGCGGCCTCGGCCAGCGTGTCGATGCGCTCGAAGTAGGCCGCCAGCGTCAGCGCGCCACCGGCCCCGGCGTGCAGGCGCTCAGCACGGTGCTGCTCCCAGCGCCCGCGTTCGTCGTCGTCCAAGGTGGCCGGGAAGTTGCGCGCGCGGTAGCGGAAGACCAGTTCCTCGAGCCGGGCATCCTGGAAGGCCACGCGCTTCGTGGCCAGCTGTTCCGGCTTCAGCTCGCGCAGGCGCTGCAGCGTGCGGCGGTCGTCGTTGCCGACGAAGCCGCCGTAGAGATCCTCGTCGACATCGGGCGTGGCCATCTCGGGGCGCTGGAAGACGGCGGGCCACAGGCCGTCGAGCATGCGGCCCAGCGCCGCCGCATGCTCGGCGTGGCGCATCGCGGTGTCGACGTCCAGCGCCCAGCGCGTGGCAGCATCGCCCAGGGTGCGCAGGTTGCCGATGACGATGGGGCTCTTGTTGATGTGGATGGTCTTGATCGGCAGGCGCTGCTCGCCTTCGGGCAGCTCGGCCTGGCGGGTGTACAGGCGCCGGCGCACGGTCTCGGCGTCGAGCGTGGCCAGCTCACGCGGGTCGTGCGCCAGGTCCCAGACGATGACCTCGTTCTTGTTCGTGGGGTGCGGGGCCAGTGGCCACACCACCGCCAGGCAACCGCGCTCGACCGGGTACATGCCCGAGAGGTGCACGAAGGGCCGGCCGGCGCCGATCTCGGCCGCGACGGCGTCCTTCTTGCGCAGCTTGAGGCAGAAGTCCCACAACCGGGGCTGCCGGCTCTTGATCAAGCGGGCGAGCGCGATGGTGGCGCGCACGTCCGACAGCGCATCGTGCGCGGCCTCGTGCGCCAGGCCGTTGGCCGCCGTCAGGTGCTCGAGCTTGAACGACGGCCGGCCGGCCATTTCGCCCGTCTGGTGCGTCGGCCAGACGATGCCTTCGGGCCGCAGCGCCCAGGTGCAGCGCACGACGTCGAGCAGGTCCCAGCGGCCGCAGCCGTTCTGCCACTCGCGGGCGTAGGGGTCGATGAGGTTGCGCCAGAACAGGAAGCGCGTCACCTCGTCGTCGAAGCGGATGCTGTTGTAGCCGACGCCGATGGTGCCGTCGCGCGCCAGTTCACGCTCGATGAGCGCGGCGAACTGGTGTTCGGTCAGGCCCTCGGCCAGTGCCCGTTGCGGCAGGATGCCGGTGAGCAGCACGGCCTCGGGCTCGGGCAGGAAGTCGGGCGCGGGCTGGCAGAAGTGCATCACCGGCGCGCCGATCTCGTTCAGGTCGGCGTCGGTGCGCACGCCGGCGAACTGCGATGGCCGGTCGCGCCGCGGCACGCGGCCGAAGGTTTCGTAGTCGTGCCAGAAAAAGGTGGTCGCGGGCTGGGCCATGCAGGCACGATAGCGCAAGGGGCGCCGCGGCCCGGCAGTCCCACTTTGTGGTGGCCAAGGCGCGGCGTGCGGCGTAACATTATTCGGAGGTTGCGATGAAAAAAGTACTGATTCCCGTCGACGGTTCGGCTTGTTCGCTGCGGGCCGTGGAACTGGTGATTGCCAAGCGGGCACGCTATGCCGACCCGGCCCAGCTCGACATCCATCTCGTGCACGTCGAGCCCGCGCTCAGCCATGACGTGACACGCTTTGTCGACCACGAACAGCTGGCCGCCTACCGCCACGAACAGGGCGAGCAGGCGCTGGGCGCGGCACGTCGCCTGATCGAAACCGCAGGCGCCACCTGTACCTGCCACGAGGCGGTGGGCCATGTCGCCGAGGTGGTGATGCAACTCGTCGAGAAGCTGGGCTGCGACCAGATCGTCATGGGCACCCACGGCCGCGGCGCGCTGGCTGAGTTGCTGATGGGCTCGACCACGCTGAAGGTGATCCACCTTGCCAAGGTGCCGGTGCTGCTGGTGAAGTAGGCGGCAAGGTTGCGGGCGGCGATGGACTCAACCCTGCCGCAGTTCTGGGAGTTCAGATGACCCCGTTGGGCTGGACGGCGCTGCTGATCTTCGCTGTCGCCATCGTGCTGATCGTGCTCAACCTCATCGACGGCACGGTCGTCGCGCTGATGGGCGTGGCGGCCATGGTCTGGCTGGGTGTGATGACCGAGGTCGAGGCCTTCGGCCTCGTCGACTGGAACGTCATGGCCATCCTGGTCAGCGTCTGGGTCATCGCCAGCTACTTCGGCAAGACCGGCGTGCCGAGCTGGCTTTCGGTGCAGGCGCTGCGCTTGTCTGGCGGGCGCCCCGGGCTGCTGGTGATGATCCTGTCGACGCTGGCCGGCGTGATCTCGATGTTCGTCGACAACGTCGTCGTCATCCTGATGATGGCGCCGGTGGCGCTGCCG
>CALRTF020000358.1:0-3113 GCA_943370985.1 Paenacidovorax caeni
TGCAGGAAGACCTGCAGACCCTGCAACGCCAGCTGCAACAGGCCCGCCAGGACGCCCAGGCCCAGCGCGAACGCGCCGAAGTCCTGCAGCTGCGGCTGGCCGACACGCCCATGCCCGCCGCAGCTGAAACGACCGGCGAGCAGGCGCGCCTGGACCACCGTGCCGTGCTCTGCGTGGGCGGACGCACGGCCAGCGTGCCGATCTACCGCCAGGTGATCGAACACCGCGGTGCGCGCTTCCTGCACCACGACGGCGGGACGGAAGACAACAGCAGCCAGCTCGACGCCACACTGGCCGCGGCCGACCTGGTGATCTGCCAGAGCGGCTGCATCAGCCACAACGCCTACTGGCGCGTGAAGGACCATTGCAAGCGCACCGGCAAGCCCTGCGTCTTCGTCGAGACACCCAGCCGGGCTGCACTGGAACGGGCGCTGGAGGACATCACCTCCGCACCGACGTCCCAGGCGAGCTGAGGCCCTAGATCACGACAGGCTCGGGCTCCAGCAGGATGCCGAAGCGTTCGTAGACGCTGGTCTGGATGGCCTTGGCTAGGGTCATGACCTCGCCGCCCGAGGCTCCGCTGTCGCCACCGCCGCGGTTGACCAGCACCAGGGCCTGTTTCTCATAGACCCCAGCCTGGCCGATGGACTTGCCCTTCCAGCCGCAGGCGTCGATGAGCCAGCCCGCGGCCAGTTTGACCGTGCCGTCGTCCAGCAGGTAATGCACGATCTTGGGTTCGCGGGCGATGATGTCGGCGCACTGCTCGGGCGTGACCGTGGGGTTCTTGAAGAAACTGCCGGCATTCCCGATCACGGCCGGATCGGGCAGCTTGGCGCGCCGGATCTCGCAGACCCAGTCGTAGATCTGCCGGGCCGTGGGCTGGGCCACCCCCGTCTCGGCCTGTTTGCGCTGCAGGTCCAGGTAGCCCAGCTCGGGCTTCCAGGCCTTGGGCAGGCGCAGGCGCACGCGAGTGATCAGGGCCCGGCCCGCCAGGCCCAGGCCCTGCGCGCCCGCGGCGTGCTTGAACACCGAATCGCGGTAGCCGAAGCCGCACTGTGCCGCCTCCAGCGTGAACGGCTGGCCGGTCTGCAGGTCGATGGCATCGAGCGACTCGAAGCGGTCCTGCAGTTCCACGCCATAGGCGCCGATGTTCTGTACCGGTGCCGCGCCGACGGTGCCGGGGATCAGGGCCATGTTCTCCAGCCCCGGCCAGCCTTGGTCCAGGGTCCAGCCCACGGCCTCGTGCCAGTTTTCGCCGGCGCCGAACTCGACGATCCAGGCCTTGTCGCTTTCCGTCACCAGCCGTCGACCCATGATCTCGACCTTGAGGACCACGGCCTTGACGTCCCCGGTTAGCACGATGTTGCTGCCACCACCGAGCACGAATTTCGGTGCCGGTCCGAGTTCGGGGTCGGCCAACAGCGCCTGCACGTCGGCCTCGCGCAACACACGCACCAGGGTCTGGGCGCGGGCGACGATGCGGAAGGTGTTGTACGGCTGGAGCGGGACGTTTTTCTCGACTAACATCGCCCTGATTCTCTCATTTGCATCCTCCCAGCTACGAACACCTATGCCCTCTTTCGACACCGTCTGCGAAGCCGACATGGTCAAGGTCAAAAACGGCGTGGACAACGCCGCCAAGGAAATCGGTACCCGCTTCGATTTCAAAGGCACCTCGGCCAGTATCGAGATCAAGGATCAGGAGATCACCGTGATCGGTGATGCCGACTTCCAGATCGACCAGATCCTGGACGTGTTGCGCAACAAGCTGACCAAACAGCAAGTCGACGTGCGTTTCCTCGACATCGGCGAGCTGCAGAAGATCGGCGGCGACAAGGTCAAGAAGCTCGTCAAGGTGCGCAATGGCATCGAGTCCGAACTGGCCAAGAAGCTTCAGCGCCTGATCAAGGACAGCAAGCTCAAGGTGCAGGCCGCCATCCAGGAAGAAAAGGTGCGTGTCACCGGCGCCAAGCGCGACGACCTGCAGGCCGTGATGGCCTTGCTGCGCAAGGAAGTGGCCGACGTGCCGCTGACCTTCAACAACTTCCGCGACTGACAAGGCACGTCCCATGCTGCGCCGGCCCCTGACCGCCCTGCTCTGTACCCTGGCCGTGGTGGGATCGGCGCAGGCCCAGACCGTGGTGCTCTCGGGCGTCCTGGGCAGCAAGGCCCTGCTGGTCGTCGACGGTGCGCCGCCTAAGAGCGTGGCCGCCGGGGAGACGCACCGTGGCGTGAAGCTGCTTTCTGCTCAGGGCAACCAGGCCGAGGTGGAGATCGGCGGCAAGCGCCAGACCCTGCGCCTGGGCGAAGGGCCGGTCAGCGCCGCGGCTGCCGCTCCCGAAGCCGGTGACCGCCGCCGCATCGTGCTGCATGCGGGCAGCAACGGCCATTTCCGCACCCAGGGGCAGATCAATGGGCGCACGGTGAACTTCATCGTCGACACCGGCGCCTCGGTGGTCTCGATGAGCGTCACCGATGCCGAAGCCATCGGCCTGCGCTACCAGTCGGGGCAGACGGTCCAGGTCAGCACGGCCAACGGCGTGACGGTGGGCTGGCGCGTGAAGCTCTCCACGGTGCGCCTGGGCAGCCTCGACGTCTACGACGTCGAAGCCCTGGTCACCCCCGCCCCCATGCCCTATGTCCTGCTGGGCAACAGCTACCTGACCCGCTTCCAGATGACACGCACCAACGACCAGCTGGTGCTGGAACAACGCTACTGAACCCCCTCTAGGGTATGCTGGCGGGGAAAGAGTCGATCCCATCGTGAGTGTCCAAGACGAAAACGAATACGAAGACCTGCTGGGCCTGTGGTCCGATCTGGAGTCCGGCCTGGGCATCCTGCTGGGCAGCCCGCTGAGCGTGCAGGAGTTCGAGCAACGCGTCTGGCAGTACGACCGCTGGATGCAGGCTCTGCTGCAGCGCGATGCCGACGTGGGCATTTACCTGCTGTTCCAGCTGGCCACCAATTCCTCGGTCGGCTACAGCGCCTCGCACAGTCTGGTCTGCGCCACGCTCTGCCACCTGCTGGCCGCGGAGCTCAAGCTCGAGCCCAAGGAGCGCGACAGCCTCGTGCACGCTGCGCTGACCATGAACATTGCCATGACCGAGCTGCA
>CALRTF020000359.1:0-3109 GCA_943370985.1 Paenacidovorax caeni
CACCGAGGACTGGTTGGGGATGGTGATCATGCGCATCCAGCGGCCCAGGATGCGCAGCTGGTTGACGGCGTTGAAGGACTGCGAGCCGCCCGAGACTTCCATCACCGCCAGCGTCTTGCCCTGCGTCGGGCGCACGGCGCCGACACTGAGCGGAATCCAGTCGATCTGCGCTTTCATGATGCCGGTCATCGCGCCGTGGCGTTCGGGCGAGGTCCAGACCATGCCCTCGGACCAGGCGGCCAGCGACCGCAGTTCCTGCACCTTGGGATGGGTGTCGGGCGCACCGTCGGGTAGAGGCAGGCCGGTGGGGTCGAAGACGCGCACCTCGGCGCACATTGCGCGCAGCAGACGCGCAGCTTCCAGCGTGAGCAGCTTGCTGTAGGACCGCTCGCGCAGCGAACCGTAGAGCATCAGGATGCGCGGCGCATGGGTGGATGCGCCGGCTCCCGTCAGTCTTGCCCCGGTGGGGCGGTCGAAGAGTGCGGGCTCGATGTTCGGCAGGTCGCCGGCGGGGGTGATTTCGGCGGAGGACACGTTGGCCTTTCTGCTCGGTGTCGAGCCGTTGCTCAGCACTTCGGGCCGCAGGCGATGACGGCGCGGGGTCCCTGGGGCGTACAGGGCTCTCCCTGGCAGCAATGTGCGCTGAGGTAGTCCAACAAGGCCTGCATGTGGTCGATTTGCGGCCGGTAGATCAGGCTGCGACCGTCACGCTCTTGCGACACCAGACCCGCGTTCATCAATTCCTTCAGATGGAAGGACAGCGTCGAAGCCGGCACATCGAGGGTGGCGGAGAGCACCCCGGGCGTGAGGCCTTGCGGGCCCGCGCCCACCAGCGCGCGGAACACGCGCAGCCGCATGCTCTGCGAGAGTGCAGCCAGTGCAGCAACGGCAGATATTTCGTCCATGACAGCCTTTCAGGCGCCTGCCGTTTGCTCGGCGCCGGTAGCGAAGAACTTGCGCCGGAACCCGAGCGCGATGTTGACGAGGAAGATCATCACCGGCACTTCCACCAGCGGCCCGATGACCGCGGCAAAGGCCGCACCCGAGTTGATGCCGTACACCGCGATGGCCACCGCGATGGCCAGCTCGAAGTTGTTGCTGGCCGCGGTGAAGGACAGCGTCGCGCTCTTCTCGTAGCTCGCGCCCAGGCGCTTGCTCATGAAGAACGAGAACAGGAACATGATGACGAAGTACAGCAGCAGCGGGATCGCGATGCGCACCACGTCGAAGGGAATGCTGACGATCAGCTGGCCCTTCAGGCTGAACATCACGACGATGGTGAACAGCAGCGCCACCAGCGTGATCGGCCCGATCTTCGGCACGAAGTGCGTGTGGTACCAGTCCTTGCTGACGAACTTCAGCATCACGACGCGCGTCAGCACGCCGGCGATGCAGGGGATGCCCAGGTAGATGAAGACACTCTCGGCGATCTGCCCGATGGAGATGTCGACCACCGAACCCGACAGCCCGAACAGCGGCGGCAGCACCGTGATGAACAGCCAGGCGTAGACGCTGAAGAACAGCACCTGGAAGATGGAGTTGAAGGCCACCAGCCCGGCGGCGTACTCGGTGGAGCCCTTGGCGAGTTCGTTCCAGACGATGACCATCGCGATGCAGCGCGCCAGGCCGATCAGGATCAGGCCGACCATGTATTCGGGCTTGTCGTGCAGGAAGACGATGGCCAGCACGAACATCAGCACCGGGCCGACGATCCAGTTCTGCACCAGCGACAGGCCCAGTACCTTCTTGTCGCGGAAGACGTCGGGCAGTTCCTCGTAGCGCACCTTCGCGAAGGGCGGGTACATCATGAGGATCAGGCCGAGCGCGATGGGCACGTTGGTCGTGCCGACCTGGAAACGGTTGATGAAGGCCTCGGTGCCCGGCACGAACCAACCCAGGCCCACGCCCAAGGCCATCGCCGCGAAGATCCACAGCGTCAGGTAGCGGTCCAGGAAGGACAGCTTTTTCGTCACGGCACTCATAGCAAAACTCGGTTCCTATCGCCTGCAACGACACAGCCGATTTTCATATTCTCATGAAACTCGAAATGACGCGGGCTGAACAGCAGCAGGATTGATCGGCATCAGCGTCGATCGGCTTGTCAGCGGGTCCCGATGTCGCGCAAATGATGTTGGATAGCCAGGCGATCCAGCGAGGCCAGCGGCAGTGCGAGCATCAGGTCGATGCGCCGCTTGAGCATCGTCGCCGCGTCCCAGAAGGCCTTGTCCTGATCCTCGGCGCTGCCCCGGACGGCAGCGGGGTCGGACACACCCCAGTGCGCCGTGATGGGCTGGCCGGGCCATACCGGGCAGACCTCACCGGCCGCCTTGTCGCAGACGGTGAAGACGAAGTCCATGATCGGCATGTCGGGCTGCGAGAACTCCACCCAGTCCTTGCTGCGGAAGCCGCTGGTGGGTAGGTGCATACGCTCAAGGGTCTTCAGGGCGTGGGAGTGCACGGCACCGGCGGGCTGGCTCCCGGCCGAGTACGCCCGAAACTGGCCGCGGCCCAGTTCGTTGAGCAGGCCCTCGGCCATGATCGAGCGGGCCGAGTTTTGGGTGCAAATGAAGAGGACGTTGTGGACCTTCTCGGCCATGGTTCGCTCCTGGTACTTTCCGTGGGATGGGCGTGGGGCCTTCAGCCGATCGCGGCGCCCGCCGAACGACCGTCGGCTGGCAGGGCCAGCCGGGTGGGCAGCGCCAGCGTGATCAGCCAGCAGATGACGAGCATCACGGCCGACCCGCTCAGCGAGAACAGCAGGCCGCCCCACTGGTAGAGCAGGCCCGACAGCAGGGTGCCGAAGAAGCGGCCCAGCGCGTTGGCGGCGTAGTAGAAGCCCACGTCCTCGGCCGCTTTCTCCGAGCCGGCGTAGGCCAGGATGAGATAGGAGTGCACCGACGAGTTCACCGCAAAGGCAAAGCCGAACAGGCCCAGCCCGCCGACCACCACCCATTCGAGGTGCGGCACCTTCATCGCCACCAGAACGGCCAGTCCGATCGGCACCACGGCCAGCAGCCCCGACCACAGGCGGGCCGCGGGCACTTCCGTACTCAGACCGTCGTCGCTGCGGCGCACGAGCGCAGGCGCAAAGGCCTGCACGGCGCCGTAA
>CALRTF020000360.1:0-3096 GCA_943370985.1 Paenacidovorax caeni
TGACGCTCCAGCTCGGCCTGGCGCCGCTCGGCACGGGCGCGTTGCGCTTCGATCTCGGTGCGTGCCGTTTCCTGGGCCGAGAGATCGCCAGCCTGCAGCCGGCGCGCTGCCGTGCGGGCCAGTTCGGCGGCGTTGCCGTCGAGCTGTGCGTTGGCTTCCAGGCGTTCCTGCGCGGCCAGCAGCTCGTAGAAGGCGCTCAGGGCCGCCACGCGCTGCTGCAGCATGGTGTCATCCAGTTCCGCGCGTGCAGCGTCAGCCGAGCGCTGGGCTGTGAGGGTGCGCAGCTCGCGCTTGTTGCCGCGCTCCCAGGTCCAGTCCAGGCCGACCGACTTGTCGTAAGTCCGGTCCTGCAGCACGCGGCCGCTGCCGTTGCCGTTTTTCAGATCGATCTGGCTCACGCCGGCCGAGAGCACCGGCAGCGGCGCACGATCGGCGCTTGTCACGTCGGCCTGGGCGCCGGCCAGATTGCGCCTGGAGAGGGCCACGTCCAGATTGTCCTGGGCGGCTTGCAGCACTTGCTGCAGGCTCAGGGGCTGGGGCGGTGTGCCGGCGGGCTGGGCGTGCAGCGCGAGCGGCAGCAGCAGGCTGGCCCAGAGCGTTGTCAGGCGGTAGTTCATACGATGAGGCACAGAGGTCCCACAGTGTCCGTGCCGCGGCCTGACCAGCCGCTGACCACGGGACTGAGGGAAAATGCTTACGGACACCCCGCCGAAAGTTCACGACCATGAGAATCCTGCTCATCGAAGACGATCCCGTGCTGCGCGAGGTCATGCGCCTGAGCCTGCGCGATGCCGGACACCGCGTCGACGAAGCCGGCGATCTGGAACAGGCCGCCCACTACTGGCGGGTGCAGCCCTTTGACGCCGTGCTGCTCGATCTGAACCTGCCGCAAAGCGCCGCCGCTGACAGCCCGCTAGCCAATGGCCTGAGCCTGCTGCGTGAGGCGCGTGCGCGCGGTGACCGCACGCCGGTGCTGGTGCTCACGGCACGCAACCGCACCGAAGAGCGCGTGGCTGGCCTGGACGCCGGTGCCGATGACTACCTGGGCAAGCCCTTCGAGCTGGCGGAGGTCGAGGCGCGGCTGCGCGCCCTGGTGCGGCGCAGCGCGGGAACGGATGACCTCTGCGAAGTCGGTGCGCTGCGGCTGGACCGCAAGACACGGCGGCTGACGCTGCAAGGCGAACTCTTCGAACTGCCGGCACGCGAGTTCGAGGTGCTCTGGGAGCTCATGACCCCGCCCGGGCGCGTGGTCAGCAAGCGGGCGCTGTCGGACAAGCTGTCGGATTTCGACGAGGCGCTGGGCGACAACGCCCTGGAAGCCTTCATCTCGCGCCTGCGCAAGAAGCTGACCGGCAGCGGCGCCCAGATCCGCACCCTGCGCGGGCTGGGCTATGCGCTCGAGGCGGCCGGGGACGCGCCTTGACGGACCTGCAGGCTCCGGGCCGGCCTTCGCTGCGCGCGCGTCTGGTGCGCCATGTGCTGCTGCCGCTGGCCCTGACCTGGCTGCTGGGCACCGCGCTCACGGTGGCCGTGGCCTACTACTTTGCACAGAAGGCCTTCGATCGCGCCCTGCTCGACGATGCCTACGCTCTGGCCTCGCGGGTACGGGCCCAGCCCCAGGGCCTGGCGCTGGAGCTCTCCAGCCGGGAGATGAGCACGGTTCTGTTCGACCAGAGCGAGAGCATCTATTTCGTCGTGCGCCGCGGCGACGGCACGGTCCTGGCCGGCCACCCGGGCCTGCAGGCCCCGCTGCCGCGCAGCCCCGCCTACATCCGCTTCTCGGAGACGGTCTATGAAGGCCGTCCCTTGCGCTCTGTGGTGGTGGTCCAGGACGAGCCGGATGATTTCGTCGTCACCGTGGGCCAGACCACGCGCAGCCGCAAGGCCCTGTTGCGCGATGTGCTGGTCTATTCGGTGGCGCCCCAGCTGCTGCTGCTGGGCCTGCTCGCGCTCTGGTTGCGTCGCATCATCGGGCAGGAGCTGCAGCCCCTGAGTGACCTGCGGCACTCGGTCGAGCAGCGCGATGCACGCGACCTGCGGCCCCTGTCCGTCTCGGCCAACTCGCGTGACATTGCGCAGCTGGGCGCGGCGATCAATGCGCTGCTGGCCCGGTTGGACCACAGCCTGCAGGCCCAGCGCGAGTTCTCGGGCAATGTGGCCCATGAGTTGCGCACGCCCCTGGCAGGCATCCGGGCACTGGCCGAGTACGGCCTGGCCCAGGGCGAGCCGGCGGTCTGGCGCGAGCAGCTGCAGCGCATCGGTACCAGCGAGGCCAGGGCCAGCCGTCTGGTCGAACAGCTGCTGGCCCTGGCCCTGGCCGAAGAGGCGGACACCGGCGTGCGCAACGAGCCCGTAGCGCTTGACGAGTTGGTGCGCGAGACCGTGTTGCGCTATCTGCCGCGTGCTGACGCCGCAGGTGTCGATCTGGGTGTGCAGGGGCTGGACCAGCCTGTGCATGTGATCGGCAACGCGGCGCTGATCGAAGGCCTGCTCGGCAACCTGCTCGACAACGCGTTGCGCCACGCCCGTCCGCCGGCGGGCCAGGCCGGCACGGTGACCGTGGAGCTGCTCCGCGAGTCCGGTGGCGTGCGTCTTTCCGTCATCGACAACGGCCCGGGCCTGGATGTGCAGGAGCGTCACCACCTGCTGCAGCGCGGGGTGCGTGGTTTGCATGCGCAGCGCCTGGGTGAGGGCGCGGGCCTGGGCCTGGCCATCGTGGGCAAGTTCGCCGAGGTCATGGGCGCGAGCTTCGAGCTGCGTGACGCGCCCGGCGCTCATGGCCTGCACGCGAGCGTGCTGTTGCGCGCCGCACCCTAGACGCCGCACCCGGGGGCTGTGCCGGTGGTGAGGAGATACCTGAAGTCCGTGACAGAGTTGAAAGACGCGGCTCCTAGAATCGTCGCATGAAGTTTGTTCTGGTCCTGTGTCTGTTCTGCGTGGCGCCGGCCTGGGCCGCGCGGCCTTTTGTGACCGATGACGCACGCCTCACGACGGCCGGCAGCTGCCAGGTCGAGAGCTGGATGCGCAGCTACGAGCACAGCCGCGAGGCCTGGGCCCTGCCGGCCTGCAACCCCGGAGGCAACCTGGAGTTCACTG
>CALRTF020000361.1:0-3081 GCA_943370985.1 Paenacidovorax caeni
CAGCGACTCCGGGTTCGCCGCCACCTCGTCGGCCGTGCCCTGCGCGATGATGCGCCCGCCGTGCACGCCGGCACCGGGGCCGAGATCGATGACGTGGTCGGCGGCGCGGATCGCGTCCTCGTCATGCTCGACGACGATGAGCGTGTTGCCGAGGTTCTTGAGCTTCACGAGCGTCTCGATCAGACGCCGGTTGTCGCGCTGGTGCAGGCCGATGCTGGGCTCGTCGAGCACATACATCACGCCGGTCAGGCCCGAGCCGATCTGCGAGGCCAGCCGGATACGCTGCGACTCGCCGCCCGACAGGGTCTCGGCGCTGCGGTCCAGGCTCAGGTAGTTCAGGCCGACGTCGTTGAGGAACTTCAGGCGCAGGCCGATCTCGCGCACCACCTTGCCGGCGATCTCGGCCTTGGCGCCTTCCATGGTCAGGGTGTCGAAGTAGTCGAAACTTTCACGCAAGGTGATGTTGCTGATTTCGTAGATGGCCTTGCGCCCGCCTGCGCCGACCAGGTAGACATGGCGGGCCTCGCGGCGCAGGCGCGTGCCTTCGCAGTCGGGGCAGGGCTGCAGGCTGCGGTAACGCGCGAGTTCCTCGCGCACGGCGGCCGAGTCGGTCTCGCGGTAACGCCGCTCGAAGTTGGTGATCACGCCTTCGAAGGGATGTTTCTTCGTGTGTTTTTTTCCGGCATTGGCGCCCGAGTCGAGGATGTAGCTGAACTTGATCTCGTCCTCGCCCGAGCCATGCAGCACCACCTGCTGCACCGCGTCCGGGAGTTTCTCGAACGCGGTGTCGATGTCGAAGCCGTAGTGTCTGGCCAGGCTCTCGAGCATCGAGAAGTAATAGGCATTGCGCCGGTCCCAGCCCTTGACCGCGCCGCTGGCCAGGCTCAGCGAGGGGAAGGCCACCACCCGTGCCGGGTCGAAAAACTCCATGTGGCCCAGGCCGTCGCACGTCGGGCAGGCGCCGACCGGCGAGTTGAAGGAAAACAGCCGCGGCTCCATCTCGCTGAGCGAGTAGCTGCAGACCGGGCAGGAAAACTTGGCGCTGAACAGATGTTCCTGGCCCGAATCCATTTCCATCGCGATCGCCTTGCCGTCGGCCAGGCGCAGTGCGGCTTCGAAACTTTCGGCCAGCCGTTGCTGCATGTCGGGCCGCACCTTGAGCCGGTCGATGACCACGTCGATGTTGTGTTTTTCGGCCTTCTTGAGCTTGGGCAGTTCGTCGAACTCGTACGCCGTGCCGTCGACCCGGAAGCGCACATAACCCTGGGCCTGCATCTCGGCAAACAGCTCGACAAATTCGCCCTTGCGCTCGCGCGCCACCGGCGCCAGGATCATCAGTTTGGTGTCTTCGGGCAGGGCCAGCACATGGTCGACCATCTCGCTGACACTTTGCGCCTGCAGCGGCAGGTCGTGGTCGGGGCAAAACGGTGTGCCGGCGCGCGCAAACAGCAGGCGCAGGTAATCGTGGATCTCGGTGACCGTTCCGACGGTGGAGCGCGGGTTGTGCGAGGTGGCCTTCTGCTCGATCGAGATCGCCGGCGACAGGCCCTCGATCATGTCCACATCGGGCTTGTCCATCAGCTGCAGGAACTGGCGCGCGTAGGTGGACAGACTCTCGACGTAACGGCGCTGGCCCTCGGCATACAGCGTGTCGAAGGCCAGCGAGGACTTGCCCGAGCCGCTCAGGCCGGTGATCACCACCAGCTGGTTGCGCGGGATGTCGAGGTCGATGTTCTTGAGGTTGTGCGTGCGCGCGCCGCGTATGCTGATGCGCTGCATGGCCAGACTTTGCGCCAGGTAACGGCCCGGGGCGGGCTCTGCCACCTGCTTGCCGTCTGCAGCCGCGGGAGCGAGGTATTTGCCGTCGTTGGGAGAGTTCACGTGTAGGGGCGCCGCAAAACCCTCCATCATAGACGCGTACGAGCTTTTCAGCTGACCGGGCTCCATGGCCCGTTGTTGCGCGCCAGCCGATCCCGACGCCAGGCGGCGGGCGGCGCGCCGAACTCGCGGCGAAAGGCGCGGCTGAAGGCCGTGTCGGTCTGGTAACCGACCTCTTCGGCAATGCGCGCCAGCGGCGCGTTGCTGCGGCACAGAAGGTTGGAAGCCAGCACCATGCGCCACTGCGTCAGGTACTGGATCGGCGAGCTGCCCACCAGTTGCTGGAAGCGCTCGGCCAGTACCGACCGGGAGGTGCCGGCGGTGCGCGCCAGTTCTTCCAGCGTCCAGGCCTGCGCGGGGTTCTGGTGCAGGGCATTCAGCGCGGCACCCACCACCCGGTCGCCCACACCCGCCAGCCACCCAATACGGCCTTCGGCTTGGCCATTCATGTAAAGGCGCAGAACCTCGATGAACAGCACCTCGGCCAGCTTGGCCAGCACGCCGGCGCCGCCGGGCCGGGGTGAGCGGGCTTCGGCCAGCGCGTAACGCACCGAGGCTTCCAGCCAGATGCCGGCATTGGAGCCGCGCACATTGACCTTCACCACCGTCGGCAGGCCCGCCAGCAGCATGCCGGCCAGGCGCGCGTCACACGCGAGGTAGCCGCACACCAGGCGCGTGGCCGGGCCGCCTCCGCCATAGGCCAGCTGGCGCGGCCGGCGCGCCAGCACCACGTCCAGGCGCGCGCCGGTGGCGGGGGCCAGGCCCGGCTGGGAGCTCATGCGGTGCGCGTCGCCCTGCGGGAAAATGACCGCGTCGCCGGCCGTCAGGCGCAGCGGCGGCTCGTCGCCCAGCTCGACATAACACTCGCCTTCGGTGATCAGGTGGAAAATCACCACGCGCTCGGCGCCTGGCTCCAGGAATGGCGCTGCCGTGCTGGCTGCGGGCGACTGGTAGCACCAGGGCGCAGTGAAGCGGGCGTTGATGAAAATGGCGCCGACAAGCCGGACCACACGCAAGGTTTCCGACAAGGCGTCCATCAGGCATCACCGATGTCGATGTGCAAGGCCACCGGCAGCGCATGCCTGAAGGCGGACGTCATGGGCGCGCGGCGGTTGCTGCCCTCCACCAGAGTGCGCAGCCGCTGTGCGGAGACCCCGCGCGCCGAGATCCGTACATGCATCTGCACGTCGTGCGGCCCGGGGT
>CALRTF020000362.1:0-3076 GCA_943370985.1 Paenacidovorax caeni
AGACTTCCCATCGCGCAGGATGGCCCGCGCAAGTTTCCCGGCCGCCAGCCCTTGTTCGCGTTCGGAAACGGTGACCGCGACCAGGGTGCCGTAGTGCACGCGGTCAATCCAGAAGCCTAGGTCCGGCAGGGTCGAGTTTTCCGCTGTCCAGCGCATGACCTCCTGGTAGGGAACGTTCTTCCCGACGGCGTCCTTGAAGTTGAAGATGCCGATCAGGGCAATGCCGTCGGCGATGCTCGGGTAGGCCGCGATCCGCGCCTTGTAGTCAGCGTAGGTCTTGATGGTCTCCCAACCGACGATGGACACCCCAGCGGGCAGCGCGGCCGCCTGCATGCGTGCGACCACCGGCTGCCACATGGCGGCGTCGTCGAGCACCACCACCAGCCGCTTGAGCGAAGGCACGATGTTCTTCAGCAGCCGGACCGACTCGGCAAAGTGCTCGTGTTCGATCACGCCGGTGACGTTGTTCGCCTTGTCGAAGCCGTAGTGCTCGGGTGCCTTGTTGACGCCGCTGAACACATTCCTGATCGGTGTGTCGAGGTAGTACTTGGTCACCAGATCCTGAGCATCGTCATCCGTGGTGTAGATCAGGTCAGGCTTCCATGCCGCGACCAACTCACGTGCCAACTTGCCACGCTCGTCCTTTTGCTCGTTGCTGGACCAGCGCTTGGTGTCCAGCTGGAACACCCGGTACTCGGCGAGCACATCGCCCAGGCCGGCCTTGAAACCCTCCAACTGGCCGTCGGTCCAGCGCCAAGGCGAGTGATAGCTCATGACATGAAGAATCCGGACAGGCTCGGCGGGGCTCCTTTCCTGCGCCAGGCCCGGCATGGACAGAACCTGCAGGCCCAGGGCCAGGGATGCAAGGATTGGCAGCTTCATTTGAATTCCGTGATGGAGATCGGATCGTCGGGCCTGCCTGGCGCCTAGGTCGTCTGCCCCGCAAGAACCCAGCGGGCTGACAGCCCGCATGGGGCGGCTTCAGCACCAAGCTCAGCCCGAGAGAATCAGATATTCGAACACCTTTTGGCCCAGCAAGGCGCCGCATTCGACAACGCTTGATGCGGTTTTTGGCGTCCACTGCCACCTGCACAGCGTCGCCAGCGCGGGTCTCATCCAGATCGCCGCAGTCGTCGGCCACGTGAGTCAAGCCGTCGCCTTCGACCAGCAGCCCGGTGGGTGAGCGGCTTGGTGGCGCGAGTGCTGATCCTTTGCAGCACCGCCTGCCGCGCCTTGCCCATTGGCGCCGGCACCGACAGCGGCGCAGCCGTCCTGCTTGACCCGGTACATGTCCTGGTCGGCATGGGCACGCAGCGCCTCGGGGTCGGCGCCGTCGTCAGGATGGACCGCGGCGCCGACGCTGGTCGACACGGCGATCCGCACAGGACCGATGTCGATACTGTGCCCGCCCAGGCGCTGCTTCAGCCCTTCGGCAAACTGCTGCGCGGCAGAGAGCTCGAACTTCGTGCCGTGTCGGCCCATCCGAAAACTGTACAGTTTCTGCTGCGAGCCCCTGCAGCGGATTGAGCTACGCCTTTGCTCGCTGAAGGTGGGTGCCTTCAAGTTCGAACGGCCGCGCCAGCATTCGGCATAGCGGGTCTTCGTGCGTGGCAGGAACTGGCAGACAGGGTGAGTCCGGCACGCGTTGAAGCCGACATAGAACTGCGCCGACATGTCCGTGAGATCAGGGAAGTCCACTCACGCCGCTCCGGCGCTGGCCGGGCAGTTGGCGTTACCCGGTGGCGACGGCGCCGGCAGCACCGCCACGCAGCACGAACGATCAGTCGTTGGAGCCGGGCATGCGTGCCGGGTTGAGTTCAACCTTATGCGCCCTCTTCTTGCGCATGCGGATGTTGAGCATCTCCACCCCCAGCGAGAACGCCATGCCGAAGTAGACATAGCCCTTGGGCACGTGGTGGCCGAAGCCTTCCGCGACCAGCACGACGCCGACCACCACCAAGAAAGCCAATGCCAGCATCTTGATGGTGGGATGGTCGGAGACGAAGCGCCCGATGGCACCGGCAAAGAGCATCATCAGCGCGACCGAGCCCACGACCGCCGCGATCATGATGCGCACGTCATCCACCATGCCCACGGCGGTGATGATGGAGTCGAGCGAGAACACGAGGTCGATGACCATGATTTGCAAGATGACGGCAGCAAACGTCGCCTTGACGGCCTTGCTGCCCTGGCTCTCTTCTTCGCCTTCGAGGGATTGGTGGATTTCACCAGTGCTCTTCCAGATCAGGAACAGGCCGCCGAGTATCAGGATCAGATCACGACCCGAGATCTCGTGGCCGAGCACCGTGAACAGCGGCGCCACCAACCCGACGATCCAGGCCAGCAGCAGCAGCAGGCCGATGCGCATGAACATCGCCATGAAGAGGCCGATCCTGCGCGCGAACTCGCGCCTCTCCTTCGGCAGTTTGTCCACGAGAATGGAGATGAAGATGATGTTGTCGATGCCCAGAACAAGTTCCAGGGCGGTCAAGGTGGCGAAGGCGATCCACGCCTGAGGGTCGGTTAGCAGTTCCATCATGGGGGGGATTCTGCCGCGTCGCGGGGAACGGCCATTGCAGGGGCAGTCGACTGGGGCGACGAGGTCGAAGGACCGGTGAGGACAAGATTTTCAAGGGCCCCTGCTCCAATCGCAGCAACGACATCAAGTCGCCCGCAAGCAGCCGGTCATGAACGACGCCTGATGGCCGACTCCGGTTCTACGTTGGTGCAGCCTGGAGCTGACCTTGGTCGGCGGGGCCGGCGAAGCGAAGGTCAGCTTACTGGCGCAGCCCTGAACTCACACACTCGGCCACAAGCCTGGGCCTCTCATCGGCCTGTCCCGGCCAGTTGCTAACGGTGGCTACAGTCAGCTCTCGGGCAGGTCGCCTGCCAGTGCCTTTTCGGGTTTGTGCCGGGTCGACGGTCCGAACTGCCGCTCAATCCGCCGCGTCGTAGGCCGTCCGGAGCCAGCCCTGCAACAGCGTATCGACCTCGGCTGCGTTGGTGATGCGCGTGGTGGCATTGCACATGCTGCCCGGCGGTTGCAACTTCAGCCTGGCGTGTGTCGGCAGGTCCT
>CALRTF020000363.1:0-3047 GCA_943370985.1 Paenacidovorax caeni
ATCGACAGCCAAACAGGTCCACACCATGTCCATCGCCATTGCCCCGACCACCCTGAGCCTGCCTTCGCGCGCCGCCCGCCAGGCCGAGATGCCCGTGCCGGCCGCACCGGCACACAGCGCGTCCGGCGGCGTCCTCGAAAGCACAGAAATCCTGCGCGGCCAGAAAGCCGTGGAGATCAAGCACAACGGCCTGACCTACCGGTTGCAGGCCACCCGCCTGGGCAAGCTGATCCTGACCAAATAGCCGACACGCACCCCTTTCATCGTGGGGCGATCCGAGGCTTGAACAAGCCTCACAGATCGTTTTTTGCCAGCCAGACCTGCGCCCTCGGGCACAAGCATTAGCCAGGCTTTTTTTCTCCACACCCCTGCAAGAAAGCCGACCCGAGGGTCGGCTTTTTGACGTCAAATCGGACTGCGGCCCTTGTGCGAAAAGCCTCAGCAGCTACTTATTCGATAGCAACGGCTGGACTGCAAGCTCACAGGCCGATGGCGGCGATGCCGGCACGCGCGACCTGCGCATCTTCGGTGGACTTCACGCCGCTGACGCCGACGGCGCCCAGGCACTGCCCGTCCTTCATGATAGGCACGCCGCCTTCGAGCAGGCCCTTGAGTTCGGGCGCGCTCAGGAAGGACACGCGGCCGCCGTTGACCATTTCTTCATAAATGCGGCTTTCACGGCGTCCAAGCGCCGCCGTGTGGGCCTTGGCCGGCGCGATGTGGGCCGAGATCGGCGCCGCGCCGTCCAGGCGCTGCAGGTGCAGCAGATGGCCGCCGTCATCGACCACCGCGATCGTCACCGCCCAGTTGTTTTTCAGGGCTTCGGCCGCCGCGGCGGCTGCGATGGACTGAACGTCGGCGAATTCCAGAGTCGGTTTTGATTTCATGTCTGTTCCAGGAGTTTTGAGTTGAGCCAGGCGCCAAGCATACGCAAGTTTTACGCGCCGGCAGCGCGCCATTGCATGCATTGAAACTTGGAGAACCCTGACAAAAAGTAGGAAGTGTCTGGGGTTATTCCATTGAAATGAAGGCTGGCACCCTAAAATGATCCTGCCTGCATATGCTGGCCTCTATGGAGAAGACCCTCATGAATGACAATGTTCAAACCCTTGACCGCGGCTACGTTGGCTCTGCCGAGCAGCGCAACCGGGTCTTGCGCAACACCTACTGGCTGCTGGCCCTGAGCATGCTGCCCACCGTGCTGGGCGCCTGGGTCGGCGTTGCCACAGGCATCACCGCTTCGCTGACCGGCGGCCTGGGCCTGATCGTGTTCCTGGGCGGCGCCTTCGGTTTCCTCTACGCCATCGAGAAGACCAAAAATTCCGCCGCCGGCGTGCCGGTGCTGCTGGCCTTCACCTTCTTCATGGGCCTGATGCTCTCGCGCATGATCGGCATGATCCTGGGCTTTCGCAACGGCTCCGAGCTGATCATGACCGCCATGGGCGGCACCGCTGGCGTGTTTTTCGTGATGGCCTCGCTGGCCAGCGTGATCAAGCGCGACATCTCCGGCATGGGCAAGTGGCTGTTCGTCGGCGCCATGGTCGTGATGGTCGGCGGCATCATCAATGTGTTCGTCGGCTCCACCGCCGGCATGCTGGCCCTGTCGGTGGCCGTGATCGGCATCTTCAGCGCCTACATGCTGTACGACCTCAAGCAGATCCTGGACGGCGGCGAAACCAACTACATCAGCGCCACCATGCGCCTGTACCTGGACCTGTTCAATGTGTTCCAGGCCCTGCTCGCCCTGCTGGGCATCATGGGCGGCGACCGCGAATAAGACGCGGAGCGAAGGGCGAGGGCCCCGCTTGCGGGATCGACCAGCGTAGCGGCTGGCGAGCCAAGGGCCTCGAAGGCCCGCCGGCGAGAATCTCATACACCCAAAAAAAAGGGCCTTCGGGCCCTTTTCCTTTTTTGCCTGTTTTTCAGCTCAATCGCGGTTCAGGTCAAAAACGGCGATCGATTCCACATGCGCGGTATGCGGGAACATGTTGACGACGCCGGCCGAGCTGCAGCGGTAGCCGGCGTCATTGACCAGCACACCGGCATCACGCGCGAGCGTCGCCGGGTTGCAGCTCACATAGACGATGCGCCGCGGAGGGGTCCAGCCGCCGATCTGCAGGTTCTGCTGCCCGCCGCTGTCATCGCAGGGCACACCCGTCACGGCTTGCTGGTGCAGCGCGGCCAGGGCCTTGAACAGTTCGAACGCACCCTCGCGCGGCGGGTCGACCAGCCATTTGTCGGCGGCGCCGTCCGCCACCAGCATGCCGGGCGTCATCTCGAACAGGTTGCGCGCTACAAATTTGGTAGCTACCAGCGCACGTCCCGCAGGGGCTGCAGCCTGATTCGATGCATAATTTTCGCGCGAGCGGGCGACCAGGGCCTCGCTGCCCTCGATGCCCAGCACCTCGCGCGCCTGGGTCGCCAGTGGCAGCGTGAAGTTGCCCAGGCCGCAGAACCAGTCGATCACGCGTTCATGACGCTGCACGTCCAGCAGGCGCAGCGCGCGCGAGACCAGCACCTGGTTGATCTGCGGATTCACCTGGGTAAAGTCGGTCGGGCGGAAGGGCATGGTGATGCCGTAAGCCGGCAGCGCATAGGCCAGTTGCTGCGCGGGACCGCCGGGCGGATCGAGCAGCGTCACGGTGTCGGGCCCGCCCGACTGCAGCCACCATTGCAGGCCGGGATGCGCTGCCGCAAAGGCGCGCAGCTTCGCGGTGTCGCCCGCCGACAGCGGCTCCATGTGGCGCAGCACCAGCGCCGTGATGTCGTCGCCGCAGGCCAGCTCGATCTGCGGCAGGGTTTCCTTGGCATCCATCGCGCCTATCAGCGCGCGCAGCGGCAGCAGCAGGTCGCTGACATGCCGCGGCAACACATGGCATTCCCGGATGTCGGCGACGTAACCGCTTTTGCGCTCATGAAAACCGACCAGCACCTCACCCTTCTTGCGCACAAAACGCACCGACAGGCGCGCGCGGTAGCGGTAGTTCCAGGCCGGGCCCTCGATCGGTCGCATGATGTTGCCGGCCCTGAGCTTGCCCAGGTGCCAG
>CALRTF020000364.1:0-3006 GCA_943370985.1 Paenacidovorax caeni
AGACCGGCTGATGAGTCGGTTTTTGCCGATGCTTGGCGCTGCTCGCCGCCTCGGCGTGGACCCGCGCGTGCAGAGCTTTAAGCCGAAGATCCGGATAACGGGGGTGTTCAAAGGGGCAGACGTGCTGCAGCGCCTCATTGCCACCGGGGAATATCACGTACTGCCGGCGGTGGATGTGCACCTGGGCAAGCGCATGGGCATGGTGGATGCAGCCTGGGCCGACAGCATGCGGCTGCAGCTCCCGCCTGACGAATACCTACGACAGTTTCTATGCAAGAACGTCTCGGCGCGCAACTGGATCTGGGAAAGCCATATTCGGAGGGCTGCAGCGTTGGGCCTAGAAGCCGGCCTTACGCGCGCTGTGCCTATGCCTGGCATGCGCTACAAAAAGCGGGGACTGCTGAGCTTTGGGTATGACCACACCGGCCATGGCGAGAAGCCGGAAGCCTCCAAAAGCGCTTTGGTGGTGTGCGAGCAAATCGGTAACTGGATGACTTTCCCTTTTGTGCACACATGGCGACCAGGCATTGACGACCAGGTGTTGCTCAAGGACCTCGCTTCCTTCTGGGAATATTTCATGCCGGACTACGCCATCGGCGACGCCTACGGGGTGGGCATGCTCACTGCGCTGAATGACACGCTCTACAACAAGGGCCTGACGCCCATCAACCGTCAGACCATCAACGATGGAGACAGCACCGCCAGCAGCTGGGTGCAGTGGCCGTTTGCGCCCATGCGCTTCGAGGGCATGACCAAACACGTGATGGCCAGCGCGTTGCGCGAGGGGTTTCACCATAACCGTGCAGCGTTTCCCTTTGTTGACCAGGCCTCGGACGATGAGCCGCCGGAGTGGATAGCGTTTTGCCGGCAAATGGCGAACATGCGAGCCGAACCTACCAAGGCCAGCTACAGCAGCTTCAAGATGGCCGACGACAAGATCGGAGACGACTTGTTTGATGCAGCGATGGCGGCCGTGTACGCGCTGATGACCCGAGGCCTGGCTGATGCGCCGGCCGTGATTGAAACCCGCAAGGTCAGCCGCGCAAGCCTGCTTGGCCTGCCTGCGGGCATGCACCGCTTGATTGAGCTGCTTCGCCTCCAGGTACCCAGCTTTCACCCCTGGCCGTTGGCGGCCTGAAGGAAACCACCATGAACGTACTTACCCGCGCCTCTTCTGCTTTCAGCGCCATGGCCAAAGCGTGGAACGCTTTTAACCCAGCCTCGAGCCCACCGGCCGGCGAAACCGGAGACCGCATCGCCAGCGACATTGCGATGGAGCGGATGATGCAGCAGATGTGGATCGACACGGAACGTCGAGCCATGATTCGCACCATCCGGGAAATGGATATTGAGGACGGGCGGGTGAAGCGGATCCACTCCAAGGCTGCACGCGACACCATTCGCGGGGGGCTGGTTCTGCAGGTCAACGAACTCAGTTCCAGCGAGACGCTGAAGCGCGAGTGGGAGGGCTTCAAGGGACGGCTGCAGCTGGACAGCAGCGAGAAACTGAAAAGCGATGCACGCGGTTTTGTGGTCGAAGGCAATTTGCCGCTGCAGCTGGTGCTGAATAAGGCCAAGGAAGTCAGCGCAGCGATCCGCATGCCCAGCGACACGATGATGCCGATCACCGACATGGGCGGGCGGTTCAAGGACCCCACCCGGGCGTGGGAGCAGCGCGACGTGATGACCAACAAAGTTTTGGCCAGCTGGCCAGCGTGGCAGATGGTGATGAGCCGGCTGGACCCGGACAACTTCGACGACATGGGCGCGATGGGCAGGCCGCTTCTGGATGGGTGCGTGAAGACTTGGCGCAAGCTCATCATGACCGAGGAAGATCTGGTCATTCGCCGCCGGATGCGTGCACCGCTGCGCCTGTCGCATGTTCTGGAAGGTGCCTCGCCCGAGGACCTGGCAACGTATCGCAAGCAAACTGAAAACGAGAAGGGCGAGATCACGACCGACTTTTACTCCAACAGAAAAGGCGGCGTCACAGGTGTGCAGGGCGATTCCGGGATGGGAGAAATGTCGGACGTGATCCACCTGATGGACACCTTGTTTGCTGGCGGACCCGCGTCGAAAGCTTTGCTGGGCTACACGACCGGCCTGAGCCGGGACATTCTGGAGGATCTGAAACGGGACTACTACGATGAGGTCGACGGCCTGCAGGACGGGTTGGCAGTCGGGTATGCGATCGCCTTTCGCGTGCATCTGTTGTTCAAGGGCATTGACCC
The DNA here is from genome assembly GCA_943370985.1 of Paenacidovorax caeni. Classification (GTDB taxonomy): domain Bacteria; phylum Pseudomonadota; class Gammaproteobacteria; order Burkholderiales; family Burkholderiaceae_C; genus Polaromonas; species Polaromonas caeni_A. Next base: position 2,232 of record CALRTF020000364.1, read on the forward strand.
GGGCACTGACGAATTCACGCTGCGTTTTGCCCAGCGCCGCACCGAGACGCCCAACCAGGTGGCGGATCTGGCTCTGAAATACATGGCCTTGGGTCTGCCGGACGACATGGTATTTGCCGACATGGGCCTGGATCCGGACTACGTGCGCCGCAAGCGCGAAGAACAGGCCAAGCGGAAGGACCCTTACCCACCAGCAGGCGGCGGCGCCGGGGGTGACCAGCCCGGGTCGAAGGTCAATGTGACCCCGGGTAATGCGCCCAAGGGCGAAAGCGCGACCACGATCAGCAACGCCGGCGGGAACGGCGGACGGGGCCGGGCGTGATGCACGAAATTTCGTGCTTTTCGCACGTAAATCTGCGTATGTTTTGCGCAGATCTGCGTGAAACAAACGCACGCCTCCCATGAATCAGGCCGCCGCGATCAAGCGCGCCACCCAACAGGCGCGCAATGCCATGTACGACCTGGACGGGCGTGGCGTGGACAGTCTGCTATCAATTTACGAGCAGGCGGCGGCCGAAATCAAGGGCAAGTTGAGCGCGGCCGTGGACTCGGCGCAGCTGGTCCCGGTCCACCAGCTGCAGGATCTGCTGCGCCAAGTGGAGACGATCCTGGACGGGCTGGCCAGCAAGCGCAATGACCTGGTGCTGGAGGCGATCGACGAAGCCGCCACGCTGGGTGTTCGGCCATTCACGGCGCAAGGCGTCCTGGCAGTAGGCGGCAACGATGCCGTGCTTACCAGCGCGGCCGCGATGCGGGTGCATGAGCGCGCGGTGCG
>CALRTF020000365.1:0-3004 GCA_943370985.1 Paenacidovorax caeni
CGGGTTTTATTTGTGGGACACGCCCGGCATGTTGTGGCCGCGCATCATCGTTGCCAAAAGCGGCTACAACCTGGCGGCCAGCGGCGCCATCGGCCGCAATGCCTTCAACGAGGAGGAGGTCGCGCTCGAGCTGCTCGACTACCTGATCAGGCACTACCCGGCCGCCTTGCAGGCGCGTTACAAGGTCGAACTGCCGCCCGGCATCACCGACGAGCAACTGCTCGAAGCCATAGGCCGCAAACGCGGCGCGGTGCTGGGCAAGGGACGCATCAACCTGCAGAAAGCGGCCGAAATCGTGATCCATGAATTCCGCGCCGCGACGCTGGGCCGCATCACGCTGGAAACGCCGCAGGAGTTTGCCGCCTGGCTGGCCGCCGGCCAGTTGCTCGACGCCGAAAGGCAGGTCAAGAAGGACCGCATCGAGACCGACCGCCTGGTGCGCTTCAAGAAAATCCCGCGTCCGCCGCGCGAGGCCTGAAACGCGTCCGGGCGCGGCCGCGATTTTTTTGCCGCCGCCTCTTGAAAGCCTGCCCGGCGCCAATATGTCCCTGCCGTCAGGGCGTCGCCGCTCCCGGCCATCCCCTGAAACATCGCTTCATGATTTTTCAGAAAGGAGACCCTCATCATGAACGGTTTGAACCTGTACGGCGATATCTTCGCCGGCTTGAGCCGCCTGCAGCAGGAGGTCGAACGCGCCTTCCCGCCCGGCGGCGCCAGCAGCATACGCGCGCTGCCGCGCAGCAGCTTCCCCGTCATCAATGTCGGCAGCACACCGGATGCCATCGAAGTGCTGGCGCTGGCCCCCGGGCTGGACCCGGCCGCGCTGCAACTCACGGTGGACAAGGGCCTGCTCGTGGTGGCCGGCGAGCGCAAGGAAGAGCGGCCGGCAGGCGACTCGGTCACGGTGTATGCGCGCGAGCGTTTCCAGGGCAGTTTCCGGCGGGTGATTCCGCTGCCCGAGGATGCCGACCCGGCCCGCATCAGCGCGTTTTACCGCGATGGCCTGCTGCGCGTGAGCGTGGCGCGCCGCGAGTCGTCGAAACCGCGCCAGATCCAGATCCACTGATTTCACCCACAAGGAGCATGTGATGAATTCCGACACAGTGTTGACCCAGACAGACGGCAGCAGCGGGATTGCGCGGAACGGCCGCGGCGCTGCCGGATCTCCCGAGTCCCTGGGCGAGAGCAGCACGGCGGTGTTGCCGCCCGTGGATATTTTTGAAGACGACGCAGGCTTCACCGTGATGGCAGACCTGCCCGGCGTGTCCAGGGAACGCCTGAACGTGCGTGTGGACGGCGACAGCCTGGTGATCGAGGGTGCGGCCGACGCGCCGGTGGGCAGCGAGATGGCCATGATCTACGGCGAGGTTCTCAATCCCTTGTACCGCCGCAGTTTCACCCTGAGCCGCGAGCTCGATCCGTCGCGTATCGACGCCAGGCTGGACAAGGGTGTGTTGCGGCTGAGCATCCCGAAAGCGGAGGCCGCGCGGCCGCGGCGCATCGAGGTGGCCGTGGGCTGAAAAGCCTCCGGCCGGCGCTGTCTCAGTGGCGCGCCGAGCAATAGTCGATGAAGAGATCGAGCTCGGTGGATTTGTCGAAAATCGCGTCCGCGCCGCAGGCCAGGCAGCGGTCGCGAACATCGTCGGTTGCATAGTTGGACAGCACCACCACCTTTTGCACGGCGGCGCGTTGCTGGCACTTCCTCAGCACCCCGAGGCCGTTGCCCTGCTCCAGGAACAGGTCGACGACCAGCAGGTCCCAATCCCGGGGATGTTGCTCCAGCCAGGAGCAGGCATCGGCTTCGGTGGCAGAGTGCCCGACAGTGCGAATGCCCGCAAGCTCCGTCAGGGTCTCCACCAGGTTGTCGCGGATCAGGTCGTTGTCTTCAACGATATAGGCCTTCACTGCCATACGGTATTGAATTGTTGGAGAAAGGTCGGATCCGTACTGCGGATCGCCGGAAAAGTTCATCGGGTTCACCGCTTCAGTCTCTCGCGGCGGGTATACAGGCGCCGCAAGGGATTGCACTGCACGTCTGTAGGACAGCATGCCAGAAGGCCGGATACAAAAACAATCGCCCGGGCCTCGCCCGGTTTCTCGCCTCACGGGCTGCCAGCCCTTTTCCGTCAAGGGCCGGCAGCTACCGATTTGCTAGCAGCCCGAGGCTACTGCGGTCCTGCCGGACCGTGGCTGGGCGTGAACTTGCGGCGCAGCCAGAGGCCGCCGAAAGCCAGGCCGAGCACCAGCGCGAACCAGCCCACCAGTGAGGCGCCGGCAACGATGCCCTGCATGCCGGGAGATTTGATGAAGTAGGGCGACACCAGCACGGACAGGCCGATCAGGACGCACAGGCCGCTCTTGATGAGCAGCTCATTGTTGGCCTTGTTGCTGTGGCGGCGAATGGGAGGAGAAGGTAAGGGCATGGCGCCATTGTCGGTGATCCCGCCAGCGCAGCGGCAGGCCGGGGCATTGGGCGGCAGCGCCGCCCAAGGCGGCAGCCTGCAGGCAGGGCGGGATGCCTTTATAGTGGCAAGCAGGTTTTCCGGCCCGCGCGTGCTGCCTGTTGGCTCTCCATCGCTGCGCGGCCTCCACCAAGGGGCTCTCTTGACCACATCCTCCCACACCGGCGACAGCCAGCCCGCACGTTTCGGCAGCGGCCAGGCCGTTCGCCGTCTCGAAGACGACGTTTTGCTGGCTGGCGCCGGCCAGTTCACCGATGACGTGACCCTGCAGGACCAGAGCCACCTGTTTTTTGTGCGTTCACCCTATCCGCATGCACGGATTGCCGCGGTGGACACCGCGGCGGCGGCCGCCATGCCCGGCGTGCTGGCCATCGTCACCGGCGCCGACCTGGTGGCGGCCGGCGTCAAGCCGATTCCCGGCATAGGCGGTTTCAAACGCGCCGATGGCACGCCCTGCGCAAGCCCGCCGCGGCGGGCGCTCGCCCATGAACGGGTGCGTTTTGTCGGCGAACCGGTGGCCGCGGTGGTGGCCCTGAGCCTGC